>JAAWIE010000009.1 GCA_022796195.1 Lawsonibacter sp. | reverse complement strand
GTTCTGCTCCTTGGCCATCTTGGCCAGGGCGACCTTGCCGGCGGTGGCGCCGTTCTCGGCCTCGACCCGCATCTCCAGGTTCTTCTTGGTGGAGTCGGTCACCACCTCGCCCAGCAGCTCGGCAAACTTGGCGGCGTGCTCGGCCTCTTCAAAAGCAGCCTTCTCCCAGTACATGCCGATCTCGGGGTAGCCCTCGCGATGGGCGACACGGGCCATGGCCAGATACATGCCGACCTCGGTGCATTCGCCCTGGAAGTTGGCGCGCAGGCCCTCAATAATCTGAGGATCAACACCCTGGGCTACGCCTACGATATGCTCAGCGGCCCAGGACATTTCGCCGCCCTGCTCCACGAACTTCTCGGGGCCGACGCCGCATTGAGGGCACTTGGCGGGAGCGGAGTCGCCCTCGTAGACATAACCGCAGACACTGCAAACAAACTTTTTCATGATAATGGTTCCTCCTTGATATTTTGTTGATTCACACATTCGGGGCACCGCCCGAAAAAGATGAGTTCGCGGCGTTCCACCACGACCCCATATTGCCGGCTGACGGCCTGCTCCAGCTCCCCCTCCGGGCAGATACCCGGAAGGTCCAGAACGGTGCCGCAGCACTCGCAAACAAAGTGACTGTGCGGGGCGACAATGGCGTCGAACCGCTCCTGCCCCTGGACCACGCCCACACTCTGAACCATGCCCCGCTCCTGAAAAAAGGCCAAGTTGCGGTATACGGTTCCAAGACTGAGGTCCGGGTGCCGGGGCTTGAGCTGCCGGTAGAGCCATTCGGCCGACGGATGGCAGTTCGTCCCCTGGAGGGCGGCCAGAATTGCCTCTCGTTTTTTACTGTAGCGGACAGCACGCTCCAAAGGCCCTCCCCCTTTCTTAACAATACTAATTATTGTTATGCCCGGATTTTATCATATTATCAGCGTTTTGTAAAGAGGTAAAATATAAAATCTCAAGGCCGTCCGGCCAGGCTTTCACTCATACCTACTTAGTCTCCCCACTTTTGTGCCCTCTCAAACGTTTTAACAGTCCTTCTTCCAACTTATCTCCATATTTCAGCCCCAGCAGAAACAACGCCAGCCCTAGCAGTCCAATGGGTACCATCACCCACGGAGACAGGCCTAGAGAGGCCCCTCCCAAGGCGCTGGCAAAGAGCAGTCCCCAAGGCCGCGTCAGCACTACAATTAACGCAAAGCGGTGGAAGGACAGATCGGTGAGTCCAGCCAGGATACACAGCATATCATCCGGAAAGAAGGGGAACAGAAAGGCCAGCGTTAAAAAAATGGGGGCCTTAGTCCGCAGGATCGCTTGATACCGCTCGGACAGCTTCCGGCTGACCAGCCGGTCTGCAAAGTCCCGGCCCAGTACCCGGGCCAGCCAAAATACCAGCAGCGATCCGCTCACTACTGCCCCAAAGGTGAGCAGAAACGCAGGCCACGTACCAAACAGCACTCCCCCAGCGGCGGCTGTGATGTTGCTGGGAATGGGCGCCAGCACCACCGATAAAAATTGAAGCAGAAAGAAAATCAAATGGGAATAGGGGGTAAAGCGGGTAATGTAAGTCCGCAGGCCCTCCAGTGAGGCGGCCGCCTGAAAGAAGCCGGTACGATACAGAAATCCTCCGCCCCCTGCCAGAAGACCTAGCGCCACACACAGAACCAACCATTTTTTCTTGTCTTTCATTGCATACATCCTCTATTCACGCCTAGTTTGTACTAAGGCGCTCTTGTCAATGGGGTATTCTAACACAGGCCAAAGGAAATTACGACAAAAAAATCCTTAACTTTTTATGAATTCATATTAACGGAAGGCTGAGTATCCTTCCAGGCGATGGTATCCTCGGCTCATGACAAATGGTCTTCCGCTTTTTGCGCACTGCCTGTACAACCTAAACTTACCAGAACACCATCCGAATATAAAAGCGCGGACAGCTCAAACTATGCTCGGATGTTCCATCCAAGCTTTTAACTCATAAAAACAAATTGAAAAGGAGAGACTTCATTATGTCTAACAGTAATAGTAATAAGATTATGGTTCCCAACGCCCGCGAGGCTATGAATAAGTTCAAGATGGAAGCCGCCAATGAGGTGGGCGTCAACCTGAAGCAGGGCTACAACGGCGACCTGACCAGCAAGCAGGCCGGTTCCGTGGGCGGCCAGATGGTCAAAAAGATGATCGAGTCCTATGAGAACGGCATGAAGTAACGTTTTCCAAACAGACATTTTCTCACGGATTAAAACAGGCGCATAGGCGGGCTGGACGCATCGTCCATGGGGCACACTGTCAGGGGAATGCCGGGCATACCGGTTCCTGAGACAGTTTTCCCCTGGGCGGCGTTCAGCCCTTTCATTTTGCCCCCATTTTTAAAAGTTCCATAAATTTCATTGCCAGTTCATCCAGTCTATGCTATATTTAAACATCATCCTGCAAAAATTTTACGGTTTACGGAGGAAATCACTATGGATCAACAGCGAATTCCATCCTTTCTCACCCAGGCGGTAGAGCGGAATCATGCCGCTGCAATTGCGCTCAGCGATGATCTGGCCGCCCACCCGGAGCTTCCCGACCAGGAGTTTCGCTCCAGCCAAAAGATTGTATCGCTTCTAGAACAGGCCGGCTATCAAGTGGAGTATCCCTATCTGGGCTATCCCACCGGATTCCATGCCGTGCTGGACAACGGAGACGGCCCTTCCGCCGCCATTCTGGTGGAGTACGACGCCCTGCCCGGGCTGGGCCACGCCTGCGGACACAACGTCCACGGTTCCATGGCGGTGCTGGCGGCGCTGGCGCTGGCGGAACTGCGGGACAGATTCCAGGGACAGGTCCACGTCTTCGGCACCCCCGCAGAGGAGGAGGCCGGTGCCAAAGTTGGGATGGCGGACCAGGGGGTCTTTGACGGTATGGCGCTGGCGGCGATGGTCCACAGCTGGAGCGGAGGGACGGGGACAGCCGACATGGACGTGCTCAGCCTGACCTGTTATCTGGTGGAATTCCGGGGACAGGCGGCCCACGCGGCGGGGGCTCCCTGGGACGGCCACAGCGCCCTGGCCGCTGCCCGGAAATTTCTTGACCTGGCGGACGCCCGCCGGGAGTGCTTTACGCCGGACATCCGCCTGAACGGCATTTTCACCGACGGCGGCAAGGCCCCCAACATCATCCCCGACCGGGCGGAAGTCCGGCTGGAGTTCCGCACCGACTCCGCCCGGAAACTGAAGGCCATGGACGAAATTGTCCGGAAGTGCGCACAGGGAGCGGCCATGGCGCTGGACTGCCAGGTCTCCTTTACTGAGGGTTTTGCCAGTTTTGCCGACATGGTCCGGGTGCCCGCACTGGAGTCGGCAGTCCTGTCCATCATGGACGAACTGGGGGTAGCCCACAGCCCGGTCATGCCTCCCAACGGCTCCTCCGATGTGGGCAATGTCAGCTATCGCTGTCCCACTGTCCAGCCTCTGCTGCCCATCTGCCCGGAATTTCACCCCCTCCATACGCCGGAGTTCGAGTCGGTCATCACCTGCCCCGCCGCTCACCAGGCCATCGCCGGCGGCGCCAGACTGATTTCCGCGCTGCTCTACCGCGCCCTCACCGACGGAGACTTCCGGCAGTCCCTCCAGGACTCCTGGCAGGAGGCCCGGAGACAAAAGCTGAAGGGTTGACCTATCTGATCGACCATGTGGACGGGAATCCGTTTCCCCAATACCCGGTGTTCCGCTGGAGCGGACGGCCCGCCCTGGGGGCCGTGCTCTACGTTCTGACGTGGCTCCCTGCTCTGTGGAACGGATATCCGGAGGATCCCAAATCCCTGATGATCGCAGGACACGCAGTCAACTGGACCATCTTCGGGATGCTGTCCGTCATCCCCATCTATCTGCCCACCCATACCGGCATCAAAATTCCCAGATGGTTTTTCTACGCCTTCTACCCCGCTCATCTGGCGGTCATCGGTGTCATCCGCATTGTTCTGCATATATAAAGGACTCCCGCTCCGGCGCAGCGCCGAAGCGGGAGTTTTCCTGTTTACAGCCTGTCGATCTCTTCCTGTTTCAGCGTCCGGATGCCCCGGGCCGACAGAGCGGCGGAGGCCGCAGCGTTGTCCTCCACACGGAAAATCATACAGGCATGTTCTGCGTCCCTGCCGCCCAGAAAGGCATACATGTACTCCACGTTCACCCTGGCGTCGGTGAGGGCCTGAAGAACCCGGTTCAGTCCCCCGGGCACGTCCGGAATGGCGACGCCCAGCACAGGGGTCACGCTGTTCACAAAGCCCGCGTCTTTCAGGACGGTAGCGGTCTTGTAGACGTCGTCCACAATCACCCGGGCGATCCCGAAATCGCTGGTCTCAGCCAGAGAAAAGGCCCGCATGTCGATGTTATTCTGAGCCAGCACCCCGGTCATGGCGTAGAGCGCACCGGGTTTGTTCTCCAGAAATACAGAAATCTGTTTGATGCTCATAGGTCGTTCCTCCTTAAATCTTCCGCCGGTCAATGACCCGGACCGCCTTGCCCTCACTGCGGACGATGGTCCTGGGAGCCACAAGGGTAACCTTCGCCGCAAGGCCCAGCATGGCCCGCAGGCCGTCCACCAGTTCCTTCTGCCGTGCGGTGATTTCGCCCATGTTGTCGGTGAACATTTCGGGGGTCATTTCCACCTGAACATCCAGGGTGTCGGTGGACTTCACCCGGTCCACAATGATCTGGTAATTGGCGGGGTAGCCGTGGTTGAGCAGAACGGTCTCAATCTGGGACGGGAAGACGTTGACGCCCCGGATGATGAGCATATCGTCGGAGCGGCCCATGGGCTTGCACATCTTCACGTGGGTGCGGCCGCAGGAGCACTTTTCCCGGGTGAGCATACAGATGTCCCGGGTGCGGTAGCGCAGGAGGGGGAACGCCTCCTTGGTGATGGAGGTGAATACCAGTTCGCCCCGGCTCCCCTCGGGGAGGACCTCACCGGTGTCGGGGTCGATAATCTCAGCGATGAAGTGGTCCTCATTGATGTGCATTCCGGTCTGAGCAGAGCACTCAAAGGCCACCCCCGGGCCGGACAGCTCGGTCAGGCCGTAAATATCATAGGCTTTAATACCCAGGGTATTCTGGATATCCTGCCGCATCTCCTCGCTCCAGGCCTCCGCGCCGAAAATGCCCGCCTTCAGGGGAATCTGGTCGGGGGTGAGGCCCATTTCCTTCATGGTCTCCCCGATGTAGGCGGCGTAGGAGGGGGTACAGCACAGAATGGTGGCGTTCAGGTCCTGAATGAACATGATCTGCCGCTCGGTGTTGCCCGAAGAGGTGGGAACCGTAAGGCACCCCACTTTGTGGGACCCGCCGTTCAGGCCGGGACCGCCGGTGAACAGGCCGTAGCCGTAGGACACCTGACACACATCTTCGTCGGTCCCCCCTGCGGCCATGATGGCCCGGGCGCAGCAGTCCTCCCAGAGGTCGATGTCTTGCTGGGTGTAGAAGGCCACAACCCGTTTGCCCGTGGTGCCCGAGGTGGACTGAATCCGCACACACTCCTTCAGCGGCTTGGCTACCAGCCCGTAGGGGTAAGCCTCCCGCAGGTCGGCTTTGGTAACAAAGGGCAGCTTGTACAGGTCGTCGCTGGAGCGGATATCGTCGGGGGTAAGCCCCTTCTCCTCCATCTTTTTGCGGTAGTAGGGTACATTCTCCCAGACATGGCGCACCTGTTTCACAAGCCGCTCGTCCTGCCATTCCTTGATCTGTTCCCGGGACGCGCACTCAATCTCGGGCTGGTAGTATTGTTCCATGGGTATCATTCCTTTCGGGTTGTATGTCTTATGTTCTTTTCTTTTATAGAAAGAAAGGAACCAAAAGAAAACCTTATGAAAAATATTGTTTTTTCTTATTTTGCCAGGAGGCGGCCCCGGTTCATCGTAACCTTGTTCTTGCCGCCAAAGTCCATGTCAAAAATAACAATCACAGTAACTGGCGGCTCTGGCAGCAGATCAAATACCCGCTCCGATTCCCAGTCTGCCAGTTCCGCAAAGTTTTCTTTGGCAAAGCCGTCATAGGTGGAGCCATCCGCCCCCATGTCCATGTTCATCCGGGCCTCGTAACCCTTGTCCCCTCGGGTAATGGAGATGGCGTACCGGGCAGAATTTACGAATTCACTGGGCAGATTTTCTTTAAAAAACTGCTTCAGCGCCTGAGCATTCGCGTCGTTGACTTCCTCAACTTTCTTGGCGCCGCCGCCAAAAAGATTGGAAAAGAGTCCCATTGTTCATGCTTCCTTCCTGAATTATGATAAAGTTAAAGAATTGCTCCAAAGGAGCCTTACTGCCCGCAGGCGGGACAGATACCATATCTCTTTTATGCGTTTTTCCCCAGTTCAAACGCCTTTTGATTCAGCTCCAAAAACTTGGGGGGCACCATAGCTTCCAGGGACTTCTGCCACGCTTCGTCAGGCAGGTCAAAGTAGTGGGAGAGCCGTCCCATAAGGACGATGTTCACTGCTTTTGCAGAACCAGCCTCCTCGGCCAACTTGAGGCAATCCAGAGCATCCACCTTGGCTCCGGCGGCGCGCATTTTTTCTACCAGATTCTCCGGGTAAGCAGCTGCGCCGGTGATGACGGGCATTGGGTCAATCTGCTGGGTGGAGGTGACGATTTGACCGTCGGGCTTGAGGTAGCTCAGCCACCGGGCCGCCTCCAGCAGTTCAAAGGAGACAATGTAGTCCGCCTCCCCCCGGTCGATGACAGGTGAGCTTACCTTATCGCCGTAACGAACGTATGTAACCACACTTCCGCCCCGCTGGGACATGCCATGAACCTCGGACACTTTTACGTCGTGGCCCTGTTCCATCAGCAGATGGCCCAGCAGCTTTGAGGCCAAGAGGGAGCCCTGTCCCCCCACGCCGACAATCATAATATTTTTGGTTTCCATATCTTGAAGCAACTCCTTGTTTTGGGTGTCAGGGCGCAAAATGTGCGCCTTTGCGGGTGCTCATCACCCGAACGCCTTCACGCCGCACATCTGCTCGCACACGCCGCAGCCCACACAGAGGGTGGCGTCCACATGGGCCTTGCCCTCCTTGATGGAGATGGCGGGGCAGCCGATTTTCATACAGCTCCGGCAGCCCACACATTTCACCGGGTCTACCGTGAGGGGGGCCTCATGCTTGACATACTTCAGCAGAGCGCAGGGGCGGCGGCTGATGATCACGGAGGGCTCAGCGGCCGCCAGTTCCTCTTTGACTGCCGTGCCGACGGCCTTCAAATCGTAGGGGTCCACCACTCGCACCCGCTGGAAGCCCATCGCCCGGCACAGGGCCTCCAGGTCAATTTTCCCGGCAGGATCGCCTTTGATGTTGTAACCGGTAGTAGGGTTCTGCTGGTGGCCGGTCATGCCGGTGATCGAGTTGTCCAGAATGATTACGGTAGAATTGGACTGATTATAGGCGATATTAGCAAGGCCGGTCATGCCGGAATGCATAAAGGTGGAATCGCCGATGACAGCCACCGTTTTCCCCTCAGCCTCGGCCCCCCGGGCCTTGTTGAAGCCGTGGACAGCGGAGATGGAGGCCCCCATACACAGAGCCATGTCCATAGCCGCCAGCGGGGCCACCGCCCCCAGGGTATAGCAGCCGATATCCCCCAGAACGGTGCATTTCTGTTTACTCAAGGTATAGAACAGTCCCCGGTGGGGGCATCCGGCGCACATGACGGGGGGACGGGGAGGGATAACATCCTCAATGCTCCGGCCTGTATGTACCGTCCCGCCCAGCTTTTCCGCGATGAGGTTTTGGGAGAACTCCCCCTCCATGGGCAGTACATCCTTTCCGGAGACGGTCAGCCCCAGGGCTTTGCAGTGGTTTTCGAGGATGGGGTCCATCTCCTCCACAACGACAAGCTTTTCTACTTTACACGCAAATTCCTGAATGAGCCGGACCGGCAGAGGGTTGGCCATCCCCAATTTGAGCACGGACACAGTGTCCCCAAAGACCTCTTTCACATATTGGTAAGAAGTAGAGGAAGTGATAACCCCCACCTTGGTTCCGCCCATCTCCACCCGATTGATTGGAGCAGTCTCCGCCCACTCCTGAAGCTTTTGGGTACGCTGCTCCACAAAGGGGTGGCGGCGGATGGCATTGCCGGGCATCATAACATATTTTCCGATGTTCTTCTCATAGGGCTTACACTCGGGCTCTGTCCGGCTGCTGGTTTCCACCAGGGACTGGGAGTGGGCCACCCGGGTACACATCTTCAACAGCACTGGGGTATCGAACTGCTCGCTGATCGTATAGGCCAGCTTGGCAAACTCCAGCGCCTCGGCGGAGTCGGAGGGCTCCAGCATGGGCACCTTAGCGGCAATGGCGTGATGACGGGAGTCCTGCTCATTCTGAGAGGAGTGCATCCCCGGGTCGTCGGCCACGCCGATCACCAGTCCTGCGTTCACCCCGGTATAGGCCATGGTATACAGCGGGTCGGCAGCTACGTTCAGCCCCACATGCTTCATTGCACAAAAGGCCCGTTTCCCCGCCAGACAGGCCCCGAAGGCGGTCTCCAAAGCCACCTTCTCGTTGGGCGCCCATTCACAGTAGATTTCGGGAAATTTTACAGCCTCCTCGGTAATCTCCGTGCTGGGGGTGCCGGGATAGCTGGAGATCACACAGCATCCCGCCTCATACAGTCCTCGGGCAACGGCGGCGTTGCCCAGCATCAGTTGTTTCATACGCTCTTCCTGCTTTCTTTTTAAGGTTTCCGGCACAGGGCGCGCCTTGCGCACCCCCTATGGCTCCTCATTTTTTTCGTGGAGTCCCTCTCGGGCAATGACCTCCTGCATCACACCGCCCGCACCATTATCCAGCATGGACCGCCGGACCCGGCTGATAGTGGCGCTGGAGGCCCCCGTCTTATCCAGGATGTCCAGATAGACCAGCCCCTGCTGGAGGTACACCGCCACGTCGAACCGCTGCTCCAGGCTGCGCAGCTCCGTGGGGGTACACAGGTCATCGAAGAACCGGCAGCACTCGTCCAAGTCCTTCAGCTTCAGGATGGTCTCATAGAGAGCCATGCTTCGTTCTCTCTTTTCCGCTTTCGCCATGTGTAACACTCCTTTTCAAGCTGATTTCCAAGATGGAATTCACTTGTGGAAAGTGTAGCACGGGGAAGTCAAAAAGTAAAGAATCACCGTTCATTTTCTACATCCAGTTTCTTGCAGCGATACAAAAAAACCTCTGGCGTCTTTCGACCCAGAGGACGGGAATTTTCCCGCGGTACCACCTCTATTTGCCGCTCTCTTACAAAAACGGCCTCTCGGAGCATCCAGCAATGCCCCTCCTCTGTAACGGGAGGGCCCGTTCCGCTCTACTCGGCCCCCGGCCTTTCCTCGGACAGCTCAGGAGATGAAATTTCAAACGCACAGCTATGCCCCTCTCACCTGCCGGGAACTCTCTGTCTAGCCGGACCTGCGTTCTACTTTGTCTCCATCTAACGCTTTATTGTAGTGAATTATAATCCTCCCCTCTGCATTTGTCAAGAGGAAATTATCCTTTTTGAAGGCCGGGAAAACTCCCGGCCTTCTATCATCAGAGCTTAGTCATGTGCGCCGAAGCGGCTTTGAGCATCAGGCGCTTGGTGCCCACGTTGTCGAACGCGATTTCCACCAGCGCATCCCCTCCCATCGGCTGGATGGAGAGGACCATGCCCTTTCCAAACGCCTTGTGGCTGACCATGTCGCCCTTGGCCAGCTGGGGCGCGGCGGCGTTCCGGAAGGTCGCCCCGCCCAGAACCGGTTTCGGTGTTTTCTCCGCCTCTGCACGGCCCCCTGTTTCCTGGCCTCCTCCTCCGTATTGCCGTCCCGCTCCATAGGCGGGCCGCTGTCCAAAGCCGCCCAACCCGAACGTGCGGCTGGGCATTCCGCCCCAATCCTCCGTCGGGTCGGACAGGAAGGTCCTGCCCGAGCGTTCCAGGTGCTCCGGGGGGATTTCCTCCACAAAGCGGGAGGGCCGGTTGGCGCTGGTGCGGCCAAAGAGCATCCGCTGCCCGGCACAGGTGAGGTGGAGCTGTTCCTTGGCCCTTGTCATAGCCACATAACACAGCCGGCGCTCCTCCTCCATCTCCTCCGCTTCGCCGATGGCCCGAATCCCGGGGAAAATCCCTTCCTCTGCCCCTACTACGAAGACAACGGGGAACTCCAGCCCCTTGGCCGCGTGCATGGTCATCATCACCACACAGTCCTGGTCGGGGTCATGGCTGTCTATATCGGTGTACAGAGCAATCTCGTCCAGAAAGCCGTGCAGTGCGCCGGACAGGCTCTCCTCTGGGCCAGTCCGGTTTTCTAAATAGCTGTTGATGGAGGTAAGCAGCTCCCGCACGTTTTCCAAACGGGTGCGGTCCTCCACGGTGTTTTTGGTCTCCAGCATAACGGCATAGCCGGTGCGGGACAACAGCTCCTCATAAAACGCGGGCAGGGTCAGCCTGTTTTCCACCAGGAGCAGATAAAGCTCCTGAATCAGCTTGGTAAACTCCCCCAACTTTTTCGCGGCCCGCTGCAGCTCTGGATAGAGCGCCGCATTGTCCACAACGGCATACAGGGAACTTCCGTCCCGGTGGGCAATCTCCAGCGCGGTATCCACCGTCTTGGCCCCGATGCCTCGGGGTGGATTGTTAATAATTCGAGACAGCCGCAGATCGTCCTCCGGGTTGTCCAATACAGTCAGATAGGCAAGAACATCCTTCACCTCTGCCCGGTCGAAGAACCGGGTGCCGCCGATGATACGGTAGGGGACTCCATCCCGCTTGAACGCCTGCTCGATCTGGTTGGACTGGGCGTTCATCCGATAGAGGACGGCGTGATCCTTCCACCTTCTGCCCTGGCCGAAGTTCTCCAAAATTTTCCCGGCCACATACTGGGCCTCATCATTCTCATTCATGGCGGTGTACAACTGAAGGGCGTCCCCCGGCCCCGCCCTTGTCCAAAGTTCCTTGCCCTTGCGGCCTTGGTTGTTCCGAATCACGGCGTTGGCCGCATCCAGAATATGGCCGGAAGAGCGGTAGTTCTCCTCCAGGCGGATCACCCGAGCCCCCTTGTACTGCTTTTCAAAGGAGAGGATATTTTCTATGGTAGCCCCCCGGAACCGGTAGATGGACTGGTCGTCGTCCCCTACCACGCAGAAGTTCTCATACCCCCCCGCCAGGGTGGAGGCCAGCAGATATTGCAGGTTATTGGTATCCTGATACTCGTCGATCAGGACATAGCGGAATTTTTTCTGATAGTACGCCCGCACCTCGTCAAAGCTCTTCAGCAGCCGGACCGTGTGGAGGATGATGTCATCAAAATCCAGGGCATTGGCGTCCCAGAGCCGGCGCTGATATTCCACATAGATCTTGGCAATCTTGGTCAGCCGGAAATCCCCCGCCTTCTCGCACTCGGCCAGATAGTCGGGAGCCAGCTTCATGGCGTCCTTTGCCCGGGAGATATACCCCAGAACGGACCGGGGCGGGAACTGCTTGTCGTCAATGTTCTGTTCCTTGATAATGTCTTTCAGCACCCGCAAGGAGTCGTCAGTGTCGTAGATGGTAAAGGAGGACGCAAACCCCAGCTTGTCGATATCCCGGCGCAGAATTCGCACACAGGCAGAGTGGAAGGTGCTGGCCCAGATGTCATTGGCTGCGGGGCCCAGCATCTTGGTCAAACGCTCCTTCAGTTCTCCAGCGGCCTTGTTGGTAAATGTAATGGCCAAAATGGTCCAGGGGGCGGCGGGATTCAGGCGGCACAGCCGTTCCTGCCGGTTCTTGTCCCCCTCTCCCGTCTCGGCGTACGCCTCCAAAAAGGACAAGTCTTCCTCGGTGACAAACTCTGGAACCTCCTCACAATCCGATCCCCGGCCATATTTCATCAAATTTGCGATCCGGTGGATGAGCACTGTGGTCTTGCCGCTCCCTGCCCCAGCCAAAAGGAGGAGCGGCCCCTCGGTAGCCAGCGCCGCTTTTTGCTGTTCGGTGTTCAGCCGGCCAAACTCCCGGGCGATGGCCCCCCGGCGGGCTTTGCAGAATCGAAGCTCCTGATCATGGTTCAGCATATGTAAAACTCCTGTTGTTATTCTCTCCAGACCGGCAGCGGGCCGGTTTTGTTCCATTGTACCGCAAAGCGCCCGCCGGGTCAACCAGAGAAAAAGCGGGTATCCTTTCGCAGGGGGCCGCATAGACTGAAACCGTGGACGGGCCTCTCAGAGCTCGTTGAATCACGCAACCAATTTGTAACCGTTTTTTCATCAACTCGTAACGGCTTCGACAAGAAGGTAACACAGCCGCCGTGGTACAATGAGACCACAATCTGGAAAGGAGGCTTTCTCATGTGGAAAAAACTTCTAACGTCTGCTCTGGTCACCTCAATGCTTATTTTGCCGGTAAATAGTGTGTCCCCTGCCCACGATGAGCAGGCCCCCGCCGCCAATCAGGTTTACGAGTACCTCCCTGGCCGGGTTCCCGCCCAGACCAGCGCCGAAGAGTCCATGGCCCCCGCCCTCCACGCCCTGGTGCTGGCTCTGATAAATCAGGAGGCCGCCTCCTTCACGCTGAGCGACCGCGAACTGGCTTGGGAAGGGCTGTACAATATGCTCTCCCTCTATGGGCAGCTGGATTGGCGGGCCGAAACAGAGGCAGACGCGCTCCTTCTCCCGGCCGAAACGGTAGAAGACTACGCTGCCGCCCTGAACACCTCGCTGGCAGACCTGGGTTCCCTGCCCGCCGCTTTAGCGGATCGCCTTACCTTTGATTCCTCCGGCAATGTCTATCGTGCCGTCTGCGGCGAAGACGGCCTGTCCCAAATTCAGGTGGACAGCCGGGAACAGACCTCGGATGGGCTGTACCTCACCGGTTCACTGGTCTACCTGCCCGACGGTTCTCCGCTGGCCCATTTCCGGGTCACCCTCCAGTCCCAAAACAACATGTTCGGATATCGCATCACGGGCATGGATCTCATCTGATTTTCACCCGGCCGTCCAAAAGGGCGGCCGGGTTTTCTGTCTCCAGCAACAAAACAGGCCCTCCGGCAGAACCGGGGGCCTGTCCAACTGTACATCACTTCTTTTGGAAAGAAGAGCTCATTTCCTGAAAACACCTGGGGCATACATTCTTCCCGCGAAATTCAATGATGTCCTTATCATTGTCGCAGAAAATACAGGCGGGTTGAAACTTCTTCAACACGATGGACGGGCCGTCCATATAGATCTCTAAGGAGTCTTTCTCCTCGATATCCAGAGTACGGCGCAGTTCGATGGGCAGTACGATGCGGCCCAGTTCGTCCACCTTTCGGACAATGCCAGTGGATTTCATGTAAATGCCTCCTTTTTATCTGTCGCGAACCCGGGGTCCAGGCATGGCCCCGTCCCATTCTTATCTCACTATTATTTTAGCGGTAAAAAAAAGCAATGTCAACTGTTTCTATCAGGTAAAATGGGATGAAAAATGTAGAATTTTTGTGGAAAAGAGGTGATGAGCTGGATTTTTTTGTAAATTTTTGGATTGCCAGCATACATGATTTTCCAGTTACCGCCATATGAATGGGACAAGAGGGGGTGCCTGCTTTGACAATGACGGTAATCTGGACTGGAATGGTGGTCATTTCCATACTTTGCGGCCTGGCTGCCGGGCGGGGCCCGGAGGTAGCGGCGGCAGCGGTTGAGGGCACTTCTGCGGCCGTACAGCTGGCCCTGTCCATCGCGGGAATGCTCTGCCTGTGGACGGGGATTATGGAGGTCATGCGCCAGTCGGGGCTGGCCGACCAGCTGTCCCGGCTGTTGGGTCCCGTCCTGCGCCTGCTTTTTCCCCAGTCCGCCAAAGACCGGGAGACCATGGACAGCATCTCTGCCAATGTCTCCGCCAATCTGCTGGGCCTAGGCAGCGCCGCCACCCCGCTGGGCCTAGAAGCTGCCCGCCGGCTCTCCCGGCGCAGTCCTGGTGTGGCTTCAGACGACCTGTGTATGCTGGTGGTATGCAACACCGCCTCCATCCAGCTGATTCCGACCACCGTGGCCTCCGTCCGGGCGGCCCAGGGGTGCGCCGCTCCCTTCGACATTCTCCCCGCCGTCTGGCTGGCCTCCACGTTGTCTGTGGGAGTGGGGGTCTTGGCCTGTAAAATCTTTGCCCGAATCTGGAGGGATTGATATGGATTTGTTTTTTACTATGCTGGTTCCGTTGACCATTGGGGCCATCGCTCTCTACGCCGCCGGACGGCGGGTGGACGTCTATTCCGCTCTGGTCCAGGGGGCGGGTTCCGGTCTGGAAACCCTGACCCGCATTGTTCCCGCCCTCATCGGACTGATGACGGCGGTGTATATGCTCCGGGCCTCCGGGGCGCTGGAACTACTGGCCGGGGCACTGACTCCAGTGCTGGACCGGCTGGGCCTGCCCTCAGAACTGCTTCCTTTGATGCTGGTGCGCCCCATCAGCGGCTCCGCCGCTCTTGGGGTAGGGGCAGAGTTGATCTCCGCCTACGGCCCCGACTCCCAACTAGGCCGCACTGCCGCCGTTATGCTTGGTTCTACCGAAACCACTTTCTATACCATCGCCGTCTACTTCGGCGCAGTGGGCATCACCCGAACTCGTTATGCCGTCCCCGCAGCTCTTTGCGCCGACCTCACCGGTTTTCTGGCCTCAGCTTGGGCAGTACGGCTGTGCTTTGGGTAATTGGGGCCAGTTTTCAACGCCGTATCCTGCCTCAGCCGCTTTTTCTCTTGACAAACCCTTCTCAATGGGCTACAATACTTTAACGAATAAAACCAATGAAGCACACGGAGCCATCCGTATGGAAAGGAACGAGCACAATGCCAATCACCGACCTGCTGGAACGAAACAGCAAGCTGTACGGCGATGAAACCGCCTTGGTGGAGATCAACCCGGAGCTCCGGGAGGAACAACGGGTGACCTGGAAAGAGTATGAGCTGATTCAGCCCACCGGCGAAGCATCCTACCGCCGGGAGATCACCTGGTCTGTCTTTGACGAAAAGGCCAATCGTGTGGCCAACATGCTATTGGGCCGGGGCATCCGCAAGGGACAGAAGGTGGCTGTTCTGCTGATGAACTGTCTGGAGTGGCTTCCCATCTATTTCGGCATTTTGAAAACGGGGGCGATTGCCGTTCCCCTGAACTTCCGTTACACCTCTGCCGAGATCGACTACTGCCTCAAACTGGCAGACGCCGACGTACTCTTTTTCGGCCCGGAGTTTATCAGCCGGATGGAACCCATTGTCCCCAAAATATCCCGGCAGATGCTGCTGTTTTTTGTAGGAGAGGGCTGCCCTTCTTTCGCCGAAGACTATCTGCGGGCCACCGCCAACTGCTCCAGCCGCGCCCCCAAGGTGCTGGTGGACGACGAGGACGACGGGGCCATCTACTACTCCTCCGGCACCACCGGCTTCCCCAAGGCAATTTTGCTCAAGCACGCCGCCCTGATGCAGTCGGCCCGGATGGAGGCCATCCACCACGAGACCACTCACGAGGACGTATTTTTGTGTATCCCACCCCTGTACCACACCGGAGCCAAAATGCACTGGTTCGGCTCTTTGTTCACCGGAAGCAAAGCGGTGCTTCTCAAGGGCAATTCCCCCTCGGCCGTCTTCCAGGCTGCCAGCCAGGAGAAATGCACAATCGTCTGGCTGCTGGTGCCCTGGGCCCAGGATATCTTGGCGTCGCTTGACCGGGGCGAACTGAACCTTGCGGATTTTCATCTGTCCCAATGGCGGCTGATGCACATTGGCGCTCAGCCTGTCCCCCCCTCCCTCATCAAGCACTGGCTGAGTTACTTCCCCCACCACAAATATGACACCAACTACGGCTTGTCCGAGTCCACCGGTCCGGGCTGTGTCCACCTGGGGGTAGACCATGTCCACAAGGTAGGCGCAATCGGTGTCCCCGGCTACGGCTGGAAGGTCAAAATTGTGGACGAGCAGAATATCCCCGTCCAGCCGGGAGCGGTCGGCGAGCTGTGCGTAAAAGGTCCCGGCGTGATGGTGTGCTATTACCAAAATCCAGAGGCCACCGCCGAGGTTCTGGAAAACGGCTGGCTCCACACCGGCGATATGGCCCGCCAGGACGAAGACGGTTTTATCTTCCTGGTGGACCGAAAAAAGGACGTGATTATCTCCGGCGGGGAAAACCTGTACCCAGTGCAGATCGAAAACTTCCTCACCGCCTACCCCAAGGTACATGATGTGGCCGTCATCGGCCTGCCCGACAAGCGTTTGGGGGAAATTGCCGCCGCTATCATCCAGCTCAAGGAGGGCATGACTTGTACCGAGAGCGAGATTAACCAGTTTTGCATGGACCTGCCCCGGTACAAGCGGCCTCGAAGAATCATCTTCGCCCCCGTTCCCCGCAACCCCACCGGCAAAATCGAAAAGCCCAAGCTGCGGGCGCAGTATTGCGGCATGCGTCTGGTAGAGGCGCAAAATCAGGGATAACATACCGCCCCGGCACTTGTTGTAAGTGCCGGGGCGGTATGTTCTACAGATATTCCACACAGGTCTCCAACTGCTTCCAGGTCAGCCCTGGACTCTCAATGGCTCTCCAGTTCTGAAAATTAGCCTCCAGCTCTGCCCAAGTCAGATACCAGAAGAAGTAGTCAATTCCCAGATGGGTGGGCAGAATATCCTCAATAATTTTTTTCAGTTCCTCAAAATTCTCCGGCTCGCCGGCCACACCGGGGAAAGAGACAGACACGCTCCCTTTGCCCAGCTCTTTGACCACAGCGGGGATGCCGCAGCCGGCAATGGTGTCGTTAATCGCCGCCAGCGTAAAGCTGTCTCCGCCAATGCGCAGCAGGGCAGCCAGAGCGGCGGCCAGCTTGCGGGGCTGGGTCGCTACTGGGCGGCGGGCAAAGAGTTTTGCAATATACTCCAGTCCCCAGTCCTCTGCCGTTGTCAAGGAGGATTCCCGCTGAATTTCCTCCAGCCAAGCCATAATCCCGTCCAGGACTTCCCCCTGCACATCCAATTCACCGCCATTGAAGGGGGCAGACAGGTCATAGACCCCCAGGGGCTGGAGCAGGTCCCGCAGGCAAACTGCATGTCTCATGTCTTCGCCTCCACCTTCAAGGTACCCAGCACAGGCAGTACGTCGTCATCCACCGGCACATCCGCTCCAGGCGTAGTAATTGTGTAATTGGCCACCCCTTCGCAATGATAAATCAGCTCCCCCAGCTTAGCCCGGAGAACGTCCTGCCCCAGCAGTTTTCCGGTAAACCAGTCCCGCAGGGTCTTCTCTACCCGAGCCAGCACTTGGGCCCGGTCCTGTCCCTCACCGTGGGCAACCTTTACCGCAATATTTACCGTCACGGTAGAGGGTGCCCGTACTCTCAAATCCACTGCTATCTCCCGCCGCTCATTGAAGTAGTCTTCCAGTTCTTTCAGCAATGCCGTACTGGGAATGCCCGCCAGAGTGGCCGGAATCACATCCACCGACCCCACCCCTCTTGGCCGGGGGATAACCGCCGCCGCAGCCACCTGTTCAAAGGACAGCGCCCCCTGTTGATAGAAAGCTGTATTTGCCCCATTGGGCAGGCGTTTAAAGGTATCCAGCACCCGAGCCCGCAGGGCCGCATCCTCCTCCCCATCGGCTCCGCCCGCGCAGGCTTTTGGGTTGTTGCAGGAGGCCACGCCCATAGGGGCCACGGCCATCGCGAGGATGGCCCCGGCTGACACATTGCCCGCCGCTCCCGGCTCCAGCGCCCGCACCGGAACCTCTACCTTGGTCTGCCCCGCCGCCAGCACTGCCCCTTCGGTAGTCTCGAAGCGTACCAGCCCTGCCGTCATACACACCGTCCCTTTTGGGATGTCCCGGGGCAGGGAGGCCGTCTCCAGCGCGGAAAAGACCACTCTCCCCTCTGCGGCCACCGCCGGCTTGCGTTCCAGCCCCCGGAGCTGAGCGTGCCGGTCCAGGTATTGCCCCTCTGCCGTCTGCGGAAACGCCTGTCGGACCACCCATTCGGCCTGTACATACAGGGCATAGACTTGCGCCGCCACAGCGTACAGCCGCACAGCCAGGTCGCACCCCTCCCGCGGCTCCAGACCGGTCCGTTCTCCAAAGCCGGAGAGCATCTCCCGATAGATTTCATCTACGGTTTTCATCGTTTTCCCCCTTGCGTCATAGTCCCCATCCAGCAGCAGGCGCACCAATCACAGCGCCACCTCTGCAGCGAAAGGCTTCCCCTGCCAGTTTAAACGGACACTCAGAAATCCTGTCTCTCCCGTTTGAACCAGTTCCACGTCCTCCACCTTCAAGTCCTTCTCTTCCCTTAGGGCCTCCGCCACATACTGGACGGCCAAAGCCTGCCGTGCGGAGGGACTCTCCCGACCCAACTGATACAGCCGGCTGCCCAGCTCAGGCAGAAAGGGGAACGCGCCCCGCCGGGCAGTCAGGCGATACAGCACCCGGGCCAGCACCTCTTCGCCGCCGGACAGGGCAGTCAGCCCGCCTGTCCCATTTGGGATATAGTCTCCATCCACCAATTTCCACTCCATACCACGCCTCCTACCCCAACAGGGAAATAACAATTTCCCGAATCAAGCTTCTCAGGGTCTTCCCATTTATATAAACCTCTCCGGTCAGCTCAGTGCGGTCTTCCGTCAATTCCAGTCCGCCCCGTTCATTGGTCAGCCGCAAACCATCCTGGCCCAGCATAATTTCGCACACACCCCCAGTCAGCCGCACCTCGCCGGCTTTCAGTTCCCTGCCGTTCTGCACCGTTCCCATAATGCAGGGGGATTCCTCTTCCGCACCAGCCTTGAGCACCATCACCCGGTCCCCCGCCGTTGGCCGCCAGCTGTATCCTCCCGGGCTGTAGACCGTCAGCCACCGCCGTTCGCCCCCCAAACTCACTCCGGCGGGGTCTCCCCCCAGAGTGACGGTTCCCAGTTCTGCCGCCGCCTCCCGCACGGGCAGATTTCTACTCCGTTCCGATGTCCACATCACATCGCATCCCTTCTTATATTACAAAATCCGGCAGAGCCAGCTCAATCCGGGTCCAATAGCCCCCGCTGTCCATACCCACGCTCACCTGAGCCGCCCGGTAACGGCCGTTCCAGTCCCAGTCCGCCCGCTGAATGGTCACCAAGTCTCCCGGCCAAGCACAAAAGGGCTCGCCCAGTGTCACCTCCACCCGTTCCAGTTCCGCAGCCGACTTCTCCAGCTGAAACTGTCCAGAGTAACGCATTGCCTTATAGCTGCTCCGGGTTGGCATGGTAATCACCCTGCGGGCCATTCCCCCGCAGGCCAGCAGGGCGGCGTTGTCTACCTGCTCTACCCGGCCGCTCCACCGGTCCCGCATCAGCACCTGAGACAGCGCCCCATACCGCCGGTCCCGGCGCAGCAGGGCAAGCAGACGGGCACTGTCGTCCACCACCCGCTCCCGGCTGTCGTTCCAGCCGGACAACACCAGCCGTCCCAGCCGGTCAAATCTGGGGGCCACTCCGCCGTAGTACCGTGCAAACTCATAGACCACCGACCACTCGCTGCTCCCAGTTGCTACCGACAGGTGGGACACCGGCGGCAGGACCGCTCCCGGTGCCACCTCCACACCGTAGGGTGCCACATGGTCCCGGATGATGTCCGCCTGTGTGGCGGACTGATAGTCCTGTCCCAGTGCCTCGTTATCCAGCAGGCGCGCGGCCATTCCCCGGCCGGACAGCTCCAGAATCCTGCCCTTGACCGTCACGCTCACTTCGCACTCGTCCACCAAACCGGTAAACACCCGCTCTCCTGCGTGGTCTGCCGCGAACTCCACCCAGCCTTCCGGCTTTGTAGGGCTGTTTTTCTCCCAAGGACAGCGCATCCAGAAGCTGTCGCAGGGCACGCCGGCCGTATACTCCATCCGCCAGGCCAGCGGGGCGGGGAGACTCCATCGCCGCCCTTTAGCGTCGGTCACATAGGCTGTCAACGCACCCGCACCTCCTCTCCCACCCGAATCAGGTTGGGATTTTTAATCTGGGGGTTCAGGGCCACCAGTTCCGCCAGCGTCAGCCCATAGCGTTCAGCCAGCGCCCAAAGCGTCTCGCCCTTTGCCACCCGATGCCGCACGGCTTGACCGCCGGCCTGACCTGGCGCTTCCCCGCCGCCCTGAACAGCGGATTCCACCACTCGCTCTGGCACTCCGCTGGAACCGTTCCCCTCCTCCCAAAAGGCGAAGGAGTAGCGGATATAATCGGGCCTGGGCTCTTGTTCCAGCCGCAGAGAGACAAAGTAAGTATTTGCCGCCTGCCAAAGGGGGTGGACCAGCAGTCCCGGCCCCCGGTCGTAGAAGACCGAGGCCAGCTTCTGAAATTCACGGTAAGCTCCTTCGCCTGCAAACTCGCCCTCCCCCTCCATCACCCGATGCTCTTGTCCCAGGTCCTGAAGCAGATATCCGCCGAAGGGAACCTTCTGCACCGCCATGGTCCGGCGGTAGTCGATGGTGTATACTCTGGGGTTGTGCGGCCAGGTGTAGTCTTTGTAACGCATAGGTGATAAAAGCATCTTGTCCCTCCTCTAGTAGAGATAAAAGCCTCCGTCATACCGGCGGCTGTCCCGCCGAAATACCCGGTCGGCCTGTTCCGCCCAGACCTGTTCTCCGCCGGTCCCGCTCCATTCCAGACGGTCCAGCCCGTACCATTGCTCCTGTTCTCCCAACACGGCGGCATAGCCCGGAGCTCGTTCCTGCCCAGCCGTCCCATGGGGTACACGCTGCCGGCTCTGGTCCCAGCCGCTCCAGACGGCACTTCGCGGTCCTGCCCCCGATCCCGCCTCCGCTACACCAGGCGCCGCCAACGCCCGTTCCAGCCGCTCGATCTGTTCCAGCAGGGGAAGCTCTTTTTCCCTCTCTTCCAGCGGCGTCTGTACTCTCTGGGGCGGTTCCGGGGCCTCGCCGGCCTTCAAAACCGCCCCCTCCTCCCGCTCCTCCCCACCGGAGGCGGTCCTGCCTTGCGCGGTCTTGCGTTTTTCCTCCAGAGTCCTCCGGGTCTCCTTCCCCGGCTCCCTCCCTGCAAAGCGTCTTGTTACGCCTTCCAATGCTGCGTCCTCCCAGTCCGGTCCGGTCCCGCTCCGCTCCAGCCTTTGCACCTGTTCCAGCAGAGCGTTGGCATTGTCCAGCAGTTCCTCCAGATAGTTGGTCAAGACCGCGTCCCCCCTTTCAGCTGTTCAAAGCGGCTCAGGTCAAAAGCGGCATTGGCGGTACTCTCCTCCCAGTCCCCGGCAGGCCGTCCGCAGGCGGAGCACCGCTCCTCCAATGCCCTGGTCCGGCAGGTGGGGCACAGTCTCTCCAGGGCCTCTTCCCGGTCCAGAATACCGTTTACCAGACACCACAAATAGTCCCGCCCTTTCATCGCCCGCACCCGGCTCTCGGTAGGCAATGCGCCGAACTGTCTCAGCACCCTCCACCGCAGCCGTTCTCCGGGATTGTCACGGAGTTTTTTTTTACCTGTTCCAGCCCGTCCTCCGGCAGGTCCAGCCCTGGGTCGTTCTCCTGCCGAAAGCCGCTCCACCGCCCGGCCAGACGGGCAATTTCCTCCGCTGTCATCCCAGCCAATACTGCTTTCCCATCCGAAAAGACGGGGGTCTGATCCTCAGACCGTTCCAGCGCCCGAGCCAGGAGGCAGGCGTTGGAGCACAGGGCCAGCTCTCGCCCATCCTCCGCCAGCTCGCTCCCCTCCCGCCGGGCCTGGAGAACCTCCAGTGCCGAGAGCAGCCGCAAGTCGAATCCGTTTCCCAGACAGAGCCTCTCTTTTCCGGCCAGCATGGACAAAGACATACTCACACCCCCGTCTCAATGCGCCGTGAAGCCACCAGCGTCACTTTCTCCAGCACCATACTGCCAATATTGGCGCTCTCCTGAATGGAACTCCACTGACAGTCAGAGTAGATGATTCTCCGATCCGGCTTGCAGATAACCAGGGAGAACCCGTTCAGGGCGTAAAAGTCGATGTTGTCCCGAATCGCCTCATCGGTAGCGTACAGCCGGGTCAGCTCAATGGTGTGGACGGCCTGACCTGGGGCAGTAGCCACCGGCTCCGCCTCGCCGAACGCCTCCACCACAGTGCTGCTTTTGGTGGTTTTCACCGCATAGCTCTGCACCACTGCCACCCGAATTCCGTCCACCTCCAAATAGATGTCGCTGCTGGTAGGAAATCCTGCAATGCTCATAATGTGCCTCCTTTCCAAGTTCCGCCCGCTGCGGGGCCTCTCCCGGCCCCCAGGGGCGCTGTGTTCCGCCGCTCCTCAGCGTTATACGGTAATGTGGGCGGTCAGCCAAATCTGATTCAGCCCGTGGGCCACAGTAAAGGCAAATTCCACCAGACAGCGGGTAGGGTCCTCCGGGTCAGCGGAGACGGTTACATCCTCATATCCGGTAATAATCTCCCGGGCCAGCTTATTCTCCAGCTCCAGCACCACTTGGGCACGGATCGCACCCCGGCTCTGGGGTGTATTTTTGGCCCGGCGGAACTTGGCCCGCAGGACATTTCTCAGTCCGGGAATCACATCATCGACCACTCGAATAGCGGACAAATCCCGCCAGGAGGCGTCCGCCGTCCCTCCAGTGGTGGTCCGTGTCGTCACTCCCCGCACCACACTCACTGTCCCTCCAAAGCTCTCCACTGGAGTCACGCCGCCCAGGATCAGCCGGTCCATATCCCGGTCCTCAATCCGAACAGCCAGCCCATTCAGTCCGGCCAGTTCCACGCCCCCCAAGGGGAGGGCGGGGTCAGTTTCTCCAGCGATAGCGCCCGCCAGAGCGGCGGCCAGAGGCAGGCCAGAGATGCTCTTTCCCGTCCCGTCCACACAGCCGGGGGCTGCCAGCACTACTCGCTCGTGGTTCATCTCCTTGGCCCGCTGGATCAGATTGTCTACACTCTCGTCCTTGGCTCCCGCTACCACGCACAGCCGCTCCCGGCGCAGCTCTGAGGCTTCTGCCACACTGTCCCGCAGTTTTTTTTGCACGGCGGTATCGGTGCTGTCGCACAGGACCAGCGCAATGTCCTCCTGTCCAGCCAGCAGGGCGAATGCCGCCTCATAGCCGTTCGCGTTAGACACAGGGGCCACCGCCACCCCGGAGGCCCCGTTTTTCAGGGCCAGACGGATCAGCTCAGTCACCTCTTCTGGTCCACCGTTGCCGAACGCAGCCACGGCCTTTTCGTAGCTGGTAACCATCTGTACTGTCCCCTCCGGCTTAGCGGAGCTGATCGCGGCCAGTCCCACCACCCGGCCGGAACCGGAGCCGCTGACCACGGTAGACGCGCCGTAGGAGGAGTAAACCCCCGGGCGCTGATGTACTGAAATACTCATGGTTTCATAACACCTCGCAATTCAAAATCCACAAATGAGCCGTCCACACTAGACACCGCGCACAAAATGGCGGAACAGACGGCCTCCACCGGTCGTTTCAGCCTCCGGCTCTCCCCATCCCGGCAGGTCTCTCCGCAGGAGAAGGACTGCACATCCAGCCCCTCTGGACCGCCCAGAATCAGCGCCCCGGCCAACGCGTCAAAGGCTCTCTGTACTGCCTCTCCATCCCCTTTTTCCGGGGCGTAGATGTCCAGTCCAAAGGTAAGCTCCGCTTTTTTTCCGTACCGCTCCTCCCAGCAGCCGCTCTCCTGGCCGAACCGGTCACCCAAATAGTTCTGAAAGCAGGCCGGGCCGGCCCGGCATCCCCGCAGCGAGACCAAGACCACCGGTTCTTCCTGCTCCTGCCTTGGATTTGCGGGCCAAGCAGTCAGGGCGCAGATGCCCTGTTCCTTGAGGTAATCCGCCATATTCCGGCGGATGTGTTCCAGCCCCGCGCTCATAGCGCCGCCTCGTCTCTAGGATACAGCACAGCCCACCAATAGGGGCATATCCCCTCGCCTAGGATGTGCGCGGACTGCACCCGGTACGCCTGTCCCTTCCATACCACAATGGTGTCCAGCCCAACTGGATATTCCGGGGGACCCAAGTAGCGAAACAGGTCCTTCCGTCCCAGTCCCAGGGGACCGTGGGGTTCCTGTTCCGTCTTTCGTTCCAGCCAAGGCTGGATCAAAGCCTTGCAGACGGTCTCCTCCTCCCCCTGCAAGGTCACATTCTGTCCGAAGCGATCCAAAATATCGCTCCAAATCCGTTCCATCATCCTTCCACCCCTAAAAACACAAATCCGCTATCGCGCACCCAGGGAGCCAGCAAGGCCTCGGCCTGTTCCGTCAGGCTTTTCCCGCTCCGTCCGCCCTCTGCGGCCTGAGTACGGATGGTCAGGTCACCGGCGGTAAAGGAGGCCACTTCCCCTCCGGTCCCGCCGCTGGCCATCCCTGCCAGCTGGTCCGTCACCAGCATCGCGGCGGCCAGCGGGAAGGCGGCCCCGCAGTCTGCCGGAAGCACATCGGGCCGAAGCCGGAGCGCCAACCGCTCACAGCAAGCCCGAATCATCGGCTCTAGCAGTTCCTCCCTGCCCTCTCCCGCACCCATCGCCCTGCACAGGGCCATGATCTCATCGCTCATCTCAACGCTCCAATACGCGGCTGGCCTGGGGGAAGACCTTGGCAAAGCCGCTGATGGTAGTAATCGCGGCCCGCTCCAGCTGCCGGTCAATGAGCTTGTCATACTCCACCATCACCTCGCCGCTCTGCACCATCTCCAGAGCAAACCGCCGGTCCAGCCCCACGGCAGTCCCTTCCGGCAGCACACTGGTGCGCAGCAGGGTCGCTCCCAGGGGGGTCGTCAGCTGGCCGGTGCCCTGAAAGTTCAGTCCGGTCAGGGGATTTTGGAACTCGGGCATTTTCAACAGCTGGAGCATCATGTCGCCGGGTACCAGCAGGGTGTTCATCACATAGGGGTCAAACTGGGCCCAAAACTCCACCAGCGTGTTGTAGTCGAAGGTCTTGCCGGCGCCCAGTGTGGTCTTCTCCGCAGGGTTGCTGTTGCCATCGCCGTTAATCAGCACATCCACCGCGTCCTCCAGATGAACCCGGGCAATGTGTGCGCCAATCTGCCGCAGGGTGACGGAAAACAGGTCCAATTTCTGGTATCGAACCGCCTCATAGCTGGCCACCAGCATCCGTCCCCGTTTTTTCAGCGGGACCAGATTGGCCTGCACCTTGATGGTGGTCTCCGGGATAGCGGTCCCCTCCGCCACAAGTCTCAGTTCCTTTTCCTCCCCGCCGGCCTCCGAAGTAATGGAGCGGTAGTCCATCCCGTCAATTTTGGTAACGGCGGCAGTGATGTGAGGAAGGATATCCCCTTCTTCCATTCCCAGCCGCACCGTGCGGGCGATGTACTCCGGGAACAACACCGCGGCGTCCGCAGTCTGGAAGAACTTTTCCACCACATCGCTGGCCGCGCCCTTCACTTTGATGTCAAATCGTTTCAGCTGGCGCTGAAAGGCGTCCAACCCCTCCAGACTGGTTCCTTTGTAGCGTTCGCTGGGGTCCTCCCGCTCCAGCACTTGGCTGAAGGAGCGTCCCGCCTCCCGATACATCCCCTTGTCCAGCTTCAGATTGTCGTAATAAAATGCCATACTTCATACCTCCTGTTTGATTCCATAGGGCCTTCCCTCACGCCAGAAACGCCCGGTTCTCGTCCCTGCTGTCCTGCTTTTTCCCATAATTCAACTGAGTGTTCACCGGCAGCCGCTCTCCCGCCCTGCGAGAAAAGGACTTTGTCAGTTCTTCCAGCTCCTGGTGGGACAGCTTGTCCGCCAGGGACTGCATCGTCCGCCCGTCCAGCTCCTGGTCGGCCAGCATCGCCAGCCTCACCATCTCCCCCCGCAGGCTGTCCAGATACTTTCGCCCCAAAGCGGCCTCCTTCTCCAGCCGTTCCAGGGCAGCGCCCCCGCCCCGGCGGACGGTTTTCACCACCCCAGCCATTGGCTGGGCTGGCACAGCCACAAAGGAAAACTCATAAGCGTCCACCGCCCCTTCCAAGGTAGCATAGCACAGCTGTCCGCCGTACTCCTTTCCTTTCTGATGTCCGCAGTCGGTCATGGTCCGGTCGCAGCCACAGACGGAGCAGACGGCGTGTTCCACAGCACACCCCACGCTGACCTCCTTTTTGATGCCGCCCTCAATCTCCGCAATCAGGTCCTTCACACGCTCGGTGCGCATCATGTAGGCGAACCCCTTGAGCCAGCAGTACCCTTCCCCCGTTTTCGTCATTCGGTCCGGCTCCCGGACCAACTGGGTTTTGTAGATGCGCGCCGCCTGTCCCAAGGCCGACCACTGGTGGTCAAAAATCCCGCTTCTGCCCACAAACAGGGGGGCCAGCTGCTCCAGGGTCTGGGGGGAAAAGCGTTCAAAGTCCCGGTCAATTTCATTGTCGCACAGCCGCACGGAGAAGGTGTACACCTCTTCCTGGGACAAAGGCCGTCTTGCCAGCGCCCCAATCAGCTCCAGATCACCGGCGGTCAGGGCTGCGCCTTCACCGCCCGCCGCCTCTTTGATTATTTTCATACCTGTTCCCTCCTTAATTTTTCAGCTTGGGCCCGGTACAGCTCGGCCTTGGCCTCTTCCACGATATCCTGCAAGTTGATATCCTCCCAAAGAATTTCAACCCGATCCCCAAAGCCGTGCAGTCTGAGCCACAGTCCGGCCACCCGGCGCAGGGCGGGCTCCAGCCCTCTTCGGATTGCGGTCACCTCGCTGGTGAGCAGATCAGCCTGTTGTGCGCTCATCCGTTCGGTAGAGGACCAAGACAGCCCCAGCATAAAGGGCGGGATACCAGTTCTGGCCACCAGCTGTTCCAGAATCTGCCGCACAGGCACCTGACTGTCCAGCACCTGGCTGTCCGCGCCGATCACCCGGATGTCCACATCGCCCACCGCCACAAAGTCCCGCACACAGCCGTCTCTCCCCGCCTGCATAGCGGCGGACCACTCTTGGGCAATCTGTCCGCAGCGTTCCTGGGCAAAGGCTTCCTCCCCCTCTCCGGGCCGGCAAACCACGGCAAAGCGGAGGTTTCCCGCCCGCTCCCAGTTCTGTCCGGTGGCTTGAAAGATTTTCATTAAAATCCCGGCCATGAAGGGCATAGACCGCAGCAGCGACACCCCGCAGGGGGCATCTCCGGTTGGCTGAAAGGGGGTAAACAGCAGCAGCTCCTGCCAGGGCAGCTCCCGTCCCTCCCCCACCCCTGACCGGCACAGCTGAAACTCCAGGGGGCTGTTCCCCATCTTCATTTCCACCTGTTCCGGGTCGGCGCACAGCAGGGCGGCAATCTCCCGGCCGTCTCCGGTCAGCACGATTTCTCCCAAGGCCCGCCCGCAGGTAAATAGGTCGTCCAGATACCGGTCCAGAAAGGACTGCACTCCCCTCTGCCCCCATCCGGTATCAACGCTCCGAAAAAACTCATCCAGACCTGCCTGGGCCTCTGGATTGGCACACCGCACCCCCACGCCTCCACACAATCTGGTCAGCTTCCAGATTGCGGCGTCCACGATGGGCACGCCCTCCCGAATCGCCCGGTACAGGGCCGCCTCGCCGGTACACAGGGGCACATACCGGTTCATTACCCCGAAGGGGTGTCCCTCTTCCCGGCGCACCTGTACAACCGGCGCAGGCGGTTCCCGCCGCTTCTGCTTCCACCACTTCATGCAATTCCTCCTAATGTTCCAGCGTTCTCAAAACGCCTGTCGCTCCACGCATCCGGCAAACCAGCCGCCTCTGCCCTCCCGGCCCGCCACTGTGGCGGCAAAGTAGCGGATCTCATCCATAGCGTGGTCGTGTTCCTTGCGCACCTGATCCTGTCCCTGGTGCTTATCGTCCCAGCGGTACAATCCAAATTCCCGGATTGCGTCTGCGCACCCCCTGCAAATCACCAATTTCCCATCTTTCAGCAGGCGGGCGGTCAGGCGGATGCCGGAAAGCACCTGATTATCGGCTTTTTGAACCCGCCAGCCTCTTCTGCGCAGGGTCTCGCAAAAGCTGGCGGCGGAGGGGTCCGCCACCACAGCCCGCAGGGGGCGTCCTCCAGCCAGCTCAGCCAGGGCGTCGGCGTACTCCTCATCGGTTTTCTGCCGCCGTGCGGCCCGGGCGTCGTAGTAGTACTCCGAGACTCGGAACCACACCCCGTCTCTCCTGCCCCACAGCCCCATAGAGGTGGGGTTAGAGGTGCCGTAGTCGCAGGACACATACCACTCCTCAAAGGGGCCCTCCGGCACATTCCGGACATAGCTCTCATTAAAGAAGTCGTACACCAGTCCTTCTGCGGCCACCCATTCCCCCAGCACAAACCGCCGGTAAAAGGTACCCTGAAAGGTGTTGGCATACCGCCTGCGCACCTCGGGGGACAGCCCTGGGTTATCCTCCATGGCAAAGGGAATGCGCAGCGCGTTTTTTTCCTCCGCATGTTGGAGCCATTCCTGATAGAACCAGTGGGCCGGAGACTCCGGATTGCAGGAGAACCACAACCGGCTTCCGGAGACCGAGCACCGGGCGGCAGTCTGTTCCACAAAGGACCGCGGCATCAGCGCGGCCTCGTCCAGCAGGGCCCCGGCCAGGGTGATCCCCTGAATCAGAGCGGCAGAGCTCTCATCCTTGCCGCCGAAGAGAAAAAAGCAGTTCTGCCGTTCCCCCAGCCGCACCCTCACTATGTTTTCCGATGTTTTCTGCGCACACCGGAACCCCATGTTTTCCAGCAGGGGGAGCAGTTCTGACAGCAGATTGCGCCGCACTGACTGGATGGTCCTGCCGCACAGGGCAAAATTCCGGTTATGGAACGAGCACATGGCCCAGCAGAAAAAGGATAGGCCGGTACACAGGGTTTTCCCGCTGCGCACCGCCCCATCGCAGATGATGGCCTGCCGCCCCGCGTCGGGGGAACCAGGCCGCCACCAGGTAAGCACCCGCCGCTGTTTTTCCGAAAAGACCATCTACGTCCGCCCCTCCATCGCCTGGAGGAAGCGTTCCACCTGGTCCTCTCCGCTGTGGTCCACCGTATCCAGCAGCCGCTCCAGCAGCCGCCCCCGGTCCACAAATTTCAGCTCCACTACACCGTTGCTGCCCCGTTTAAATTCGGTCAGGGCTTCCAGGTTGAGCCCCTGCGTCCCCTGCCACTCCTCTGGAGGAAAGCAGGCCAGCTTCACCGCGTCTCCCGCGCCGGCGTTGGCCAGCTTCCACATTTGTCTGATAATTTGCTCCCGGTCTGGGAGCCCTCTCGCTTTTGCCACCTCATCCCTCCTTCACCCATGGGAGACAGCGGGCAAAAGTTGTATGTTCGGGTGCAACCAGCAAAAAATTTTTTTCACAAGCCCATTCTCTCTTTTTTGCGCCGCCCGCATAGTAGGCTGTAAAGAACGCCGCGCCGCATCCGGTCAGACAAGTAAAAAATTCCTGTTCTCAAGACGCATAGAAAAAACCTCTCCATCAAATCCTGACCATACCCGCAAATTCATGGATCAGGAGGAATCCATTATGAGAAAAAGCACATCGTTCATTCTGGCCGCTGTGATGCTGGCCGCCGCTGCTTTTCCGTCCAGTGCAGCCCCTGCGGACAGCGGCCTGACTGTGTCCTGCGCATCCTGCGTACTGATGGAGAAGGAGAGCGGTACCATACTGCTGGAGGACAACGCCCATGAGAAGCTGGAGCCGGCCAGCGTAACCAAAATCATGACCCTTCTTCTGGTGATGGAGGCAGTCGACTCCGGCCAGCTGTCTCTGGAGGACATGGTCACCGTTTCCCCCTACGCCGCCGGTATGGGCGGCTCGCAGGTCTACCTGGAGGAGGGGGAACAGATGACCGTCTCAGAAATGATCAAATGCGTCACTGTGGTTTCGGGAAACGACTGCGCGGTGGCGCTGGCCGAGCGGGTGGCGGGGAGCGAGGGGGCCTTTGTCACCAAAATGAACCAGCGGGCCCAGGAACTGGGTATGGCGGACACCACCTTTTTAAACTGTACCGGCCTGCCCGCCCCGGGCCATCTGACCAGCGCCCATGACATCGCCCTCATGTCCCGCGAGCTGATCCTGAACCACCCTGCCATCCGGGAGTACACCACCATCTGGATGGACTCCATCCGCAACGGAGAATTCGGCCTGACCAATACCAACCGGCTGGTCCGATTCTACCAGGGGGCCACCGGCCTGAAGACGGGTTTCACCAGCTCTGCCCAATACTGCATGTCGGCCACGGCGGAGCGGGACGGCATGGAGCTGATCGCGGTTGTCATGAAGTCCCCCTCAACCAACCAGCGTTTTGATGATGCCAAAGCCCTTCTGGACTACGGCTTTGCCAGCTATACCATCGCCCCAGTCTACCCGGAGGTCCCTCTCGCTCCCATCGATGTCCTTCTAGGGACTTCGGCCCAGGTCCAGCCCCAGTTGGAGCGGGACTGCCGGCTTCTGGTCCGGCGGGGGGAGGAGAGCCAGGTATCCACCCGGCTCTCCCTGGCCGAAAATGTAGAGGCCCCCGTGGAACAGGGACAGGTCTTGGGCCAGCTGGAAGTTTACGTGGGGGAGCAGCTGCGGGACACCATTCCCATCCTTTCCGCCCAGCCAGTAGACCGGCTGTCCATTCCGGGGATATTTACCCGGATGCTGTCTAAACTGCTCATGGCGGGATAAGCTGTAATTTGTCACTTTAGGGGGCCCGTCCAAAGGGCGGGTCCCTCCCTTCTCCTCTTTGAAACGTCTTGGTTTCCCGCACTTTCTCATACCAGTGCTTCAACGCAAAAAACTTACTGGTTTTCCACTATTTTACTTGACGGCCTCTTTGGCTTGTTGTATAATTTAGATAAATATACCTAAGCGCAATTTGACACCCCTTGTCATTTTAGCTGACAGAGATATGCAAAAGAATCCATGAGGTGATAAATATGTCCAAATATCTGGAAAATCTTTCTTCCAACGACCTGTTTTTGGAGCTTGAGGCTTTTTCCGAGGGCCGCTCCACTCACGCCTGGCGCTGCTTCGGCGCCCACCCCGCCAAGGACGAAAACGGCACCGAAGGCTACCTCTTCCGTGTCTGGGCGCCCAACGCCCCCAAGGTCACTGTCATCGGCGACTTCAACAACTGGGCTTTAGAGGCCACGCCGATGGAAAAGGTAGAGGGGGGCATTTGGGAGGTTTTCATTCCCGGCCTGAATCGTTACGACGCTTACCAGTACGCCATACATAAGGCGGACGGCAGCGGCTTTGTAGGCAAGGCGGACCCCTACGGCTTTCACGCCGCTACCCGCCCCGACGTCTCCAGCAAGCTCTACGACCTGAACACCGGCTACCAGTGGGGCGACCGGGACTGGTTGGCCTACCGCTCCAAGAACCCGCTCTACCGCCGCCCTATGAACATTTACGAGTGCCACTTAGGCTCTTGGCGGCGCACCGGCGAGGGGGAGTTCCTCAGCTACCGGGACATCACCTCCTATCTGGTCCCCTACGTGAAAGAGATGGGCTTCACCCATGTAGAGCTGCTTCCCGTCACCGAGCACCCGCTGGACGCCTCCTGGGGTTACCAGTGTACCGGCTACTTTGCTGCAACCAGCCGGTTCGGCACCCCGGATGATCTAAAGTACCTCATTGATCAGCTCCATCAGGCGGGCATCGGGGTTATCATGGACTGGGTTCCGGCTCACTTCCCCCGGGACGCCTTCGGTCTTTACAACTTTGACGGCACCCCCACCTACGAATACGCAGACCCCCGCAAGGGCGAGCACAAAGAGTGGGGAACCGACGTCTTCGACTTCGGCCGTCCCGAGGTGCGTTCCTTCCTGTTTTCCTCCGCCATGTTCTGGCTGGAGGAGTATCACATGGACGGCCTGCGGGTAGACGCGGTGTCCTCCATGCTTTATCTGGACTACAACCGGAAGGCTGGGGAGTGGATGCCTAACGTCAACGGCGGCCACGAGAATCTGGAGGCCATCAAGTTCTTCCAGGACCTGAACACCGCCATTTTCGCCGCCCACCCTGACGTACTGATGGTGGCGGAGGAATCCACAGCCTGGCCCAAGGTGACCAAGCCGGTGGATGACGGGGGTCTGGGCTTCAATTTCAAGTGGAACATGGGCTGGATGAACGACATCTGCCACTATATCAAACTGGACCCCTATTTCCGTCAGTTCAACCACCGGGACATCACCTTCTCTCTGATGTACGCATTCTCCGAAAATTATATCCTGCCTCTGTCCCACGATGAGGTAGTTCACATGAAAGGCTCCTTCTTCGGCAAGATGCCGGGAGACAATCCCCAGAAATTCGCGGGCGTCCGGGCGTTCTACGCCTATATGATGACCCATCCGGGCAAGAAGCTCACCTTCATGGGCGCGGAGCTGGGCCAGTGGAACGAGTGGCACTACGAATACTCGCTGGACTGGCATCTGCTGCAATATGCGCCCCACCGCCAGACTCAGGACTTTTTCAAGGCCATGAACGCCTTCTATCTGGAAAACGCCCCTCTCTGGGATCAGGATGACTCCTGGCAGGGATTCCAGTGGCTGTGCGCCGATGACAACAACGCCAACACCGTGGCGTTCCTGCGCTGGGACCGGAAAGGCCAGCCTCTGCTGGTTCTGTGCAACTTCTCTCCGGAGCACCGCAAAGGCTACCGGGTAGGCGCCCCCTTTGCCGGCGCCTGGGCCGCAGCATTCAACACAGACGATCCCGCCTTTGGCGGCGAGGGTCTGGGGGACAAGGAACCGATCAAGACCGAGAAGATCCCCTGCCACGACCAGCAGCAATCCTTTGTCGTGGACCTGCCCCCCATGTCCACAGTTGTGTTCCGCTGCACCCGGAAGAGTCCGGTCCGCAAGCCCAAGGTAGAAAAGGCCAGCGACGCCCCCCGCGCAGAAACGGAACCCGCCGCAAGGAAGGCCAAGGCGGAAAAAGCTCCGGCCAAAAAGGCTAAGGCAGAAAAGGCCCCGGCAGACAAGCCCAAACGCACCCGCGCCAAAAAGAAATAACGTTGAGACAGGGGCGGCCTGCGCCGCCCCGCCTCCGGACAGAAAATCCGGGCACTCTCAGGGCCGCAGGCTCTGGTTTTCATAGATGCCACCGCAGCGAATAAAGTAAGAGGTGAATACCATGAAGAAAGAAGTTGTCGCCATGCTGCTGGCCGGCGGTCAGGGTAGCCGGCTCTACGCCTTGACCAGCAACGTGGCAAAGCCCGCCGTACCGTTTGGCGGGAAGTACCGTATCATCGACTTTCCTCTGTCCAACTGCGTCAATTCTGGAATCGACACCGTGGGCGTTCTCACCCAGTACCGTCCTTTGGAGCTGAACAGTTATTTGGGCAATGGCCAGCCCTGGGACCTGGACCGGTCCGACGGCGGCGTACACATTCTCCCCCCCTATCAGCGGGAGGGCGAGCAGGGCACCTGGTACAAGGGCACTGCCAACGCCATCTATCAAAACATAGGCTTCCTTGATATGTATGACCCGGAGTACGTCGTCGTTCTGTCCGGCGACCACATCTACAAAATGGACTACTCTGAAATGGTCGCCTACCACAAGAAGGCGGGGGCCGCCTGCACCATCTCGGTGCTTGAGGTCACCATGGACGAGGCCAAGCGTTTCGGCATTCTGAATGTAGAGGACAACGATCAGGTCTACGAGTTTGAGGAGAAGCCCCCCCAGCCCAAGAGCAATTTAGCCTCCATGGGCATCTACGTATTCACCTGGTCCAAGCTGCGTAAATACCTGATCGACGACGAAGCCGACCCCAATTCCTCCAACGACTTTGGCAAGAATATCATCCCCAACATGCTCAATGCCGGTGAGAAGCTGATGGCCTACCGTTTCGCGGGCTACTGGAAGGACGTAGGTACCATCGACTCTTTGTGGGATGCCAATATGGATATGCTGGCCGGCCGCAGCAGCGGTCTGGACATGTATGATGAGAGCTGGCCCATCTACGCCCGCACGCCCATCAAACCGCCCCACATTACCGGTCCGGACGCGGCAATCTCCCACTCTCTGGTTACCGGCGGCTGTCAGGTCGATGGCACGGTTGCCAACTCGGTGCTCTTCCACTCCGCCACGGTGGAGCAGGGGGCCGATATTCAATATTCCATCCTGATGCCCGGCGCCAAGGTCAAGGCGGGGGCTAAGGTATACTACTCCATTGTGGCGGAGAACGCCACAGTAGAGGCCGGAGCCTGTATTGGTTCTGCTCCCAGCGGAGAAGAGGGCTGGGGAATTGCCGTGGTAGCCAGCGGAGTTACCATCGGTGAAAACGCGGTGGTCGCCCCCAAGGCCATGATCCGCGAAGATGTGAAGGGAGGTGAGCGGGCATGAATGATCTGCATGGAATTTTGTTCGCGTACCGCTCTGATGCCAACCTGGGTGAACTGACCCGCCCCCGCAACACCTGTTCCCTGCCCTTCGGCGGCCGCTACCGGCTGATCGACTTCATGTTGTCCAACTGCGTCAACGCCGGCATTACCGACGTAGGCGTAGTGGTACACCAGAGCTACCAGTCCCTTCTGGACCACCTGGGTTCCGGCAAGGACTGGGACTTGAGCCGCAAGCACGGCGGCCTGCGCATTCTGCCCCCGTTCAGTTACACAGAGCAAGGCCACGGTGAGTACCGGGGCAGCATGGAAGCTCTGGCCGGAGTCTATGACTATCTGGAGGATATCCGTCAGGACTACGTTCTTCTGGCCTGGGGCGACACAGCCATCAACCTGCCGGTCAGCGAGGTCTTTGAGCAGCATCTGAGTTCTGGCGCTGACATTACTGTCGTGTGTACTCCCACTTTAAAGGGTGCTCCCCGGTTCTCCGAGTATGTCGAAGTCAGCGAGGAGGGACGGATTACAGACCTGTCCATCCATCCCACTGCCGCCGACAAGGCGCTGGAATCGCTGGAAATCTATGCTCTGTCTAAGCGTCTGCTGATGGACATGGTAGACTACTGCGCCGCTCACGATGTCTCCAATTTCAGCCGCGGGGTCCTTCAGCCCCGGATGAAATCCCTAAAGATGATGCCCTATGTCCACAAGGGCTATGTGGGCCGTTTCCAGTCGGTAGGGGACTACTATCAGCGTTCCATGGAACTGCTGGACCCGGCCGTCCGGGCCGATCTGTTCAACTCCGCCCGTCCCATCCGCACCAAGGACCAGTCCAACCCCTCCACCTACTATGGACCCGAGTCCGTATCGAAATGTTCTCTGGTGGCGGACGGCTGTCAGATTGAGGGCGAGGTGTCCAATTCCATCCTGGCCCGTGGTGTCATCGTGGAAAAGGGAGCCAAGGTGTCTGACAGTGTGCTCATGCAGGGCACAGTGGTCAAGGCAGGGGCCTCTTTGTCCTATGTCATCGCCGACAAGGATGTCACGGTAAACGAGGGCCGTATGCTCATGGGCCACGCCACCTATCCTCTGGCCATCGCCAAGGGTTCTGTCGTTTAACTTCTCCACAGGCGCCCTCCTCATACAGGAGGGCGTCTGCCCCATATCGTGAAATCCCCAAAAATTTCCAATCTGAAAAGAGGACTTCCTATGAAAATTCTTTTTGCTACCTCTGAAGCAACCCCTTTCATCAAAACCGGCGGACTGGCTGACGTGGCCGGTTCTCTGCCCCAGGCTCTGGCGGCAGAGGGACACGAGGTCAAGGTGATTCTTCCCCTGTACGAAGGAATTGGAGAGGAATGGCGCTCCAAAATGGCCTTCCTGAAGTATTTCAATGTCACACTGGCATGGCGTCAGGTGTACTGCGGGATCTTCGAGGTCGAGTACCAGGGCGTCACCTTCTGGTTTGTAGATAATGAATATTACTTCAAGCGTTGGCAGCTCTATGGGCATTTTGACGACTGCGAGCGGTACGCCTACTTCTCCCGTGCCGTGGTGGAGGCCCCAGGCCAGTTGGGCTGGTCTCCGGATATCATCCACTGCAACGACTGGCAGACAGCTCTGGTTCCCATCTACCTTCTGGAAGAAAAGTACCGCATTCCGGAGCTGGCCGGAGTCCGGACCGTCTATACCATCCATAACATTGAGTACCAGGGCCGTTACGGGGATCAGGTGCTGCAAGATGTCATCGGCCTGGACCGCAGCTATTTCAATGAGGGGATGCTCTCCTTCCACCGGGATGTCAACCTGATGAAGGGCGCCATCATGGCCTCCAACTTTGTCACTACGGTCTCCCCCACCTACGCACAGGAACTGCGCACCCCCTTCTATGCCCACGGTCTGGACGGGGTCATCAACCAGCAAAGCGGCAAACTGGAGGGCATTCTCAACGGTATCGATGTAGACCTGTACGACCCCAGCGCCATGGAAGGGCTGGCGGCCAACTTCACCGCCAAGTCACCGGACAAGGGCAAAGCGGCCTGCAAAGCGGCGCTTCAGCAGGCTGTCGGGCTGGAACAGAACCCGGATGTTCCTCTTGTCGCCTGTGTCTCCCGTCTGGTCGGTCACAAGGGCTTCTCTATGGTCAGCGACGCAATTCACGACATTATGGGCCTGGGTGTACAGATGGTCATTCTGGGCACCGGCGACTGGCAGTATGAGGAGGCGTTCCGCTGCGCCCAGGGGCAGTATCCGGGCCGTTTCTCCGCCCAGCTCACCTACTCCGCGCCTCTGTCCAACATGATCTACGCCGGAGCCGACCTGCTCCTTATGCCTTCTGTCTCGGAGCCCTGCGGCCTGTCTCAGATGATCGCCATGCGGTTCGGCACCATCCCTGTCGTGCGGGAGACCGGCGGCTTGAAGGACACTGTCTTCCCCTACAACAAGTTCGAGGGCACGGGCCGCGGCTTCACCTTCTCCAACATCAGCGCCGGCGATATGGTGTGGGTGCTTCGCGAGGCGGTGGAACTGTACCACAACGACAAAGACGCCTGGAAGGGCCTGCAAAAGGAGAGCATGACTGCTGATTTCTCCTGGAAAAATTCCGCCCAGCAGTATCTCGACATTTACAATCGCATCCTAGGTTAATTTCTCCCTGCCCACACTGAATAGGACTTCCATATCTTAAAAATGGGAAGTAATGAGGAATATTTCACATGTTATGCCCTTTCTGTGGACACGCAATGAGACACGGTAACATTTATGGTTCTGGTTCCGTTGGGGGTGTATTGGCTCCCGGAAGGGCAAAAGTCTCCGGTTACGACGGCTTTTTCTTTTAAAAAACGGGTCAAAGAAGCTGGAGGTATAGTAATCGACCAACTTGGGCCGCTTTCATTTGCCAAAAAGAAACCCATCAGTTTTTATTGCGGCACTTGCGGCTGCTTTCTGGTCAACGGTCCCGCTTCCGGGGAGGACAGCGGCTTCATGCAGAACCTGGAAAGTACCGGCCAGTAACCCCCGTTATAATTTTTCCAGCCCCGTCCCTGTGGACGGGGCCATTTTTGTCTTTTCCGGAAATTCCACGTTTTCTCCTGTTTCAACCGTTGACGCACCCCGGAAAATCTGCTAAAATGGGTATTTGTGGGAACTATTTTCCCTTTCCATCTCTAATTCAAACAGGAGGCGCTGTTTATGAAACAATATACCCCGGAATACACCAAGGAGCAGCTGACTGAGATGATCACCGGCAAGCTCCAGCGCAATTTCGGCTGTACGGTCGAGACTGCCAACAACAACCACATGTTCAAAGCCTGTGCCTTGGTCCTGCGAGACATTATGTCCCGCCGCCGCATGGAAACCAGCAACGAAATATGGGAAAAGCAGCAGCGGCAAGTCCACTATCTGTCCCTTGAGTTCCTGATGGGCCGTTCCTTGGAAAAGAACGCCTATAATCTGGGGCTTCTGGACACTCTGCGCGAGGTTTTGGAGGACATGGGCTACTCCGCTTCCGACCTCTTTGAGTCCGAACCGGATGCCGGTTTGGGCAACGGCGGTTTGGGGCGTCTGGCCGCCTGCTATCTGGACTCCATGACTACGATGGAAATCCCTGCAACCGGCTACTCCATCTGCTATGAGCTTGGCATCTTCAAGCAGAAAATCATCGATGGCAAGCAGGAGGAACTGGCCGACAACTGGTTGGGTCTGGGCGACGCGTGGCTGATTCCCAAGATGGAGGAGACCGAAGAGGTCCGTTTCGGCGGTCAAATTGTGGACCGCTGGGAGAACGGCGTCAACCACCCCGAGCATGTAGGCTACACGGCGGTTTTGGCCATTCCCCGGGACATGAAGATTTCCGGCTATCAAACCAAACACACCAACACACTGCGCCTGTGGGATGCCAAAAGCCCTCTGCCCGTGGACATGTCGCTGTACTCTCGGGGCGAATATTTAAAGGCCGTTGAGCAGCAGGCCATGGCTGAGGTCATCGCCAAAGTGCTCTATCCTGATGACAACCATTACGAGGGCAAATCTCTGCGTCTGAAACAGCAGTATTTCTTTGTCTCCGCTACCGTGCAGTCCATTGTCCGCCAGCATAAGGCCCAGTACGGCACTCTGCGCAACTTTGCCCGGAAGCATGTCATTCAAATTAACGACACCCATCCCACCCTGGTTATCCCTGAGCTCATGCGCATCCTTCTGGATGAGGAGGGCTACGGCTGGGACGAGGCTTGGCACATTGTCACCGACTCGGTGTGCTACACCAACCATACCGTATTGGCCGAGGCACTGGAGCGTTGGCCTCAAAAGCTGATCGAAACCCTCCTTCCTCGAATCTGGCAGATTTTGAAGGAGATTGCCAACCGTTACCAGCAGGAACTGGAGCACCGTTACGGCGGCGACACCGGCAAAATTGCCCACATGGCCATCATCTGGGGCGGAGAAGTACGCATGGCCAACCTGTGCGTCTGCGCCTGCCAAACCATCAACGGCGTATCTGCCCTCCACTCCGACATCTTGAAGCGGGAGGTCTTCCGGGACGCCTATCAGGCCCAGCCCGGCAAATTCAAAAACGTAACCAACGGCATTGACCACCGCCGCTGGCTCTCCCAGGTAAATCCCAAGCTGGACGCTCTCATCCAGGAATGTACCGGTGGGGACAAGTATCTTCTCCACCCCGAAGCTCTGCGGGAATTTGAAAAATCCGTGGACGACAAGGCTGTTCTACAGCGGTTGGAGTCCATCAAAGCTGAAAACAAGCGTCGTTTTGCCGCCTGGGTAGCCCGGGAGTCCGGCGTCATCCTGAATACGAACGCCGTGTTTGACGTTCAGGTGAAGCGCCTTCACGAATACAAGCGCCAGCTGCTCAACGTTCTGCATATTGTCTATCTCTATCAGCAGCTGCGGGACAACCCCAATATGGACTTCACTCCTCAGACCTACCTCTTCGGTGCCAAGGCGGCCCCAGGCTACCACGTCGCTAAGGAGATCATCCGGCTCATCAACTCTCTGGCCGCACAGATCGCCAAGGACCCCGTGTGTAAAGACAAACTGCAAGTGGTCTTCCTGGAGAACTACCGGGTCTCTCTGGCCGAGAAGCTAATGCCCGCCTCTGAGATCTCCGAGCAGATCTCCACCGCCGGGAAAGAAGCCAGCGGCACCGGCAACATGAAATTTATGCTGAACGGTGCGCTCACCATCGGCACTCTAGACGGCGCCAACGTAGAGATGCACCAGCAGCTTGGGGACGAGAACATTTTCCTCTTCGGTCTCACCGCCGACCAAGTGGTTCAGCGCAAGCGGGAAGGCTATCGCTCCTTCGACATTTACCAGCAGAACCAGCCGTTGAAGCGGCTTTTGGACCAGATTTCTGCCGGATTTGACGACAAGGTCACTTATGCGGACCTCACCCGCCGCCTCCTCTACGGGACCGACGGCAGTCAGGCTGACGAGTATATGCTCCTGGCTGACTTTGATAGCTACTGCGACGCTCACCGCCGCGCCATCGCCGCCTACGCCGACCGCCATCACTGGAATCAGATGTCTCTCATCAACATTGCCCGCTCCGGCATCTTTGCCGCCGACCGCTCTATTCAGGATTACGCCCGAGACATCTGGCACGTTCCCACCAGAAAGTAAAAAAGTCCGGACCCCGCAATGGGTCCGGATTCTTTATGTTTTTGCCGGCTTCTGCGCGGCCCAAATCAGGGCGCCAAAACCACATCCGCCAATGATATTTCCAATGGTCACCGGAATCATGTTGGACAAAAAGCCGGTCAGATTCAGGGTGGAGAGGTCAACTCCCTGCACACCACCGGATACGCTTGCCGCCAGAAGTCCGGCAGGGATATAGTACATATTAGCAACGCAGTGTTCAAACCCGCCGATGACAAAGAAGCTCACCGGTACAAAGGCCCCGACGGCCCGCCCCGGCAGGTCCTTGCCGCAAAGGGAGCACATCACTCCGGCGCACACCAGCACATTACACAAAATTCCCAGCACCACCGCTCGTCCAAAGGGGATAGCGCACTTGTTGGCGGCAGTCCGAATGGCGTAAGCCGCCATCGCATCATTGGAAAAGGTTCCGCTGTAAGCCACTGCTGCCGCCAGCAGCAGCGAACCTGCAAAGTTTCCCAGATAGACGATCACCAAATTTCGGATCATACCAGCCAAGGAAGCTTTTTTCTCCAGCATGGAAATGGTAATCATACAATTTCCGGTAAACAGCTCCGCCCCAGTAATAATCACCATAATCAGCCCAAAGGGGAACAGCAGTCCGCTGACTACCCGGGCTACCGAGGCATTTTCCAGCCCATAGGAGGCCGTGCTGGCCGCCACCGCGCCGGAAGCAATGAGAAATCCCGCCAGAATTGCAGCCAGGAACAGCCTTCCGGCGCTGTTTGCGGATTTTTTTGCCCCCACCTGGGCATAGAAGTCAACAAATTCTACCGGGCTCAGCATATACGTCCCGCCTTTCTTGATCAATCAGCACAATCCCAGCCAGTGCCGCGTCTCGCCAATCATATACAGCGACCCGCAGGCACACACCACATCCTCAGGCCCCGCCGCCGCCAGGGCACGGCGAAGCCCCTCCTCAACATGTTCACAGGGGGAAGCCTTGGCCCCCCGGCCCTCCAAATAGTCCGCCAGTTCTCCGGCGGACATCGCCCGGGGACTGTCCGGCGTAATGGTAAAGAATTCCCGCGCCAGAGGGAGCATCTCCCCAATCATCGCGGAGTAGTCCTTATCCGCCAGCACACCGGTGAGAAAAATCAACCTCTTTCCAGGATACAGCTTTTTCAGTGCCTGAGCCAGCGCCTCCATGCACTGGGGGTTGTGCCCTCCATCTAAAATCACGTCAGGACTGCGTCGGGCCAGCTCCAGACGGGCAGGCCACTGGGTTTTCGCCAGCCCTTCCCGAATGGCCGCTTCCGGAAGTTCCCACCCCCTGCGCACCAGAGCGGCGGCGGTCTCCAAGGCAGCAGCGGCATTGTATCGCTGATACTCGCCCAGCAGGGGAAGGCGGTAGGGTCCCTTTCCCCGGTAGGTAAAGACTTGTCCCTCCAAGTTGGAGGACAACACCTCCAGCTCCTCCGGGGCAGTAATGGCAAGGGAAATCCCCCGCTCCCGGCAGATCTGGGAAATTACATCCTCTACCTCCCGGCCCTGGTGGTAGAGCACCGCCTCACATCCGGACTTGAGTATGCCCGCCTTTTCTGTGGCAATTTTCTCCAAAGTATCCCCCAGCAGCTCCGTGTGTTCCAGACCAATGTTTGTGATAACCGCCGCCTCTGGGGCTGGGATGATGTTTGTAGAGTCCAGCCGTCCTCCCAGCCCGGTCTCCAGCACGACAATGTCACACCCAACCTGGCGAAAATAAACCATAGCGACGGCAGTCATCAGTTCAAATTCGGTCTCATCCTCCGCCTGCTCCAGCACCCGGGTGGTAATGTCCGCCAGCGTCTCTTCAGGGATGGGCACGCCATTGACCTGGAACCGCTCACCGAACTTCCACAGGTGAGGGGAGGTGTACAGTCCGGTTTTCAACCCAGCCGCAGTCAGTATGGCAGACACCATGGCGGCAGTAGAGCCTTTCCCGTTGGAACCGGCAATGTGGGCAAATTTCAGCTCCTTCTGCGGGTCTCCCAGCCGACCTAGCAGGCGGCGGGTCCGTTCCAATCCCGGCTTCTGACCTATCCAGGCCCGTTGATGGATCTGTTCCGCGGCCTCTTGTCCGGTCATCGGTCACGCCTCCTTGACCGCCGCCAGCAGCACGGCTCCTGCCTCGCCCGCCAGCGTGACGGTTCCCGCCCCGGCGCCCCGGCAGAGCAGACACTGTCCTGCCTTAGCTTCCACACCGAATTCCGGCAGACGGACATTTCCGGATACACAGTACACCGCCAGATCACCCGCTCCGGGTGTCCAGCTCTCCACGTAGGCCCGGTCCCGGTACAGCGCGGCGACCTCGCCAGCCGCCCTGCCCTTCCGGATCATCAGGTTGAAGTCCACACAATGCCCCCAGCTCTCCACTGGCACGCCGCCGTCGAAGGATACCACCCGGCCTGGAGCCAATCGGAAGGGCTCGTCCCCATCAATTTTTAGGCTGATTTCCCCCTCCAATACGGCCAAAAAGCGGTGATAATCAGGCAGCGGGGTAAAGTCAGAGTGGTCCAGCTCCACGGTGGCGGAGCTGAGCCGCCAGAGAAAGTCCCGCTCTGCATACACTGCCCCCTCTGGGGCAATGGCCAGCTGGGTGGTGGTCCCGCCGGACCAGCTTGTCGATACAAAATCCTCCCGGGTCAGCAGCTTCCATTCCATGGTGCGGCTCCTTTCGTCAGTCAGCATATTTCAGCACACCGCTGCGGCGCAGGCCGTGCATCAGAGGGATACAGACCGTAGCAACAAGCACAGCGGTCACCACTCCCGTCACATACCGGGCCGGAGTGATAAAGAGAACGGGGGTAAAGGAAGTACGGTAAAACAGGCTGTCCAGCCACATACCGAAGGTATTTCCAGTGGTGGTGAGGATGGCTCCCATCACGCAGGAGACGTAGCAGATCACAGGCCGGTTTTCCAGCCGGCTGCCTGTGTTCCGCACCCAAAGCGCCGTAAAGCCGACCACCAGGGCCCGGATTGCGGGGGGCCAGATCCAGATAAAGGTGGTGGGGGACAGGCCGTAGATTCCGGTAATCTGGGCGATCAGCTCACCCACAACCGCGACGATTGCACCCTCCACCGGGCCGAACATCATAGACGCAAGCACGACCGGCAGGGATGCAAAGTTAATCTTCATATGGGGGGTTTCAATGGCGGCAAACCGTTTGAGCAGGAACATCATGGCGATCAGCAGAGCCATCATACAGACGGTAGAAATATTCCATTTTTTTCTTTTGACAGGCATAATAAAATACGCTCCTTTCATGACTTGTTGCCATGAAAGGAGCGCACTCCCCCATGGCAGCGGATGCGATACAACAACGCGAGCTTTTCGTCCCTTCGTCCATTGGCAACCTCCCATCCAATAGCACTTGACGCGCTGTATCTACTCTGACCAGGTTTATTGGAAGCCTGTCCAGGGGCGGACAATGGCCGCCCCCACAGCAGGTGCTTTTGGCAGGGCGGCCGCAGACCGCCTCTACCGGACATTACATGGTTTTGACAACGGCATCGTAAATCTGATCCGCCAGGGGCAGGGCCTGAGCCAGCAGGGCCTCGCCCTTCTTGCGATAGTCCTCCGCCAAGGCGGTGTCCTTCAGACTGCCGATATTGATGAGCACGTTCAGCCACGCGCCCTGAATGGCGGCGCGGAGGGACAGGGCCGCCACGCCCAGGTCGCTGGCGGCGCTGTCGTTGCTCTTGCCCAAGATAGAGGCGGTGAGTTCCAGGGTTTCCACGGCCAGCTCCATCATCTCAAAGGGGGTCTTGGTGCAGCCCTTGAGCCCCTCCTGAATCGCGGCGGAACGGGCGGCTTTTTCCTCGTCAGTGGCCTTGGGCATTCCGAACGCGGCGCTGACCACGTTAAATGCCTCGGTGTCCCGGTCCATCACGTCCACAAAGCGGGCCTTTAGATCCAGCGCCTTCTTCTGGGCGGACTCTGCCAGCTCCTGATAGTCGGCGTACTTCTTTTTGCCCACGGTCAGGCCGCACACCATGGCGGTGAGGGCCGCACCCAGCGCACCTTCCAGAGCGGCGGCGGACCCGCCGCCGGGGGCGGGGGCGTCGGAGGCCAGCAGGTCTACAAACTCGGAAGTTTTCAGTTCAGCAAGTTTCATGAGTGAATCCTCCTCATTCCATGCCCACCAGGTGGTACTCCATGACCTGGTTGTGGCAGTCGAAGTTCTCCAGCTTGAGATAGTGCTCCGCACAGTCGATGAGGGCCTTGGCAGGGGTGAGGCCGACAACCTCGCTGCCCACGATGTAGGTGCCGTAACGCTCAGCCAGAGATTTAATCATCTCATAGACCACATTCAGGGGGGTGACCTCATAGTTGACCATGTTCATGGAGACCTGAGCGATGCCCCGGTCCTCCAGCATAAAGCCCATGGCCTTGCAGCACTTGAAGCCGCCGGAAGAACCGCGGATGACCTTTGCAATTTTCTTCGCCACTTCCACATCGGAGGTGGCCAGGTTCACGTTGAAGGCCACCAGCGGCATACGGGCGCCGATGGCGGTGATGCCGGCGGTGGGGTGAATCTTCCGTTCGCCGAAGTCGGGTGCCCACTCAGGCTGGAGCAGCTTCTCGGGCATGCCCTCGAACTGGCCCTTGCGCACCTTCGCCAGGTTCACACGGTCGGGGGAAGTGGCGGAATCTTCATAGAGGAAAGAGGGGATCTGAAGCTCGTCCCAAATGCGCTGGCCCAGCCGCTTGGAGATCTCCACGCACTCCTCCACGGTGACGCCCATGGTAGGCACGAAGGGGATCACGTCGGTGGCGCCCATGCGGGAGTGCTCGCCCACGTGCTTAGTCATGTCGATGACCTCAGCGGCCTTTTTGGTCAGCTGGAAGGCCACCTCCTCAATCGCCTCGGGGGCGCCGATCATGGTGAACACGCAGCGGTTGTGGTTGCCGTCGGTCTGAGCGTCGAAGAGGGTGCAGCCGGGCACGCTCTTGGCGACTTCCACCAGGGCGTTATACGCGGCCTCATCCTTCTCTTTGCTGCAGCTGAAATTGGGGATACACTCAACAAGTCTGGCCATTGTAAATTTCCTCCTAATATTTTATTCGCCGGGTATTGTTTTCTGGTGCTTTTATTATATTGTATTCGTTCCAAATAAGCAATGCGTGGACGAAGGTTTTTTTATAAATCCGCTTAAAATTTTTAAGCAGAGGCATCGTCCCTCCAGGCCCCGGCCGTCCTCAATACATCCGGGCCTCGGCCAGCTCAATAAACCGCCGGACACATCCTGTCTGATAGGGGCTGTTTTCCCATACCAAAATAGGGCAGGAACCGGCGTGAAAGCCCAGCACCGGCTTCGTATAGACAGGCGACCCTGGGTGGGCAGCCACCACAGAGCGGGGCAGAAAACCCACCCCAAAGCCGGCCTGCACCATCTGCATCTCCATAGGGGTGTCGTAGCAATGGCAGACCACATTGGGCGCAAAGCCGGCCCTGCGGCACTCCCGCAGCAGATCCCGGCTGTAGCCCCATAGGTCGTCCCCTCGGAGCAGGCACATTGGCACATCCTGCAGGGCCTCCAGGGGCACCGCCTCCTGCCCGGGGGCCGGGTCGGTTTCCGGGCACATCACCAGCTCCACTGGTTCCTCTCCCAGCACCACTTCCCGCAGTCCCCTGCCCCGGTCCGGCTGTCCTCGGAGAAGCAGGGCGTGCAATTCCCCCCGGCTCAAGCTCTCCAGCAGTTCGTCGGGCACTCCCATCCGGACATACAGCTCCACCTGGGGAAAGCGTTTATGGTACTCTTTTAATAAGCTGGTGGCAATCTGCACATCCGAATAGATAATACCCAGCTTCAGCTGGCCCCGCACCCCGGCCTCTACATCCCGCACGCTGTCCGCCATAGCTCGCAGGCTCTGGAACATGTCCTGACTTTGTTGGTAGAGACACCGTCCCGCCTCGGTCAATTCCACCCCTCTGTTGGTGCGCAGGAAAAGACAGACACCCAGTTCGTCCTCCAGCAGAGCCAGCTGGCGGCTGATGGGGGGCTGCGCTACATGCAGCTCCCGGGCCGCTCCAGAGATGCTCTTTGCCTCCGCCACAGCGGCGAAATATTCCAGTTGTTTAAAATTCATGGTGTACCTCTCGTCTCCTTTGCCGCAGAGGGGACAACGTGCGTCCACAGGTGGACTCTCTCCACCTCCGCGCTCTATTCCATACTTTTTTTGTATGGCAAATATATAATACAAGTGCTTTTCATTTTAACAGTATTTTGGTAAAATACAATACATAAAAAGCAAAACCCTGGCGCCCACCTAAAATTTTTAAGAAGCGGAGGAATTATCGTGAATCTCACAGACGCCATGACCATCAAACTGGATTATGAACTGCCCGAGTACCCCGCCTTTGAAGAAGGCTACCGCCGCGCTCCCCGCCGGGAATCCCACCTGAGCGAGAGCGACAAGGCCCTTGCCATCAAGAACGCCCTGCGGTACATTCATCCCGACCATCACGCCCAGATGGCAAAGGAGTTTGCCCAGGAGCTGGAGGAGCACGGCCGCATCTACGGCTACCGCTTCCGTCCCGCCGGCAAGCTGTACGGCAAGCCCATCGAGGAGTACACCGGCAACTGCACTGAGGCCAAGGCTTTCCAGGTCATGATCGACAACAACCTGGACTTTGACATCGCCCTCTACCCCTATGAGCTGGTCACCTACGGCGAGACCGGCCAGGTCTGCCAGAACTGGATGCAGTACCGCCTCATCAAAAAATATCTGGAGGTCATGACCGACGAGCAGACCCTGGTGGTCATGTCCGGCCATCCTCTGGGCCTGTTCCACAGCCACAAACTGGCCCCCCGCTGCATCATTTCCAACGGCCTGATGGTGGGCATGTATGACAACCAGAAGGACTTCAACCGGGCCGCCGCCATTGGTGTAGCCAACTACGGCCAGATGACTGCCGGCGGCTGGATGTATATCGGTCCCCAGGGCATCGTCCACGGCACCTTCAACACCCTGCTCAACGCCGGCCGCCTGAAGCTGGGCATCCCCGAGGACGGCAACCTGGCTGGACGTCTGTTCATCTCCGCCGGTCTGGGCGGCATGTCGGGCGCTCAGGGCAAGGCCGCTGAGATCGCCGGCGCCGCCTCCATCATCGCCGAGGTAGACGACTCCCGTATCGAGACCCGCTACACTCAGGGCTGGGTCAGCCACCGCACCGCCGACCTGGCTGAGGCCGTGAAGATCGCCCAGGAGCATCAGGCCAGCAAGCAGCCCTGCGCCGTGGCCTATCTCGGCAACATCGTCGACCTGCTGGAGTATGTCTATGACAATAACATCCATGTGGACCTGTTGTCCGACCAGACCTCCTGCCATGTGCCCTACGACGGCGGCTACTGCCCCCAGGGACTGACCTTCGAGCAGCGCACCGCGATGCTGGACGAGGACCCCGAGCAGTTTGCCAAGCTGGTTGACAAGACCCTCCAGCACCACTATGAGCTGGTCTGCAAGCTTCACGACAAGGGCACCTACTTCTTTGACTACGGCAACGCCTTCCTGAAAGCGGTTTACGACACCGGCATCAAGTCCATCTGCAAAAACGGTGAAAACGACCTGGACGGCTTTATCTTCCCCTCCTACGTGGAAGACATTCTCGGTCCCTGCCTGTTCGACTTCGGCTACGGCCCCTTCCGCTGGTGCTGCCTGTCCCGGAACCCCGAGGACCTGGACAAGACCGACGCCGCCGCCGCCGAATACATCAAGGCTCACAACCGCCGCTATCAGGACTATGACAACTATGTCTGGTGCCGCGACGCCAAGAAGAACAAACTGGTGGTCGGAACCCAGTGCCGCATCCTCTATCAGGATGCCATGGGCCGTATGAACATCGCCCTGAAGTTCAACGAGATGGTCCGCAACGGCGAGATCGGCCCCGTCATGCTGGGCCGCGACCACCACGACACCGGCGGAACCGACTCC
>JAAWIE010000085.1 GCA_022796195.1 Lawsonibacter sp. | reverse complement strand
AACAGCATTCAGAACCAAAAGGCCATGCTGCTGCAATATGCGATGGAACAGGGGTGGGAAGTTTATAACCTTTACAGTGATGATGATTACACAGGTTCAGACCGCAGAAGGCCCGAATTTAACCGCTTGCTGGAGGACGCCAAGGCTCACCGCTTTGACATTGTTCTCTGCAAGACCCAATCCCGCTTTACCCGTGAACTGGAGCTGGTAGAAAAATACATCCACGGCCTCTTCCCTATTTGGGGCATCCGATTCGTCAGCATCGTGGACAACGCCGACACCGCCAATAAGGGCAACAAGAAGTCCCGGCAGATCAACGGACTGGTGAACGAGTGGTATCTGGAGGATATGTCGGAGAACATCCGCAGCGTTCTCACCAATCGGAGGCAGAACGGCTTTCACATCGGGGCCTTTGCCCTCTACGGCTACAAGAAAGACCCAGACCAGAAAGGCCACTTGTTGGTTGACGAGGAAGCCGCCGCCGTTGTCCGGGAGGTGTTCACCCTCTTTTCCCAGGGCTACGGCAAGACGGCCATTGCCCGGATGCTCAATGATCGGGGCATCCCCAATCCCACCGAGTACAAGCGGCTCCATGGCCTGCGCTATCAGCAGCCCAAGCGGAAAAACAGCACGCTCTGGAAGTATTTCGCCATCTCCGATATGCTCACCAACGAAATTTATATTGGGAACATGGTGCAGGGCAAATATGGCAGCATCTCCTACAAGACCAAGCAGAACAATCCCCGCCCCAAAAGCGAGTGGTATCGCGTGGAGGGAACCCACGAGCCGATCATAGACCGCCCTCTCTGGAACCGGGTACAGTCCATGATCGCGGAACGGGCCAAACCCTTCGACTGCGGCACTGTGGGGCTGTTTGCCCGAAAAGCCAAGTGCGCCAACTGCGGTTATACCATGCGTTCCACTAAAAATCGCGGGCGGCACTATCTCCAATGCTCCAACCGCCATGTGGCAAAGGACGCCTGCATCGGCTCTTTCATTTCGGTGGAAAAGCTGGAGCAGATGGTGATTGACGAGCTGAACCGGCTGGCAGCGGCGTATCTGGACAAGGACGAACTGGAGCGGAATATCGAGTTCTGCGAAAACCTGCAAGGTCAGAAAAAGCAACTTCTGGACACCCTCGCCGCCTACGAGAAACGAATCGCCGAGTACACCAAGGGACTGCGGGATTTATACATGGATAAGGTCAAGGGCCTGCTCAATGAAAGCGACTTTTCTGCCCTCTCCAAAGAGTTTTCCAGCGAAAAATCCCGGCTGGAGCGTGTCCTCCTGGACGGCCAGTGGCAGCTTGCGGAACTGGAAGATCGAATTGCCGTTGGAGATAACCGAAAAGCCCTGGTGGAGCGGTATGTAAACCTAGAACACTTGACACGGGAAATCGTGGAATTCCTCATTGACCACATCACTGTTGGGAAGCGCATCCCTGGAACCAAAGACGTTCCCATTGAAATCCACTGGAACTTTTAAGGAGCATAGGCCCATGCAGCCCACAGAAAAGTTTGAAAAATCCATCCAATCCATTCGAAATCGAGCGCACCCTGGATCAGATGCTGGCTCTTGCCCAGTTATCCGCCAGCGACCTGAATATAGACCGGGCCGCGCTGCAAAAGACGCTGGAACACCTCCAGCGGAAGATTGACCGCATCGCGGACACAATTTGACGTCATTTTTCGCCATTTTTGGCCCTAAAGTTGTACTTTTGAGATTGCACCAGAACAGAAAGCTCGACTTACCTATGACAATATTTTGCGGCTGTCCGATGACCCAGATGTAAACAATGTGATCCGTTTCCTGCGTGAGCGGGAGATTGTTCACTTCCAGCGCTTTGGCGAATGTATCCGCCTGTGCAAGGAGAAGATGGACGCCCCCAACATTTATCTTTCCAATCCGGCCTTTGACAAGACTCAGCCCGCCAACACCAGATCCCGGGGCTGAACACAAAAAGGAACTGCAAAAACAAGCTCAGGGCCGCTCCAATGAGAGCGGCCCTGGGTTGATGCAGTTCATCCAAAAAATATGGGGCGATCTCTTTTGGAGGCTGCCCCATATATTTTCTGTGGGCTTTCCCCCACTCATTTTTTGTGCTTGCCCAGATAGGCCTCTTTGACCTTCTCGTCAGCCAGCAGCTCTGCGCCGGTCCCGGACAGCGTGATATTCCCTGTTTCCAGCACGTAAGCCAAGTCTGCAATCTTCAGCGCCATATTGGCGTTCTGCTCAATCAAAAGAATGGTGACCCCCTGCTTGTTGATTTCTCTTATGATGGAAAAGATATCCTGAACCACCAGGGGAGCCAGTCCCAGAGAAGGCTCATCCAGCATCATCAGCTTAGGACGGGACATAAGAGCCCGTCCCACCGCCAGCATCTGCTGTTCTCCGCCGGACAGAGTGCCCGCCAGCTGCCAGCTGCGTTCCTCCAGCCGTGGAAAGAGGGAGTATACCCACTGAATATCCTTTTCGATCTCCCCCTTATCCTTGCGGAGATAGGCGCCGATTTTTAAATTCTCCAGCACCGACATATCAGGAAATACCCGCCGTCCCTCCGGACTCATGGCAATGCCAGCACTGATGATTCGGTCGATGGGTTTGCCCAGCAGCTCCTCTCCATTCCATTGGATGGAGCCCGACTGAGCTTTCACCAGGCCGGTGATGGTGCGCAGCGTGGTAGATTTGCCCGCCCCGTTGGCGCCAATCAGGGTTACAATCTTGCCGTCGGGGACCTCCAGAGAGATGCCCCGCAGGGCCTGAATGCCGCCGTAGGCCACATGGAGATTTTCAATTTTAAGCATCTTCTGCAACCCCCAAATAGGCGTCAATGACGCGCTGATTATTCTGAATTTCCTCCGGTGTACCTTTGGCGATCAGCTTGCCGAAGTCCAGCACATAGATACGGTCGGAAATGTCCATCACCAAGTCCATGTGGTGCTCAATGAGGAATACGGTCAGGTGGAAGCTGTCCCGAATTTCCCCGATGAAGGCGGTCAGCTCGTTGGTCTCCTGGGGGTTCATGCCGGCGGCGGGCTCGTCCAGCAGCAGCAGCTTGGGGTCGGTGGCCAGGGCCCGGGCGATCTCTAGCCGGCGCTGCTTGCCGTAGGGCAGCGAGGTGGCCAGCTCGTCCTTCACGTCGTACAGCCCCACCGTCTCCAAAAGCTCCGCAACCCGCTCCCGCTGCTCCTGCTCCTCCTTGTGGTTCATGCGGAGGGATGCGGCCAAAAAATTGGTATGGGTACGGCAGTGCATGGCGATAAGCACATTTTCGAACACCGACTGGCTCTTCCACAGCCGGATATTCTGGAAGGTGCGGGCCATCCCCATCTGCGTAATCTTGTCAGGAGTGGGGGCCAGCACCTGGGTGTACTCCCCTCCGTGCTCCCCTTTGTAGAGCTTCTTCATTCTGCCCTGGGGGTGGTTCTCCACAATCTTCTTCCCCTGAAACCACACCGCCCCGTTGGTGGGCTGGTATACGCCGGTGACCACATTGAAGGCGGTGGTCTTGCCCGCGCCGTTGGGGCCGATAAGGGCCACAATCTCCCCCTCGTTGATCTCAAGGTTCAGATTGTCCACGGCCACCACACCGCCAAACTGCATAGTGGCGTTTTCCACCTTTAAAATGTTCTCGCTCATTTGGCTGCCTCCTTCCTGGTACGCCTTTTCAGCAGGTCGGGCAGCTCCTTGTCGCCCATAATGCCCTTACGGAAGAAGAGCACGATAATCATAATGATAATGGAGAATACCACCATCCGGAAGCCGGCCCGCAGGAAGGGCAGCTTGACTCCGCCAATGACGGTCTCACTGTCCAGAAAGCGCAGCCACCATTCGGAACAGGCCACATAGAGGAAGGTGGCCAGGACGCTGCCGGAGATGGAGCCGATGCCGCCGATGACCACAATCAGCAAAATCTCATAGGTCATAGTGGTGGTGTACACCTTGGCCTGGGCGTTGGTGACAAACATGGCGAACATGGCCCCGCTGACCCCGGCGAAGAAGGCGGAGGTGCAGAAGGAGAGCATTTTGTGCTTGGCCAGATTGATGCCCATGGCCTCGGCGGCGGTCTCATCCTCCCGAATCGCCTTGAAGGCCCGGCCATAGGTGGAGTTGATCAGCAGGCAGATCATGGCGATACAGATGGTCGAGATCAGGAACGGGAAGAAGGTGGCCAGCCGCAGAACCACCTTGCCGCTGGCGTCGGTGATGTTGAAGCTGGAAAAGGTGGGAAAGCTCTTTATCATGTTCGCGCCGTTGGTGACGGGGCCCAGAGCCTGCCACTGGAACACGGCCTTAATGATCTCTGCGAAGCCCAGGGTTGCAATGGCCAGGTAGTCGCTCTTCAGGCGGAGAACCGGCAAGCCAATGAAATAGGCAAACATGGCGGCCACACAACCGGCCAGTATCATGGCAATCATTACGCCCAGCCCCATGCTGACCGCTCCCCCGACCCCCTCGGTGCCGAAGATGGAGCCAAACATATCCTGGAAGGAGAAGTTGACAGCGGAGCCGCCGTAGAGGTAGTACACTGCCGCCCGGTCAGCCACAGGAACGGACAGGATGGCGTAGGTATAGGCGCCCAGCAGCATGAAGCCCGCCTGCCCCAGGGAAAACAGGCCGGTAAAGCCGTTAAGCAGGTTCATGGACACTGCCGCCAGTGAGTAGACCGCCCCCTTCTTCAGCACGGCAAAGAGCTGGCTGGTGGGCTTCAGCACATTGGGCACGCTGTCCTGAGGAAGCATCACGCAGATATTTTCCAGCAGGATGATGCCGCACAACATGACCACGCAGGCCAGCAGGGCCATATATGCGCCCTTTTTATTCTTCTGTTGTACCATAAAAACGCCCCTCCCTTACACTTTGTCGGTGACTTTTTCACCGAAGAGTCCGGTGGGTTTCAGCACCAGAATGAGAATCAGCAGCGCAAAGGTACCGGCGTCGGAGAAAACGGTAAACTCTGTGCTTTTGATGACATTTTCACAGATGCCAATGATGAAAGCGCCCACCACCGCCCCAGGGATGGAGCCAATACCGCCCACCACTGCCGCCACAAAGGCCCGCAGTCCGGGCAGTGCGCCGGCGGTGGGGGTGATGGCCTGGAAGTTGGTGAAGTAGAGCATGGAGCCCACTGCCGCCAGGGCGGAGCCGATGATAAAGGTAATGGAGATGATGGTATTGATGCGGATACCCATAAGCTGAGCGGTTTCAAAGTCCTTGGCCACAGCCCGCATAGCCATTCCTGTCTTGGTGTGGTTAATCAGCTGGGTCAGGGCAACCACCAAAAGCAGCACCAGGAACGGTGTGAGAATGGTAACCCACTTGGTAGAGGTACCGGCGATTTTCACCGTATCCGACAGGAAGGGAATCACCGGGTAGGTCATAGGCTGTCCGCCGGTGATATAGGTGGCGGTATTTTGGATTAAATAGCTGACACCGATGGCGGAGATCATTACCGACATTCTGGGGGCGGAGCGCAGAGGCTTGTAGGCGGCGCGTTCGATACAGAAGCCCAGCAGCACAGTGAACACCAGCACCAGGGGCATGGACAGGTAGAGGGGCATACTGGCGGTCAGGTAGATGCCCAGCAGACCCGCCACCATAAACACATCGCCGTGGGCGAAGTTAATCAGCCGCAGGATACCGTACACCATGGTATAGCCGATGGCGATCAGCGCATACTGCCCGCCCACGGAGATTCCGGAGATCAACACGGAAATGGCAAATTCCAAAGCGGGGTCCTCCCTTGCATAGTTTTTTAAACAAATTGGGCTGTCTTGAAAAGGGCCGGGTGCGACCCCTTTCAAGGCAGCCCATCCGGTTTTCCCCGGCGGAGTACAATGCTCCGCCGGGGAAATATGGGGGTGATTGTTTGCTTAGCCGGCCTGCTGAACGGTCTCCAACTCCCAGGCCCCGGTGTTGGTGGAGTGCTTGATATAGGCAGTGTCGCGGACGGCGTCGCCGCCGTCGTCAAAGGCGATGTCGCCAGACACGCCGGTGTAAGTGACGCTGCCCAGCGCGGCCTTGATGGCGGCGGGGTCGGCGGAACCAGCGGCCTTAATTGCCTCCAGAGCCACATAGTAGGCATCGTAGCCCATAGCGGTCACAGCGGCGATGGTGTCATTGCCGCCGTTGGCGTCCTTGGCAGTGGAGTTGCTGTTGATATAGTTCTTGATGCCCTCGTCAAAGGCGGGAGCGCCGCCCTCCTGATAGAAGGTGGAGACGTACAGCTGAATACTGGTGCCGTTGGCGGCATCCAGAACCATGTTGTCATCCAGGGTGTCGGAGCCCAGGAAGGGAGCGGTGATGCCCAGGGACTCGGCCTGGGTTATGATCTGGGTTGCGTAGGCGATGGACACAGGGGTAAAAATGACGTCTACGTTCTCAGCCTTGGCCTTGTTCAGGTAGGAGTTGAAGTCGGAGTTGTTGGTGGGGAAGGAGTCCTTGATGACCTTGCCGCCGTTGGCGGTAAAGATCTGCTCAAAGAAGGCAATAAGGCCCTGGTCATACTCGTTGCCCGTCTCGCCCAGGCAGTAGGCGGTCTTTGCCTGGAACTTGTCCATGGCGAAATTGGCCAGCACCTGAGCCTGGAAGTTGTCCAGGAAGCAGATACGGAAGTAGTGGTCGTTGCCGGCGGTGACATTGGGGTTGGTGCAGGTCACACCCATAGCGGCGATCCCGGCCTCTTTAAAGGTGTCGCTGGCGGCCATGGACACGCCGGAGCCGTAGGAGCCCAGGACGATGGCCACATTCTGCGCCACCAGATCAGCGGCGGCGGAGGGGGCCTTGTCGGTGGTGGAGCCGTTGTCGGAGAGGACCAGCTGGACGGTATAGGTCTCGCCGCCTACCTCTACCGTGGGAGTCTCGGAGTTGGCGAACTGCATACCCAGAGTCTCCTTCTTGCCGCCGGAAGCGGAGTCGCCGGAGGCGGGCTCAAAGACGCCGATCTTAATCACCTTGTCACCGGCGGGAGCGGGATTGCTGGCACCGGAGGCGTTGCTGCCGCCTCCATTGCTTGAAGCGCCGTTGCCGCCACCGCAGGCGGCCAGGCTCAGGACCATTGCAGAGGCCAGAGCCAGGGAAAGAAGTTTTTTCATTTTATTCCTCCTAATCTTACGAGGACCTTCCGGTCCAGGGTAATATGAAGATTTTACGGGATTTTTCTCTGCTTTTCAAGGCTCATAATTCACAGAAAGTTTTCCTATCCGCCCCGGCTTCAGCCCATTTCAGACCATCTCACTGTTACAAGTGTCCACTGTATATGGACGCGTCCAAAATTATCTCCTATTATTGCGGTCACTTGTCCACTAGACAAGGACATCCCTCTTGGTTATTTTGCCGAAGTCCCCCCGACTCTATTTCGCCTTTTTACTCCTTTTTTGCATAAATTTTCCACTTCCAGCCGGCCGCCTACCCGCTATCTCTGAAAACGCCTGGCAAATCCACACCGGCGGCACAGCTTCTCTTGTGCCCTGCCCTGGGAAAAGCCGTCGTAGATGGCTCGGGCTCGGGGACTGTTCAAGATTTCCTCCAAAGTCTGTTCTTGCAGATTGCCCAGAGGAATGTCTCCCTCGTGGTCCAGACAGCAGGGTACCACTGTCCCGTCACACAATACCCCCACCTGGTCCCGCAGGCCATAACAAAAGGTGGGGCTGTCCTCCTCCGGCGTGGACAAGTCGGGCCAGTCGAATTTCTCCCCCCACTCCAGAAATACGTTGGGAGCCAGCGTTGTGCCCCGGCGGCCCTCCTTCCAGGGTTTGGGAAAAGATGCCTCCAAAGCCGCCAGGATAACTTCATTCTGAGCATTGGCCCCCCAAGTGTCTGCTCCGTCCAGGTTCCACAGCCGCAGAGCGCACTTCTTTCCGGCAGCAGAGGCGTTTCTTCCAAAGCAGATACATTGCTTTAGATAGTCCTCCAACCCCTCTCCCTCGTTGCCCTCGAAGGAGTGGAGGGAAATGCTGACCTTCTCCACCGCCGGGCTGGCATAGAGCAGTTCTCCCCGCCGGGAAAGCAGGGTACCGTTGGTGGTGACCATAACCCGAAATCGGAGCTCCCCTGCCAGGTCCAGCAGCCCGGCCAGTTCAGGGTGCAGCAGGGGTTCCCCCATAAGATGGAGGTACAAATATTCTGTGTGGGGCCGCAGTTTTTCCCCATAACGCTTAAAATCCATGACCGAGAGCAGACCTGCCGGACGCCGGGTCCCAGGGCAAAATGCGCAATTCAGATTACATTGGTTGGTAATCTCCAAATAGGCCTTTTTCAGTTGCCGCACTGGCTTCCCCTCCCTTTTGTACCACATCCTACCACATAAGCTCCCCCCGGTCAATGATTAGCCCCCAGGATGTGGAGAAACCGGGCCTGTGCGATGGGGTAAGTAGACAGGGGCCGGTAGTCGGCGTCCTCCGTGTGTGCGGCTACTAGGATATTGTCCAGAGAGATGGGACTGCCCACCGCCACAATCACTGGGTTGTGGGCGAAGGGACCTGGCACAAAGCGCAATTGGACAAAATCGCCGGGCTGGACCTCCTCCATGGAGGTCTCCACGCCCACCGGACCGGGCCCCTCCTTCTTGCGGGTCAGGAAATTGTAGAAAAAAGGGACCCCTGTCCAGGCGGGGGCGCGGCTGTACTGGCTGTTGTAGTACCAGCCAAAGGTGGGGGTGTAGTTCATCACGCCGGTACCGGCATAGAGACACTGGGAGGCGAAGTTGGTACAGTCGCCTCCCAGTTCATCAAAGTTGTAAAAATCAGGATTTCGATGATAGGCCCAGCGGTGGGCGTAGGCTACCGCCGCCTGGCGGTTATAGGGGTACAGCGTCATAGTGAAAACCTCCTTGTTTTCCCCTATTCTATGCAGGTCAGCAAGGGAAAGTGCCTGTCAGCCCAGCGCCCATTGAATCACGTCCCTGACCCAGCTCCACATGTGGGGAAAGACCTCCTTCACCGTGCGCCAGACGTCCTCAATGTGGTATCCGTACGCTCGGAGATAGGAAAATGTCCCCTGGGCCTCATTGGT
>JAAWIE010000084.1 GCA_022796195.1 Lawsonibacter sp. | reverse complement strand
CGTCACCGATTTTGCGCAGACCCAGGGAATGCGCGGTGGCAACCTGCTTTTCCAGGCGGCCGTTCAGGCTCTTGACGAGCTCAATCCTTAAGTTTGCCATGTTTTGCGCCTCCTTAACCCACGATCTCTTCGACGCTCTTCCCCCGAATCCGGGCGACCTCTTCGGGACCGCGCATGGACTTCAGGCCCTGGAAGGCAGCGGCGACGACGTTGTTGGGGTTGTTGGACCGGAGGCTCTTGGCACGGATGTCCTTGATGCCCGCGGCCTCCACGACGGCACGCACCGCGCCGCCGGCGATCACGCCGGTACCGGGAGCAGCGGGCTTCATCAGCACGCGGCCTGCGCCGGCCTCGCCAATCGTCTCGTGGGGCAGAGTGGTGCCCGCCAGCGTGACGGTAATCATGTTCTTCTTGGCAGCCTCGATGCCCTTGCGGATTGCCTCGGGAACTTCGGCAGCCTTGCCCAGGCCGTAGCCGACCTTGCCCTTGCCGTCGCCCACAACCACCAGGGCGGAGAACTTCATAACACGGCCGCCCTTTACGGTCTTGGAAACGCGGTTGAGGTACACGACCTTCTCGATATACTCGCTCTGCTCTCTCTCAAATCTAGGCATTGAATGTTCCTCCCTCCTTAGAACTGCAGGCCGCCCTCACGGGCGCCCTCGGCCAGGGCCTTCACGCGGCCGTGATACAGGTATCCGCCGCGGTCAAACACCACGTTCTCAATACCCTTCGCCTTGGCCCGCTCAGCAATCAGCCGCCCCACGGCAGCGGCAGCGGCAACATTGCCGCCATAGCCCTCAATGGACTTATCCAGGGAGGAAGCGGAGGCCAGAGTTACGCCGGCGACATCATCAATAATCTGGGCATAAATATTGGCCTCGCTGCGGAACACGTTCAGACGCGGCATCTCGGGGGTGCCGGAGATCTTGGCGCGCACTCTCTTGTGGCGCTTCATACGCTGGGCGTTGGTATTCGGTCTCTTAATCATATCGGCACACCTCCTTACTTCTTAGCGCCGGTCTTGCCGACCTTGCGGCGGATGGTCTCATTGGCGTACTTGATGCCCTTGCCCTTGTACGGCTCAGGCGGACGCTTCTCGCGGACCTCGGCGGCAAACTGGCCAACGACCTCTTTGTCGCAGCCGCGAATGATGATTTTATTGGGAGCGGGGACTTCAATGGTGATGCCCTCGATCTCAGAAACGATCACCTGATGGGAGAAGCCCAGGTTCATCACCAGCTTATTCCCCTCTTTGGCCACACGGTAACCCACGCCGTTGACCTCCAGCTCCTTGGCATAGCCATCGGTCACGCCGACGACCATGTTGTTCAGCAGCGTGCGGGTCAGGCCGTGGAGGCTGCGGTGCAGCTTATCCTCGGAAGGACGCTTCACGGTGATCGTAGTGCCTTCCTGTTCAATGATCATCTCCGGGCGCAGCGCACGGGTCAGCTGGCCCTTGGGTCCCTTCACGGTAACCACATTACCCTCGGCGACGCTCACAGTGACGCCGGCGGGAACAGTAATGGGCATTCTGCCAATTCTCGACATTGTAAAATACCCTCCTTACCAAACAAATGCCAGGACTTCACCGCCGACATGGAGCTCGCGGGCCTTCTTGTCGGTCATGACGCCCTTGGAAGTGGAGATGATCGCGATGCCAAGGCCCCGGAGCACGCGGGGCAGCTCATCGGCGCCCACATAAACCCGCAGGCCGGGCTTGGAAACGCGGCGCAGGCCGGTGATAACCTTCTCCTTGCCGGCGTTGTACTTCAGGGTAATGTGAATCTTGCCCTGAGTCCCATCATCCACGATCTGGAAATTCTTAATATAGCCCTCATCCAGCAGAATCTGCGCGATGCTTTTCTTCATGTTGGAAGCGGGAACGTCAACGGTATCGTGCTTCGCGCTGACGGCGTTGCGGATGCGGGTGAGCATATCCGCAACCGGATCGGTGATATGCATGGTAAAATCCTCCTATTTTAGAGTTGCGGTCTTTGACCGCTTCAGCAGCGAGGTATCATGACCAATTGAGTGTCAAGCCCGATTGGCCATGACCTTTCGCCGTCTGTCTATCCCAAAGACCCCCTAGCAAAGGCCTCTGTTCAACAAAGCTTCCGGTTCCCCCCAGGAGAACGGAATATGCGCCCCTCTTGCCAAAAGGCGGGGCGGCGTCCTCCAGCTCAGAAGGACGCCTTCCGCACACCGGGAATCTCGCCCTTATAGGCCAGTTCCCGGAAGCAGATACGGCACACGCCGTAATCCCGCAGATATGCGTGGGGACGACCGCAGAGCTTGCAACGGTTGTACTTCCGGCTGGAGTACTTGGCGGGTCTCTGCTGTTTTAAAATCATGGACTTCTTCGCCATCTTCTCTTCCTCCTTAGCGGGCGAAGGGAGCGCCGACCTGGGTGAGCAGGGCGCGGGCCTCTTCGTCGGTATGCGCGGTGGTGCAGATGACCACATCCATGCCGCGAATCTTATCGATCTTATCGTATTCGATTTCGGGGAAGATCAGCTGCTCCCGGATGCCCAGGGCGTAGTTCCCCCGGCCGTCGAAGGCGTTAGGGCTGATGCCCTGGAAGTCACGGACGCGGGGCAGGGCCACGTTGAACAGGCGGTCCAGAAACTCCCACATCTTCTCACCCCGCAGGGTGACCTTCGCACCGATGGGCATGTTCTCCCGGAGCTTGAAGTTGGCGATGGACTTCCGCGCCTTGGTGATGATGGGCTTCTGACCGGTAATCTGCGCCAGATCCCGGACCACATTGTCCAGAATCTTCGCGTTTTCCCGGGCCTCACCGCAGCCGACGTTTACCACGACCTTGTCAATCTTGGGAATCTGCATGACGCTCTTGTAGCCAAACTGCTTCATCAGGGCGGGAGCCACCTCGGCCTGATACTTTGCCTTCAGATTCGGCGCATTTTTTTCAGCCATTGTGTCTCCCCTCCTTACAGCCCGGCGCCGCACTTCTTGCAGATGCGGATGCTGACGTTCTTCTCTTTTCCAGCCACCGTCTTCTTCTCAATCTTGTGGCCGACGCGGGTGGGCTTGCCGCACTTGGGGCAGACCACCTGAACCTTGCAGGCGGCAATCGCGGCTTCCCGCTTCACAATGCCGCCCTCCTCGCCCTGACGGCGGGGCTTGATGTGGCAGGTAACCAGGTTCATGCCCTCCACCACAACCTTGTTCTCCTTCGGCAGGGTGGCAAGGACCTTACCCTGGTGGGTATTGATGTCCTTGTCCTTACCGCCATCGCCGGAGAGCCGGACGACCGTATCGCCCTTTTTAATATTCATAGACATTCCTCTGCCCTCCTCAAATCACTTCGGGGGCCAGGGACAGGATCTTCATGTAGTCCTTGTCGCGCAGCTCCCGGGCCACGGGCCCAAAGATGCGGGTGCCTCTGGGGTTCTTGTCGTCCTTGATGAGGACGGCGGCGTTGTCATCAAAACGGACATAGGTGCCGTCATTCCGGCGGATGCCCTTGGCGGAGCGAACGATGACGGCCTTGACCACCTCGCCCTTCTTCACCGTGCCGCCGGGAGCGGACTTCCGCACAGAGGCCACGATAACGTCTCCGATGTTGCCATACTTGCGCTTGGAACCGCCCAGAACGCGGATGCACTTGATCTCCTTGGCGCCGGTATTGTCGGCGACCTTCAGGAAGGTTTCCTGCTGAATCATAACTCGACGCCTCCTTACTTCGCTTTCTCAATGATCTCGACCACGCGCCAGCGCTTGTCCCGGGACAGGGGGCGGGTCTCCATCACTTTCACCTTGTCGCCGACGCCGCAGCTGTTCTGCTCGTCATGAGCCTTCAGCTTGTAGGTACGGCCGACAATCTTCTTGTACAGCGGGTGCGCCACCCGGTCCTCGATGGCGACCACCACGGTCTTGTCCATCTTATCGGAGACCACCTTGCCAACCCGGGTCTTGCGGGAGGAAGTTCTCTTCTCGTCCATGTTTCCTTACCTCCTTCTCACTGCTTGGTTACGGCCTGCCCGCCGGAAGCGGAGAGCTCCCGGAGCACGGTCTTGACTCGGGCAATGTCATGCTTGGTCTCCCGGATTTTCACGGGATTATCCAGCTGATTGGTGGCGTGCTGCATGCGCAGGTAAAACAGGTCCTTCTTCAGGCCCGTCAGCTTCTCGTTGAGCTGCTCGGGGGTCAGCTTCCGAATTTCACGAATTTCACTTGCCTTCATCTTACTCACCTGCTTCCTCGTCGCGGGCGATAACCTTGGTCTTGATGGGCAGCTTGTGGCTGGCCAGACGCAGGGCCTCCCGGGCAACTTCTTCCGACACGCCGGCGATCTCAAACATGACCCGGCCGGGCTTCACCACGGCAACCCAGAACTCCGGAGAACCCTTACCGGAACCCATGCGGGTCTCAGCAGGCTTCTTGGTAACGGGCTTGTCGGGGAAAATCTTAATCCAAACCTGACCGCCGCGCTTGGTGTAGCGGGTCATGGCGATACGCGCGGCCTCAATCTGATTGCTGGTAATCCAGGCGGGCTCCGTGGCCACCAGACCGAACTGGCCATAGGCCAGGGTATTGCCCCGGGTGGCCTTGCCGGTCATACGGCCCCGGTGCACACGGCGGTACTTGACTCTCTTCGGCATCAACATGGTTAGTTGGCTCCTCCTTCCTTAGCGGGGGCTGCGGGAGCAGCCGGACGGCTGGGATTGCTGGGGGCCCGGTTCAGACCGCCCTGAGGACGGGGGCCGCCGGCGCGGTTGAAGCCGCCGCCCTGAGGACGGCCGCCGCCCGGGCCGCGGTTAAAGCCGCCGCCGCCCTGACGGTCCCGGTTGAAGCCGCCGCGGCGGTCTCCATCCCGGCGGGGACGGCGCTCCCGGCGCTCCTGATAGGGCTTCGAAGTATCCATAGTACGGGGGGTCGTACGCAGGGTCTGGCTGAGGACCTCGCCCTTGTAGATCCACACCTTCACGCCAATGCGGCCAAAGGTGGTGGCAGCCTCCGCAAAGCCGTACTCAATGTCGGCACGGATGGTCTGCAGGGGGATGGTCCCCTCGTGGTAGTGCTCCACACCGGCAATCTCGCGGCCGCCCAGACGGCCGGAGCAGCAGGTCTTGATGCCTTTGGCGCCGGCGCGCATGGCACGGGCCATGGCATTCTTCATGGCGCGGCGGTGGGAAATGCGCTTCTCCAGCTGCTGGGCGATGTTCTCGGCAACCAGCTGGGCGTTCATGTCGGGGTTGCGGACCTCGACAATGTTCAGGCGCACCTTCTTGCCGATGAGCTTCTCAACGGCCACACGGTACTGCTCAATCTGTTCGCCGCCCTTGCCGATGACCATGCCGGGCCGGGCGCAGTGCAGGAAGACCGTCACCGCGTCGCCGCTGCGCTCAATCTCAATCTTGGGCACACCAGCGCCGTACAGGGCCTTCTTGAGGTATTTACGAATCTTCTGGTCCTCCACGATCAGGTCGCCGACCTTCTCATCACTGGCATACCAGCGGGAATCCCAGTCTTTGATGACGCCCACGCGCAGGCCGTGGGGATTGACTTTCTGTCCCATATACGGTTCTCCTCCCTCTTATGCCTTTTCCGCCACAGCCAGGGTGACGTGAGAAGTGCGCTTGTTGATACGATAGGCACGGCCCTGAGCCCGGGGCATCATCCGCTTGAGGATGGGGCCGGGCGTGGCATACACCTCGGACACCACCAGCTTGGCGGGGTCCATGCCGAAGTTATTCTCGGCGTTGGCAACGGCGCTCTTCAGCAGCTTCTGGAGGGGTTCAGAGGCCGCCTTGGGAGTCTGCATCAGAATGGCCATAGCGCTGCCCGCGTCCTTGCCGCGGATCAGGTCGCAGACAATCTGGACCTTCCGGGGGGAAATGCGGACGTAACGCAGATAGGCCTTCGCAACTTTATTTTCCATGTTCAGCATCCTCCTTCAACTCAGTCCTTCCGGTGTCCGCGGAAGGTTCTCGTGGGGGCGAACTCACCCAGCTTGTGGCCCACCATGTCCTCCTGGACGTAGACGGGCACGTGCTTGCGGCCGTCATGGACGGCGATGGTGTGGCCCACGAAGGAGGGGAAGATGGTGGAGCTGCGGCTCCAGGTCTTGAGGACCTTCTTCTCGTTCTTCGCGTTCATTTCCTCAACCCGCTTCAGAAGCTCGGGGGCAACGTACGGGCCTTTTTTAATGGATCTGCTCATATTTTAAACCTGCCTCCCTTACTTTTCGTTGCGGCGCTTGACAATGAACTTGCTGGTGGGATTCTTCTTCTTCCGGGTCTTATAACCCAGGGCCGGCTTGCCCCAGGGGGTCACAGGGCCGGGACGGCCAACGGGCGCACGGCCCTCGCCGCCGCCGTGGGGGTGGTCGCAGGGGTTCATGACGGAACCGCGGACCGTGGGACGCCAGCCCATGTGACGCTTACGGCCGGCCTTGCCGATGTTGATGTTGGCGTGGTCAATGTTGCCCACCTGGCCAATCGTAGCCATGCAGTTGGTGCGGACAATGCGCACCTCGCCGGAGGGCATACGGATCTGCGCGTCGCCGCCCTCCTTGGCCATCAGCTGAGCGGAGGTGCCGGCGGAGCGCACCAGCTGGGCGCCGTTGCCGGGGTGCAGCTCGATGTTGTGAATCGTGGTGCCCACCGGGATGTTGGCCAGAGGCAGGGCGTTGCCCTCCTTGATATCGGCGTTGGGACCGGACTCCACCTTGTCGCCGGCCTTCAGGCCCACGGGGGCCAGAATGTAGCGGCGCTCGCCGTCCTCATACTCCAGGAGGGCGATATTGGCGGAACGGTTGGGATCGTACTCCAGGCGGAGAACGGTGGCGAAACAATCGTGCTTATCGCGCTTAAAGTCGATTACACGGTACTTGCGCTTGTTGCCGCCGCCGCGATGGCGGACGGTGATGCGGCCATAGCTGTTGCGGCCGGCGCTCTTCTTCAGGGTTTCCGTGAGCTTGGGCTCGGGCTTGGCCTTCTTGTCAATGCCGTCGAAACCGGAGACCGTCATCTGACGCCGGGAGGGAGTCGTCGGCTTAAAGGTTTTAATAGACATTACTGCATTCCTCTCCTTCCGTAGAATCAGACCATGCCTTCGAAGAACTCGATGGTCTTGGAATCCGGGGTCAGCTGGACGTAGGCCTTTTTCCAGTCCTTCGTCATACCGGGACGGCCAGCGCCCATGCGCTTCTGCTTGCCGTGCATCGTCAGGGTGTTGACAGAGGCGACCTTCACGCCGAAGATCTCTTCCACCGCCTGGCGGATTTCCGTCTTACCGGCGTGGCGGGCCACTTCGAAGACGTACTTCTTGTCGGCGGCGCCGGCCATGGCCCGCTCGGTGATGACGGGGCGGATAATGATGTCGTATGCGGTAGCCATTATGCGTACACCTCCTCGATTTTAGCGAGGGCGGCCTGATCCACCACCAGGAACTTCGCATTCAGAATGTCATAGACATTCAGCTGGTTCGCGGGAGTGGTCAGCACGCCGGGCAGATTCCGGGCGCTCTTGATGATGATCTCGTCCTGAGCGGGCGTCACCACCACGGCCTTGCCGTTCACCTGAACGGCGTTCAGGAACTTGCGGAAGTCGGCGGTCTTGATGGCGTCCTGCTTGATAGCGTCAATGACCACCAGATTGCCCTCGGCCGCTTTGGCGGAGAGGACGGACTTCAGGGCCAGACGCCGGACCTTCTTGTTCAGCACATAGCGGTAACTCCGGGGCTTCGGCGCGAAGACGATGCCGCCGTGCGTCCACTGGGGGGCCCGGGTGCTGCCCTGCCGGGCGTGGCCGGTGCCCTTTTGACGCCAGGGCTTCCGGCCGCCGCCGGAGACTTCAGCCCGGGTCAGGGCGCTCTGGGTGCCCTGGCGGCAGTTGGCCAGATGGTTCTTCACAACCTCATGGACCACCGCTTCATTGGGCTCGATCCCAAAAATCGCGTCGTTGAGCTCGACAGAGCCGACCTCAGCGCCGGACATATTCAAAACTTTCACAGAAGACATTGATTCAGCACCCCTTTCTTACTTGCTTCTGGCGGAGGCCTTCTGCGGGTTGCGCCCGGAAGCCTTCTGCGGGTTCTTGCTGATGTCCGCGCCAGCCTGCTTGGCCTTGTGGACCTTAACCGTGGACTTGATGGTAACCAGGCCGCCCTTGGGGCCGGGCACCGCACCGCAGACCACCAGCATATTCAGCTCGGGGTCCACCTTGACAACCGAGAGGTTCTGGACCGTAACCTGATCCACGCCCATGTGGCCCGCGCCGTCGCGGCCCTTCATGATGCGGCCCGGAGTCGTGCCCGCGCCCAGAGAGCCCTGATGGCGGTGGACCGGGCCGCCGCCGTGGGTGTTGCGCTTCACGGCGGCGCCGTGGCGCTTGACCACGCCCTGGAAGCCGTGGCCCTTGCTGGTGCCGGTGATATCCACGAAATCCCCGGCGGCAAAGGTGTCCGCCTTGACAATGTCGCCCACGTTCAGTTCGGCGGCATTCTCCAGATTGAACTCCTTCAGGTGCTTCTTGGGGCCAATGCCGGCCTTGCTCAGGTGGCCCAATTCCGGCTTGTTGAGCTTGCGCTCCGCCACGTCCTCGTAGCCCAGCTGCACAGCCTCATAGCCGTCCTTCTCAGCCGTCTTCTTCTGCACGACCACGCAGGGACCCGCCTCGATCACCGTGACGGGAATCACATGGCCGTTCTCGTCAAAAATCTGGGACATGCCCACTTTTTTGCCGATAATCGCTTTCATGTAGGTTCCTCCTTAGATAAGGTTATTGGTTGACCGGTTCCGGCCATTGGGAACCATTCCGGCCAACTTGACCCGTCCGCCTCAAAACGCGGCGGACTGCGGTACAAACATAGGAAATGGGGCGCTTACAGCTTGATCTCAATATCTACGCCGGCGGGAAGCTCCAGTGCCATCAGGGCCTCCACCGTCTTGGGAGAGGAGCGGGCAATGTCGATCAAGCGCTTGTGGGTCCGCCGCTCGAACTGCTCCCGGCTGTCCTTGTGCTTGTGGACAGAGCGCAGGATGGTGATGATCTCCTTCTTGGTGGGCAGCGGAATGGGGCCGGAAACCTCGGCGCCGGTGCGCTTGGCGGTCTCCACAATCTTCTCCGCGCTCTGGTCAATCATCTGATGGTCATAAGCCTTCAGCCGGATGCGGATTTTTTCCTTCTGTGCCATAGCTGTTTCCTCCTGAATTCGTACGTCGTTTTTTCCTAGTCTCGACGACCTACGGCGAGAGAAATTTTTCTGTCCGCTGAACCGTGCGTATCATTCCTGCTCATGAAAAAACCGGCGCAAAGGGGCCGGTTCCGTCATGGCGCGGCGATCTACGCTCGCGTACAGACCTTTCTCAGCCGCCCGATTATCGGACATACTCCCCGGAAGTTACCTCTTTCGAGCA
>JAAWIE010000083.1 GCA_022796195.1 Lawsonibacter sp. | reverse complement strand
GACAAATTGGATGCCTCTTTTCTCGCTTTTGTTTATATTGCCGCTATCGCTATTTTGTTGATTTAGCTCATCCTTCCCTATTTTTCAAACAAGCCCTAACCCATTCCATTTGATTATCTGCTTTAAGCTGTTCGGTGATACTTTCCTGTGCCGCCATCTGTTTTACAAGATGAGAAAACATAGCCTCCGCCTGTTCGTCAATTTCAGATAGGTGGTCATTTAACTTACCGGACAGCAACAAGGCCGTATAAAGGGGCTGGCGATGTTTTTTCAGATACCGCCTCCGCTGCTGGCCCCATACACCGATGGCGGGAAGTTCGGGCACAGACAGGGCTGGAAGAAAGTAATCGCCCTCTTGATGATAGTTGCCGCCTATTTGCTCAAAAAGCGACTTTTCCATGATATAATTCTCCGATATACTGAATTTCCCTACAATCCAATCGCCCCTCGGCTGACTCTACAAAAATTTTGGGAGGAACTTCCTTACGAAGTTCCTCCCAAAGGCGGCTCCTCTCTTTATGTCGTTTGACGAATGCTCCTGTGCGGCTTTCCGCAGTACATATCCGAAAAAGGAGACCTGAAAATCCCTTTTCAGATTGGTGTTGCTCAATGCTATCCTGCAAAGTGGTTCGTCAAAATATCTAAAACGAGCAGTTACCTCCCTGAATGACTGCCCGCTGATAAATCAGAATATATAGGTATATTCAGCTTACGAAAAAGAATCAGGACTATTTAAAAAACCAGCAGTCAAAATGTCCCCCTGTGGGGCAGTTCATTATTTTCTGGAAGCCGCCGTCCTCCAGAGGCAGGAGTAATCGCTCCCCATTTTCCTCTAACAAATATTGGTCCCTGTTGCGAATGACCATAAAGGAGGCCAGTCCTGTGGCGCCGCCTCCCTGCCAGACCCAGTTGTCTAAATCGCCGTCATGGAGGGCTTCCGCCGCCCGGATCATAAGAGCAAGGTCCTCCTCCCCCGGTATCGGAGTACTGCGGGTCCAGTTGTCATAGACCAGCCAGTAGCCTGCCCCAAAAGAGGTGTCCAGATGTGGCTTTCTGTCAGAAGCCAATTCGTCTTTCCTGTATTGCAGGGTGACAAACCAGTAGGCGGTTTCGGAATCATCATAGATGGTCCGCTTCTCTGTGTCTGATCCCAGGACAGCTTTAGCCAGGAATCCGGGAACACGGATAGCCCCACGGTCATTCAGGGCATAGTATTCATAGGGGATGTGGAACATATTGTCCAGCCCATTGAAGGACACCCGAACCACACATCCAGTTCTCCATAGAGCCAGCAAGAACCATAGGAGCAACGCCGCTGCGACCGGAAACAGGATGGCGATCAACAAGAGCAAAGTTTTCCGCTTTGAGACAATATTCATTTACTCATCTCCATAAATATCGATTTGTCATTCTGATTATAGCATGTAATGGTTGTTATATCAACTTGCTTTGTATAAACTGCTGAAGGCGAAATCTGGCAACACTGTTCTTAAAAGGGGCGCCCCGAATCTAAGGTTGCATTTTCTGAAAAAAAGTGGTATGATTTTGAAACACATTGAGCCGACGTTGGAGCGGCCTGCGTGAAGAAGGGAGCATTTCATCGGATGGAAAAGAAGCTGGGCTTGATCGGATATGGAAATATGGCTACGGCCATTGTGGACGCAATTTTACGGGCGCAGGCGCTGACGGCGGATGAAATCGCCATGTTTGACATCAGTCCCCGCGCCAGAGAGCGGGCTGCAGACAACGGCTTAACGGTTCTGGACGATCTGCGGAGGCTGTGTCGGAGCTGCGATATGCTGCTGTTGGCGGTAAAACCCAACATGGCCGCCAGTGCCTTAAAGGAGGCAGGGTCTGCGCTGAAGGGAAAGGCGTTGATGTCGATTGCGGCTGGCGTGACCAGTCAAAAGCTGAAGGAGTTTTGTGGAAATCATTTCCTTCGTGTGCTGCGGATCATGCCGAACACCCCTGCGATGGTGGGAGAGGGAGCTATGGTCTTGTGCAGCGATACCGATTTCACTTCTGAGGAGCGGGATCAGGCAGAGGCCCTGATGAAGGCAGTAGGCGTGGTGGAGTGGATTGAGGAGCGGCATATGGATGCAGTCACCGGGCTGAGCGGCAGCGGCCCCGCTTACACGGCTATGTTTATTGAGGCATTGGCGGATGGCGGTGTGATGGAGGGGCTGTCCCGTCCTCAGGCCATGAACCTGGCTATGCAGACTGTGCTGGGAACCGCCAAGCTGCTCCAGGAGCGGGAGCTCCACCCGGGCGCTCTGAAGGACATGGTCTGTTCCCCGGGAGGCACCGCCATTGAGGGGGTAAAGGCATTGGAGGAGGGGGGACTGCGCCATGCGGTCATCCACTCGGTGGTGGTCTCCTCGGAGAAATCCAAACGTCTGATCTGAACGAACAAAGACCGCTGGTTATCCAGCGGTCCTCTTTTTGTATAGAGGGTCACAGCTTTACGGTGTGGGTGGAATACCCGAAGGTATAGGGTGGGGCGGTCTTGTCCTCGATTTGCTGGATAGTGTCCCGCAGGCATTGGAAAAAGTGCTGCGCGGCGGGGGAGGCCTCCTTTAGGGAGGGGACCCGGATGCCCAGCTCCCGCTCGAAGTGAGGAGAGGTGGGGAGGAGGATGTTGTTCCCCTGGTAGCCGCGGAGAAACAGCTCAGGAAGGACAGCAACTGCCAGGTTCTGACCCACAATGGACATCATGGTCAGCTCGTTGTGGGCGGAGATAATCTGATTTGGACGAATCCCCAAGGGGTTCAGGTTGGTATACAGATCAGGGTCCACGCTGTAGGCCAGGACACAGGGCGTGTGTTCCAGTTCCCGCAGGTCAAAGACGTCCACGTGAGCATAAGGGGACTCTGGGGAGCATACAGCTAAGTAAGTGTCCAATTTCAGCGGGAACCAGTCCATTTTGCTCTCCCGATTCTGCTCAGTAATCGCCAGATCCACCGCTCCCTCCTCCAGCCAGCTTTCAATTTCGTTAAAATCTCCCTCTCGAATTTCCACTGTGATGTTCGGGAAGGCGGCGTGGAACTGCTCCAGTCCGGCGGGCAGCCAGTGGATGGCGGCGCTGGTGTAGGAGGCGATGGCGATGTGGCCCTCCTGCACGCCCCGAATAGCAGAAGCCTCCTCGGTGTAGAACTCATAAGCAGTGACAATCCGGCGGATGTGAGGGAGCATCCTTTCCCCATTCGGGGTGGGCACCAGGCCTTTTCGAGTGCGGACAAAGAGGGAAAAACCCAGCTCCTGCTCTAGTTTTTTGATAATATGGCTGGCTCCCGACTCGGTGTAACCAATCCGTTTGGCGGCGGAGGTGACGCTGCGCTCCTCAAAAAGTGCAAGTGTCAGCATAGCATCCTTCAAATTCATAAACGCCAGCTCCTTTTTGTTTGTTTTCGGCGGTTTTTTTGAAAATTCTGGCTGGAAATCTTTGAAGATGAAAAAATAGAATGGAGTCTAGTACACATTCTCTCTTTACTTCAAAAGGAAAATCGGTTATAATGATGGATGTAGGTACATTTTTTCACAAGTTTTTTGTGAAAAAGCAACACGGCGCTTGGGGCGCCAAATAAAAAGGGGGAGAAAACATAATGCTAGACAGTATCAGCAAGCTGGTCGGCACGCTGAACGGCCCGATCTGGGGCGTTGGTATGCTGATCCTCATCGTGGGCAGCGGTCTGTATTTCACCATTCGGCTGGGCTTCTTCCAGTTCGTCCATTTTGGTGATATGTGGAAGCGCATCCTTGATAGGGGCGACTCCGAATCCGGCATTTCTACCTTTGCATCCTTCTGCACGACTATGGCCATGCGTGTGGGCACCGGCAACGTGGCTGGTGTGGCTGTGGCTATCTATGCCGGCGGTCCTGGGGCTCTGTTCTGGATGATTCTGGCCGGCATGACCAACTCCGCTGTGTGTTTTGCCGAGTGCGTCCTGGCCTCTCTGTACAAGACCAAGATTGACGGCGAGTACCGCGGCGGCGGCCCGTATTGCGCAGAGCGCGGCCTGGGCTGGAAGCCCTACGGCATCTTCCTGGCCTTTGTCAGCTTTATCGGCATCGGTGCGTTCATGCCCGCCGCTGCCACCAACACCATTGCCGACGGATTCCAGAATGCTTTGGGTATCCCCATGATCGCCACCTCGATTGCCATTGCGGCAATCATTGCTGTGGTCATCATCGGCGGCGTGAAGCGTATCGGCGCTGCGGCCTCTCTGATCGTGCCTCCCATGGTCGTGATTTACCTGATTGCTGCCATTGTCATTGTGGTCATGAACATTGGTCAGGTTCCCGCTATGATCAGCACCGTGATTACCTCTGCCTTTGGAAAGAACGCTCTGATGGGCGGCTCCATCGGTATCGCCATTCAGCAGGGCGTTAAGCGCGGCACCTTCTCCTCTGCCTCTGGTATGGGCGAATCCATGCCACCCGCAGCCGCTGCTGAGACCAGCCACCCCGTGAAGCAGGGCATGGCCAACGCCGCCGGCGTGTGGCTGGACACCGTCATCGTGTGTACCGCCTCTGGCCTGATGATCCTGCTCACCGACGCTTACAACACCGCAGGCGGCTACACCAGCGTGCGTTTTGCATCTGAGCTGGCAGGCGTGGATGCAGGCAGCGTCTACTTTGTGCAGCTGGCCGCCAGCACCGTGATGGGTGTGGTTGCCCCCACCTTCATCGCCATCATGCTGGCCCTGTTCTCCTTCACCTGCCTGATCAGCTACTACTACGAGGCGGAGACCGCTATGATCTATGTCTTCGAGGGCGAGGGTAAGGAGGGCATCCGCAAGACCGCTACCTGGGTCCTCCGCATTGCCATGATCGTTCTGGTTGTTGTCTACGGCGTCATTAAGGCCAGCCTGGCCTGGGACATCGCCGACCTGGCCCTGGGCTCCATCACCTGGATCAACATGGTTGTGGTCCTGGCCCTGTCTCCCAAGGTCATTGCCATGTACAAGGACTATCAGGAGCAGATGAAGGCTGGCAAGGATCCCTACTATGACCCCGACAAGCTGTCTTGGAAGGGCGTGGATACCGCCATGTGGAAGCAGATCAATGCCAAGAGAATTGCTGCTGACAAAAAGTAAGACAGCCGTCTCCATCTAAGTACCTACTACTCCCCCTGAAGCAGGCCTCCAGGCCCCTTCAGGGGGTTGTTTTTTTGCCGGGGGCCCGGATGCCCTCCAGTAGAAGAGGGATCATTTGGGCGGTGTAGTCGCCCAAATCATAGGCTGCGCCACTGATGCAGTAATCATAGACAATGGCCCGCTCGCACATGGCAAAGATCCGGGCGATCTCCCGCACGGACAGGTCGGAGCGGATGTCTCCCCGGCGGATGCCCTCGTCAGCCAGCTGGTAGATCATGTGATAGTAGAAGCGGTTTTGATTCAACAGGTGTTTATCTCCCTTGGTTACCACCTGGGAGGAGTAGAGAGAGGCCAGCAGCTCCGGCTGGATGCTGTCGCCGATCATCCGATGGGCCTTGCAGCACAGCGTTACCAGCTTGTCCACTGTGTTCATGGCACTGTCCAGCTGGGGGAGCAGTTCCTCATAATAGGAGTCAAACAGATCGGACAGAGAGCTGAGCAGGCTGTCCTTTCCGCTGAAGTAATGATAAAAGGTACCTTTACTGGTTTCGGAGAGGGAAATGATATCCTCAATGGTGGTTTCGTCATAGCCCTTTTCCCGGAAGAGCTGCCAGGCAGCCGTGATGATCCGATTTTTTGTCGATGGTTTTTTTGCCATAGTACACCTTCTCAATAATATGTTGTGATTCAAATACGGACAGCCGTGGGTTGGCGGTGATTTATGTGCCTTGCTATAGGTATAAGACACTATACCATGAATGATTCGGTTCGTAAAGCTGTGTCAGGTCTTTTTGTGCAGGAAGGACAGTTTTGTCTCTGAGCAGACGACTGCCAGAAAAATCAGAGCGAAGCCGGCCAAAAGGCGGCCTGTTACCGGGTCTCCATAGAAGAGGACAGAAAACAGCACACCGAACATCGACTCCAAGGACAAAATCACAGAGGCAGAGGCGGGATCGGACCAAATTTGCCCCACATTCTGGAAGAGGAGTGCGACAGTTGTGGGTCCCACACACAAATAGACCAGGGAAAGGACAACCTCTGGGGTGGAAAAGGCCTGGGCAGGAAAGACTTCGGTCAGCATTCCGCAGGGCCAGGCATACAGGGCGGCAAAGGCGAACTGAAACACGGTGAGCAAGGTGATATCCTTCCCGGGAGAGACCTTCTCCACAGCGACAATGTGGCTGGCGTAGAAGATGGCGCACACCAGGGTCAACAGGTCGCCGGCGTTGATGGTGAGCTCTTCGTTGAGTGAGACCAGCCCAACCCCGGTGATGCACAGCAGAGCGGCGGCGATGTTGTACCGGTCCGGCTTTTTCTGGACCACCGCCCAGGTGAGGAAGGGGACAATCACACAATACACCGCCGTGAGAAAGGCATTTTTGGAGGGGGTGGTCAGGGAAAGGCCGAAGGTCTGGATGGAGTAGGCCGCAATCAGGAAACCGCCGATGATGGCGCCCCGCCACAGATAGTCGGGGGTGAAGCGCTTCCACCGCCATCCGCAGGCCAGTCCCAGCAGCACCGCCCCGGCAGTGAAGCGGATGGCCAAAAGATAGAAAGGTGGAACAACGTCCAGGGCGTTCTTCATGATGAAAAAGGAGGAGCCCCAGATGATAGCAGCGATGAACAGCATGGGCTTTGCCAGAAGACGCATGGCCTTGGGGGACATAGATATCAACTCCAGATTGCAAGATTGAATGGAAAATGGTACAATATGTCCACAAGGAGGGGCGGTATGGACATTTTGACACAGAAATTTTATAACCGGGATACAGTGGAAGTAGCCAGGGACCTGCTGGGCAAGCAGCTTGTCCGGGTGCTGGAGGACGGTACAGAGCTGGCGTGCCGCATCACAGAGACGGAGGCCTATGTGGGGCGGATAGACAAGGCCTGCCACGCCTACAATTACCGACGTACCGCCCGGACAGAGACTCTGTTTGCCCCGCCAGGAACGGCCTATATCTATCTGATTTACGGGATGTATCACTGTCTGAACTTCGTCACCGAGCCCGAGGGGGAGCCCTGTGCGGTTCTGATCCGGGGGGCGGTTCCCGTCGCAAACAGAAATATTATAGCAAAAAACAGGTTTGGATGCAAGCAAAATGAGATGAGCGCGTCCCAAAAAAGGAATTTCTTGAATGGTCCTGGCAAGCTGTGCCAGGGACTGGCGCTGACCCGGGCTCAGAACGGTCTGGATTTGACAGCGGCAGGGCCGCTGTATGTCTGCGGCGGTCCCGTTCCAAGAAGGACGTTTTCGGGCAAGCGCATCGGCATTGACTACGCGCAGGAGGCGGTGGACTTCCCGTGGCGTTTTTGGGCGGAGGAATTTGAAAAATAGAATGACAAATGGAAAAGATTCTGATATAATAGAGCGTATAGAGCCTTAACAGCAGAAAGGGGGTATGTCCATGGAGATCAAAGAGCTGGAATCCGCCCTGGAGGGGGTGCTCTTCGCCGCTGGAGAGCCGGTGCCGGTGGAGCGGCTGTGCCTGGGATTGGAGGTGGACCGCCCCACACTGGACGCAGTGGCGCAGCAGCTGATGGACAAATACAGCTATGGCCGGCGGGGAATACGCCTTGTGCGGTTGGATACCAGCTACCAACTTTGCTCCGCCCCGGAGTTCGCGCCCTATATCCGCAGAACGCTGGAGAGCCGAAAGCCCGCCCGCCTGTCCCAACCTGCCCTGGAGGTACTGGCCATTATCGCCTACTACCAGCCGGTGACCCGGGCCTATGTGGATCAGGTGCGAGGGGTGGACAGCGCCTACACGGTGGGTCTGCTGCAGGAGCGGGAGCTGATTGAGGAGTCGGGGCGGCTGGCCGTTCCCGGCCGTCCGGTGCTGTTCCGAACCACAAAAAATTTTCTCCGCTCCTTTGGGCTGACCAGCCTGGAGGAGCTGCCTGAGTTGCCCAGCGCCTCCCAGGAGGGGGGACAGCTCACCCTGGAGCTGGAGGCGGCGGTGGCCCGCCTGCGGGAGCAGGAGGAGGCGCCTGCTGAGAAGGCAGAGACTGTCTCCGAGGCTCCGGCGGTGCAGCCAGAGACGGGCGAGGCCCCGGAGGGAGAGCCATGACTGCCCTGTATATTCTGGCTGTAGTGGTCCTGGTTCTGTTCCTGCTTGGACAGATCCGTGTGGGGGGGCAGGTGGAGTACAGTCAAGCTGGTCTGACTGCATGGATACGGCTGGGGGCCGTTTTTCTCCAGGTGTTTCCCTGGAAATGGAAGAAAAAGGAGAGGCCTCCCAAGGAAAAGAAGAAACCACAGACCCCAAAGAAAACGAAACCCCCAACGGCAGAGCCCCCCACCCTGGTACAGCGGGCAGGGGGGGGCCTGGAGTATGCCCAGGCCCTGCTTCCCATCCTCCTGAAGGCGGCGGGGTGCTTCTACCGCAAGCTTCAGATGGATGTTTTGGAGTTGGAGCTGATTGTAGGGGCAGAGGATCCCATGGATGCGGCTCTGCTCTATGGCCGTGCCGCCGCCGTTCTGGGCGCGCTGTGGTACCCTTTGGTGGGGGCCTTTCATGTAAAGGACGGACGGGCCCGCACGGCGGTGGACTTTCAGACGTCGGAGATGACCATATATGCCAAAGCGTCGCTCTCCCTGAAGATTTGGCAGGTCCTCTGGCTGGGTATGTTCTTTGGCATTCGGACCCTGTGGGCGGCCTTGGCCGTCCGAAGGGGGCAGAAAATAAAACAGAAGCAGAGAAAGGCGGCCTGATTTATGGAACAGGAGAAGAGAAGTCCTCTCAGTGAGCTGATGCGCGCCACAATGGAGCATGTCAAGGCTATGGCGGACGCCAATACCATCATCGGCGCCCCCATTCAGGCGGATGGAGTCACCATGATTCCCGTTTCCCGGCTGTCCTTCGGCGTGGGAGGAGGGGGCACCGAGTTTTCCACCAAGAATGCCTCCGGCAGGGACAACTTTGGCGGCGGCAGCGGCGCAGGCGCTAAGCTGGAGCCAGTGGCTTTCCTCATTGTCCAGGGGGGCTCGGTGAAGCTGCTGCCGGTTGCGCCTCCCCCTGCCACCACCGTAGACCGGGTGATTGATACAGTTCCCGAGGTGGTGGACAAGGTGACGGACTTTATTGAGAGCCAGCAGGAGAAGAAGGCGAAAAAGGCCGCTGCCTCCGAGGGGGATTTTGCGGAGTAGAGGGTTACCCTGCACGTACAGACAAAAATTCCCGTGCAAGAAAGGGGCAGAAATTTTCGATACTAAGGTCACTGAATCCTTTTGAGAAGGTGACTGATGTGAAACGTATTTTTTCTGTAGCCCTGGCCGCCGCTCTGGTATGGCTTCCGGTACCTGCCGCCCATGGGGTGGGCACTTCTGCATCCTCTGCTGTGCTGATGGACGCTGGAAGCGGCCGCACGATCCTCAATCTCTTGCTGGTTTTTCTCATCCTCTTGGGAGAGGAAAAGATTGGCAGCAGCAATATCATCCTCCGATACCAAGCCAGAGGATCCGT
>JAAWIE010000082.1 GCA_022796195.1 Lawsonibacter sp. | reverse complement strand
CCACAGAACACTTTGCTTTTGTAGCCTTGTTCCACATAAACCGTCTGGCGGTATTTAACTGATTAACAAAACTGCAAAGGGCTGTGGTTGGAACCTTTCTTGAACCATCTTCGTGGTAGGAGGACGGAACCAATCCACAACATCCCTTACAGTGTAGCACAGCCCTTGGAGAGGGGCTTTAATAACTACTACTTTATAATACAAGGAAGACGGTTGTATGAATAAGAAGTTGGTAACGATCGCGTTGAGCGGCGCACTGTTGTGTACTATGGGCGCCCCTGCCCTGGCGGCGGGAGGTCTCCTGTCTGCTCCCCCTGCGGCGGAGAGTACCGGTGCGGAGCGCGTCCAGACTCTGTCAAGCAGTCAGCTGTACTGCGGAGAGATTAAGGCGATTCTCACCGGAACGGATGGGACGGTCACCGGCCTGCACATGCAGTCTGAGCAGTCAGGCGAATATGTGATGAAGATTTCCGAGGAAACCGTCTGGATCGACAGCAGCAAGCGGACTCCTGGCGGCCCCTCCGGGCTGGCGGTGGGCGAGCGGCTCTATGTGTTTCACAGCTCTGTCTCCACCCGGTCCCTTCCTCCGCAGTCCGCCGCCTTTGCGGTGGTACGCAATCTGCCTGAGAGCGCAGGGGGCGCCATGTATCACCAGGTCGAAGCAGTGAAGGAGCAGGATGACAGACTTCAGATTTCCACCGACAACGGCGGGCTGTTCCTGTATGCCGGTCAAGAAACCACGCTGTCCACCTACACGGGAAACCCCTTAGAGAACCTGAACGGACTGGAAACTGGAAGCTATATTATGGCTTGGTATGACGTGGTGGCGCTGTCCTACCCCGGTCAAGCTTATGCACAGCACATTATGGTGCTGGACCAGGACAAAGCGTCTGAGCCGCTGACCCGTTCGGCTTTGGCCAGTCTGCTTCACGCGGCGCAGGGCAAGCCCGTAGTTAACTACGCAATGAATTACAGCGATGTGGACCAGTCCGCCCCCTATGCCGAGGCAGTCCGCTGGGCCAGCAGCGAAGGGATCCTCAGCGGCTATGGCGACGGCAGAGTGGGGCCCGGCGACGCGGTGAGCCGGGAACAGATGACAGTGATGCTTTGGCGCTGGGCGGGCAGTCCCATGCTGATGGACTACCCGGGCCTGACCGGTTACAGCGACGTATCCGAAATCTCCCAGTTTGCCCAGCCGGCGCTGGCATGGGCACACCAGAAGGGGCTGCTTCCTGCGGACGGCCGTTTAGGCCCCCAGGATATTGTTACCTTGGGCGAGGCAGAGACCATGATAACGGCCCTGCGGGATGAGAAAACGCCGGTCGGACCGTAATCCAGGCGGAAAAGAATGGCTTGCTGAAAAAGTTCCTTTCCTGGTTGACAAAACAAGCAACCAGTGCTATAGTGTCACTATTAAACTGGCTTTGAAGGAGAAGAGGTCTGCGGAAGCACCCAGAGAAGAACGCCTAGCGGTGAAAGCGTTCTGTGCGAAAGCTGGCCGGTACCACTCCGGAGCCGTCCGGGAAGACCGGGCCGGGGCCTCCCGTTACAGAGGACACGAGCGGCGGTTTGACAGACCGCAAGCAGGGTGGAACCGTGGAGCGCACCGCTTCACCCCTGAAATTTTATCAGGGGTGAAGCGTTTTGTTTTACCCCAAAATAGGAGGTAACTTGGAGATGTCGGAAGAAAATCTGTACACGTTTGAACATGAGGATTACCGTAAGACCTATTGGCATACTTGCTCCCATGTGATGGCCCAGGCGGTAAAGCGTCTGTGGCCCGATGTAAAGCTGGCCATCGGCCCCTCAATTGATGAAGGCTGGTATTACGACATGGACGCACCCTTTGCCTTTACGCCCGAGCATCTGGAACAGATCGAGGGGGAGATGCGCAAAATCTGCAAGGAGAAGCTGAAGCTGGAACGGTTTGAACTGCCCCGGCCTGAGGCGCTCCAGCTGATGGAGGAGAAGGGGGAACCCTTCAAGGTGGAGCTGATTCAAGACCTGCCCGAGGAGGAGGTGATCTCCTTCTACAAACAGGGAGAGTTTACCGACCTGTGCGCCGGCCCCCACCTGGACTCCACCGGGCGAATCAAGGGCAACGCCTTAAAGCTTACCGCCTGCAACGCCGCCTACTGGCGTGGGGACTCCAACCGGGAGACCCTCCAGCGCATCTATGGCATCGCCTTCCCGAAAAAAGATGAGCTGGATGAGTATTTGGCCAAAATTGAAGAGGCAAAAAAACGGGACCACCGCCGCCTGGGCAAAGAACTGGGCCTGTTTATGCTCCGGGACGAGGGCCCCGGCTTCCCCTTCTTCCTGCCCAAGGGGATGACACTGAAAAACACCCTCTTGGATTACTGGCGCAAGATCCACAAAAAGTATGGCTACGTGGAGATCTCCACTCCCATTATGCTCAACCGTCAGCTGTGGGAGCGATCCGGCCACTGGGACCACTATAAGAATAACATGTATACCACTATCATCGACGAAGTGGATTTTGCGGTCAAACCCATGAACTGCCCCGGCGGGATGCTGGTCTACGACAGTGAGCCTCACTCCTATCGCGACCTGCCCCTGCGGGTGGGAGAGATCGGCCTGGTCCACCGCCACGAGCTGTCCGGAGCCCTTCACGGCTTGTTCCGGGTGCGCTGCTTTAGTCAGGACGATGCCCATGTTTTTATGACTCGGGACCAGATGCAGGAGGTGATTCAGGAAACCGTCCGCCTGTTTGACGAGGTCTATTCCACCTTTGGCCTGAGCTACACCATTGAGCTGTCCACCATGCCCGAAGACCATATCGGCACCGTGGAGGAGTGGGAGCGCAATCAGGACATCTTGAAAGCCGCCATTACCGATATGGGCAAGGAATTTGTCATTAACGAGGGCGATGGCGCCTTCTATGGCCCCAAGCTGGATTTCCATCTGGCCGATTCTCTGGGCCGGACCTGGCAGTGCGGCACCATTCAGCTGGACAGCCAGCTGCCTGAACGGTTTGAGCTGGAGTACACCGGCGAGGACGGCCAGAAGCACCGCCCTGTCATGATCCACCGGGTAGTGCTGGGCTCCATCGAGCGGTTTATCGGAGTAATTACCGAGCACTTTGCCGGGGCCTTCCCCGCGTGGCTGGCCCCCGTTCAAGTAAAGCTGCTCCCCGTCACCGACCGGGCCGCCGAGTATGCCCAGCAGGTCGCCGCCCAGCTGGACGCCCAGAGCTTCCGGGTAGAGGTGGATGGCCGCAACGAGAAAATCGGTAAAAAGATTCGGGAGGCTACTCTGGAAAAAATTCCCTATATGCTGGTGGTGGGTGACCGGGATATGGAGAACGGTACCGTTTCCGTCCGCCACCGTTCCGGCGAGGATATGGGCGCTATGTCTTTGGAAGATTTTGTCTCCATCTTGTACGATGAAGTGAAGGAAATGACCATTAAATAAACCAAACACCCCCGGCCAGACGGCCGGGGGTGTTTGGGGATTATGGGGTAAAGGAGATGGTCAGGTCGCCAGGGTGCTCCCGGTAGTAGTACTGCTCCATTTTATCGGCATTGTCCGCATCCCACAGCCAGCCATCGTGTTGATAGGGTGGGATGGCTACCTGAGTTTGACCAGAGGCCAATGCCGCTTGAATGGCTTGGGTGCGCCGCTGTTCTGTCTGGTGGAGAGGCAGGTAGGTTCTGAAATAGGCGGTAAACAGGAAGACCATCAAGAGCGCTGCCCCAAGGCATCCGACCCAGCGGTTCGGCACTAGACGCTGGCACAATACCCCCTGCGTTCCCAACATCAGGACATAGGACAGGAACAGGCACCGGGGACCAATAGGACTGACAAAAAGCAGCGGAGCTGCCGCCACCGGGGCGCTAAACCAGAAGAACAGGGCCTGGGCCCGGGAGAGGCGGTCTGGGGTCCAGCGCCACAGACCAACGGCGAAAACCAGCCACCACACCGCTGCCGCCGCTGTGGACCAACGAAAATTTACGGTCAAAAGATAGAGAAACAGCACTCCGGCAATCAGCCAATCCTGCCAGACTTTTTTACGCACCTTTTTCAGATACAAAGACAGCAAACTGAGGGTCAGCATCCAGGGGAGAAAGGAAATTCCGAAAAGGGCTGGACGGTCCAACAGAAGGTACTCAATGAGCAGAGGAAGGGTTTCTGCTGCTGAAGCCACCAATCCGGCCAGTCCGCCGCCCAGTCCCGACTGGTAGGCGCCGCCGTCCTGGGTGATGAGCCGGTAAGAGGGGGAGGCAAACAGCAGGGCTCCGCCCAGCACACAGCCCAGAAAAAAGGCCAACAGGGAAGGGGACCAACGCCGCCGCTCCAGCCAGTACCAGACCAACAGGGCGAAGGAGACGCACAGGGCATACAGGGTGTTGTTTTCGATGAAAAGCTGCTGGCCAAAGCCAAGCAGGAACAGGGCTGCGCCCCGGGCTGGATGTTCCTCCAAAGGCTGACCCTCCAAAACAGGCCGGACCAGCTCCAGGCTGGCCAGCAGCATCACCACAGGCGGAACGTAATTAAAAAATCCAGCGGCCCAGGGGTAAATCTGAACGAACATCTCCTTGGGCAGGGCCAGAAGCAGGAAGGTACAGAACAGCAGGCTGGATAGTGGCTCCTGTTGGAACGTGCGGGAGAGCAGGACGATGAGAGCCAGGGTAAACAGAACATACATAATCTGCCGGAGCAGAGGACGGCTGCCGGCGGAGTAGGCCAGAATGTTGCCCAGAATCCGACCGTTGACGGTGGACCAGCGGTGGGCAACCTCGCGAAACAGGTCGAGAGGGCTATGAAGGGAGGAACCCAGCGCCTCCCGAAACCAATCGTCGCCCACCAGTGGGAACAACCGGAACAGGGAGAACAACAGCAAAAACAGCGCGGCCAGACAGATGGCGCGGCCCAGCCGGTCCCGACTATGCTCCCGAATAATCATCGTATCACGCCTCTCCATAAAAAAGCTCCCCGCCACAGGGCGGGGAGCCCAAAACAATTACATCAGCTTGACGGTATAATACACAAACAGGGCAAACAGCCAAGCGATCATAACAAAAATCAGATAATAGGCAACAGTGCCGCCAGCCAGCATAGCGGCCACGACCGCCAACAGACTGGCTGCACAGGTGACCAGCAGGACGGCATAGTTGGTCTCCTGGGGCAGGAACTGCTCTTTGTTGGGCAGAGCACCGTCCGTCTTCTTGAGCCAGAACGCCGCAGCCGTTACCACGGCAATCGCCGCCAGAACCAAAAAGCTCTCTGGACGGCCGGACAGGCCATAGCGGACAAACCACAGCGCCAAAATGGACATCCCGCAGGCAGCGGCGCCCAAGAAGAACTCATGCTGGTAGATGTAAAACACCATAGCCAGCACCGCCCAGCCGATTACCAGCCAGATCAGCATAGAAACCCCAGGCCCCCGGAACTTAATGGCCACATGGGAACAGACCGACAGGGCTCCAAACGCGGTGGTAAGGATGAAGGGAAGCATAAATTTCTGTTTCTGCTTCACCTGCCAGCCTGTCCAAACCAGCGCAAGAAGCGTGGCAACGGGCGCGGCCATGCGGACGGCGCTCAAAACCTTATGCAAAGCCAAAAAGATCTCTGCCTCATTCAAATAGTAATTGATATAGAAGCGGTTGACAAGCACCAGCAGGACCTCTAATACAATGGCCCCTACCACCCACAGCAGTCCCCGCTGCAGTGCGATATCTTCCTGATGGCGGCGTGCTTCTCTCTGTTTCTTATCCATGCGCGTTCATTCTCCTTGCCTCAGGCCCTCAGGCCCGGTTACATTTTACAGATATGCCGGAATGTTCGGACATTTTATTATTGTACCAGATGGCTTCTTTTTTTGCAAGACAAAATTCGGGAAAAGTATCCAATTTTATAAAATTAGTTTTGCGCTCCCTTGACTGATTCACAAAAAGACCGGAGCAGACGGACGCAGCACGCCGCATCTTCCAGGTCTGCGGACTCCGCCGGCGTGTGAATATACCGGCAGGGGACGGAAATTCCGCCGGTTTTAACGCCCAGGCGCGCAGTGTGGATGGCGCCTGCGTCGGTACCTCCGCCCCGCATAATGTCCCGTTGGAAGGGAATGCCTTCGACCTGGGCCAGCTCCTCCAGCCGCGAAACCACCAGCGGGTGGCAGAGGACTGAGGAATCCATCACTTTGACCGCCGCCCCCTTCCCCAGCCGGGAAGTGCCGTTCTTTTCTGAGCCGGGGGTGTCGTCTACATCGGTAACATCCACCGCAATACAGATATCGGGTCCCACCTGCCACGCGGCTGTGCGGGCGCCCCGCAGGCCCACCTCTTCCTGGACCGTAAATACCATATAGAGGTCGCAGGCAGGCGTTTCTATCTGCTCCAGTGCGGCGAGCAGAACCGCACAGGCCAGACGGTCATCCAGATAGGGCCCGGTGACCCGGCTCCCCTGGACGCGGAGGGGCGCGTCATAGACGGCGGTGTCCCCCACCTGAACCAGCTTTTTGGCCTCAGCTTCGTCCTTGGCCCCGATGTCCACGAAACACTCGTCTAATTTCAGCTTACCAAACTCCGCTTTTTCCTCCGGAACAAAGACACCCTGAACGCCGCTTTTGAAACGGATGGGGGTATAAGCCGCCTCCTTGGGGGCAATTCCGCCCAGCCGGCCCACTCGAAGGAATCCCTCTTTTTCGATATGAGTAACAATAAATCCAGTGGAATCCATGTGGGCGGCGAACATCACCCGGGGACCATCCCCTGGTTTATGGACGATCAGATTACCCAAGGTGTCAGCGGTGACCCCAGCGGCAAACGGGGCGGCCAGTTCCGCAAGTTTTGCCCGAATGTTTCCCTCATCCCCAGAGGGACCGTGGACCGCAGTCAGTTCTTTTAACAGCTCCAGTATTTCCATGTTTTCGTCTCCTTATCAGTCCCACCAGAAAAACCAGACGGTAGATTGGGCCAGCCCGTCGGCCAGCCGGCCCACCGTCTCTACGCCCTGGTCCACAATATCGGCGCAATAGGCATACTGTTCCAAGGCAAGTTCTACACTCTTCTCCCTAGAAACCGGGGCGGGCAGGACATACTCCAGGACGTCGTGGGTCATCAGGGCAGGGACCGCGCCGTAACTTTCAAACCAGTACTTGGAAACCGCCATATGTTCCTCATTGGCAGGACAGGAGTTCCAGCCGCCGAAGGGCAGCCAGGCAAAGACCTCCCAGGGATTTTGGGCGGGAATCTCGGCCAGAAGAACGGGCATTGTCTTGGAACCGCTAAAATCCCGAAGCCCTAAAAAGGAGTCGATCCCCTCGCCGCCGGAAATCTCACCCATCCGTTCTTCCCGGGCGCTGGGATCTTCCATATCCTCGTCCGCTTCACTGCGCCAGGTCTGGAGCAGTTCCCGGCCCAGTTCCAGCGGGGCGGACAGCAGTTCCTGCCGGGTGCTGTCCTCTCCGTTAAACTGGAAACACTCCATGAGAATTTCGTCCACAACCACCAGCATGGGGAAAAATCCCTCTTGTTTCCCCCGCTCCCGGGCCTGATGGTAGGCTTCTACTACCGGCTTACCGTCCTTCATAGGCGGGAAATAGGCGCAGGGACAGCCCAGATATTGCCTCATCTGTTCAACCAGCTCTTCGACGGTATATTGTCCTCTCATGATAGGTCCTCCTTCTCGTTCTATTCGGCAATCTTGTTCAGAAACAGCCTTGTCAGCTTGAGCATATTTTCAAAATCGGCAATACTGCCCACGCTGGCTGGGGCATGGAGATACCGCACGGCGGCGGACATGGCCGCGACCCGGACCCCGGCCTTGGTGCGCTGGATGGTTCGGGCGTCGTTGCCCCCGGCAATATATTCCTTGGTCTGCCAAGGGATGTGATTCTCTTCGGATAGACGGCGCAAGGTTTCAAAAAGTTCCCGGTCATAGATGGTTCCTCCATCCATGTAGGAGATGACCGGACCTTTGCCGGGAACGCACACCCGCCGGTGCTCCTCCACACAGGGGAGATCGGCAGCGGTAGTCGTCTCCAGCACCAGTGCAATTTCCGGGGTTACCGAAAAGGCCGCGCCAAAAGCCCCCCGGGTCCCCACCTCCTCCTGGGCGGTAAAGGCAAAGGTCACATCCAGGGGCAAGTCCTCCTCCAGCAGCTTGAGCATTATGGCACAGCCTACCCGGTCGTCGATGGCCCGGGCTTTGAACAGGCCGTCCCCAAACATCTCAGGCTGGCACACAAATGCGCCATAGTCTCCCAGTTCCACCCATTTTTCAGCAGATTCCCGGTCTCTTGCACCAATATCAAGATACAGGCTTTCGGTTTTGGGGGCCTTTTTTCGCTCTTCCCGGCTCACCAGATGGACGGCCTTTAAGCCAATGACTCCGGGAACCCGGTTCGGCCCGAGGACAACCGGCTTTCCCATTGCTACCCGGCGGTCCACCCCGCCCACGAAGTCAAATTTTAAAAATCCCTCGTCTGTAATACGGGTAACAATCACCCCGACCTCGTCCATGTGGGCGCAGAGCATCAGCTTGTTTCCAGTAGACTTCTTTCCCTTTTTGAAGACAATTAAATTACCCAGCGGATCGGTATGGAGCTCATCGGCAAAGGGATTTGCCCGGTTCTGAATGTAACGGCGGACCTGATCCTCATTTCCGGAGACACCGTTTAACTGGCACAGCTCTTTTAAGGTGTTCAGCATAATTTATCCCCCCTGCCCAGGCTCTCCACAAATGCGGCCAGCAATTTTGCGGTATCTTCCAAGTCCTGCCGGTGTACCACCTCCACCGGGGTGTGCATGTACCGTTCGGGGATGGACAGCACAGCGGTGGCAATCCCCTCCCTGCTGATCTGGATGGGCCAGGCGTTGGTGCCGCTGGAACCGGACATAACTTCAATCTGGAAGGGAATTTCTTCCCCCCTTGCCAGTTCCTTCAGCCGGCAGGACAGGGCCGGGGCACAGTTGGGACCTACACCAATGACAGGACCGCCCCCCAGCTTGAAGGTTTCGTTTTTGGAGGCGTCGGGGCTGTCTCCGTGGGTGACGTCCACCGCCACACACAGATCCGGGGCAATCTCATAGGCGGCGGTAATAGCTCCTGAGGAGTGGGTCTCCTCCTGGGTGGAACCTAACACATACAGGTCTACCGCCAGCTCCTTCCCCTTCAGGCGCTCCAGAACATCCAGCAGGACAGCAAAACCCGCCCGGTCATCCAGTGCCTTGCCACACAGCAGTTCCTCCCCCAGCGGGGTACAGCCACCCCGGTAGACGGCAGGGGTACCGGTTGGAATTCTCCGCTCTGCTTCCGCCTGGGACAGACCGGTATCCAGATACAACTCCTGGATAGGCAGGGATTTGTCCATGTCCTCGCTGGTCTGAACGTGGGGCGGAAGACAGGCCGCAATGCCGCTCACGGTCGGGTCGGCGAGAATCAGCAGCTCACGGTCGGGCAGCATCCGGGGATCCACCCCACCCAGAGGGGCGAAGCGGAGGAACCCCTCTTCATGGCCGGTAATGAGAAAGCCGATCTCATCCAGGTGGGCGTCCAGCAGCAGCCTTGGGGCGTGTTCCCGCCCGCACCGGCGTACCCCTGTCACGCTGCCCAGCCGGGTGGTATACACCT
>JAAWIE010000002.1 GCA_022796195.1 Lawsonibacter sp. | reverse complement strand
CAAGTGCCGCCGGGTAGAGAACCTGGGGATGATTATCATTGATTACCTACAGCTGATGCAGTCCGCCGGAGGGAAGAGCCGGGGAGGGGAGAACCGCCAGCAGATCGTCTCCGACATCTCCCGGAGCCTGAAGCTCATGGCGAAAGAGCTGAATGTCCCTGTGCTCTGCCTGAGCCAGCTCTCCCGTGCCAACGAGTCCCGCACCGATAAGCGGCCCATGCTCTCCGACCTGCGGGAATCGGGCGCCATCGAGCAGGACGCGGATATCGTCCTGTTCCTCTACCGGGAGGGCTACTATAATAAAGATACCGAAAATCCCAATCTGGCCGAGTGCATCATCGCCAAAAACCGGCACGGCGAGACGGGTACTGTGGAGCTGCAGTGGACTCCTGAGTTTACCACCTTTACCGATATGGAATGGCGGCGGGAGGAATATTAAGGAATTGAGGTCCTGTTCATGCTGAGAACCGTTGAAAATTTTATCCGAGAGCAGGACTTGATTCCCGCCGGTTCCACGGTGCTGTGCGCCGTCTCCGGCGGAGCGGACTCCATAGCCATGCTCCATGTGCTCTACCGCCTGCGGGACCGGCTGGGCTTTACTTTGGCCGCCGCCCACTTCAACCACCGCCTGCGTGGAGCGGAGTCCGACCGGGATGCACGGTTTGTGGAACAGTTTGTCCAACTATGCTGCGGCAAGCACCGCCGGACAGATGGACGGACGCTGCCTGCCGTCCCCTTGTATTTGGGGGAGGGGGACGTAGCCGGTCAGGCCCGGCTTCGGGGAACCGGTGTGGAGGAAACCGCGCGGGATATGCGCTACGCTTTTTTGGAGCAGACCGCCCGGGAGGCGGGGGCGGACCGGATTGCCACTGCCCACACCGCCAACGACAATGTGGAGACCATTCTCTTTCATCTGGCCCGGGGTTCCGGCCTGCGGGGGCTGGGGGGGATTCCGCCCCAGCGGGAGACCATCGTCCGGCCGCTGCTGACCACCACCCGCCAACAGGTGGAGGACTATTTACGCCATCAATCCCTGCCCCATATGGAAGACAGCTCCAATTCCAGCGACAGCTATACCCGCAATCGTATCCGCCACCAGGTCCTGCCTGTGCTGGAGGATATTGCTCCCGGCTTTGCCGTCCGGCTGGCGGATACCGCCGCGCTGCTCCGGGCGGACGAGGAGGCGCTCACCGCTCAGGCCCGGGAGCTAAGCAGCCAGGCCGTTCAGGAGGGCGGCGGGCTGTCCATCGACGCAGCGCAGATCGCCGCCGCGCCGGACCCGGTGGCCAGCCGGGCCCTCCGCCTGCTGCTGGGACGGCTGTGGGGGGGCGACCAGAACTGTTCTGCCATTCACCTTAATGCAATGCTCCGGCTGTGCCGGGGGACGGACCCTTCCGCTCAGGTCTGTCTGCCCAACAACACCAACGCCCGCCGGACCTATCAGAACCTGATGCTGGTCCCCCGTCTGGGCCCTATTCCGCTGAAGGAAGGGGAATTGCCCATACCCGGAGTGCTGGACTGCGGCCCCTGGCAGATCTCCTGTCAGGAGGCGGACTATACCGGGCAGTCCCAAGGGCCTTGGGACTTCTGGCTGGACCGGAAGCCGGTTCCGTCGCTGAACATACGCGCCCGCCGGGTGGGCGACCGGCTCACCCTACCGGGAAGGCTGGGAAAAACCGTAAAAAAATGGATGATTGAGGAAAAAATTCCCCGCTTTCAACGGGACATTCTCCCTGTTCTGGAATGCCGCGGACAGGTGGCCGCGGTAGCGGGACTGGGTCCGGGACGGACCTTCGCCGCCCAGGCGGGAAAACGCGCGTTACATATTATTGTTACCCCTGTGGAATAGCGTCCCTGCCATTCATTTTGAACCATAATACGGGAAAGGAAGAAAATTTCCATGTTAGACAACGATATTCAGGAGATATTATTTACAGAGGAACAGCTGAAAAACCGGGTGGCCGAGATTGCCCGGCAGATTGAGGCCGACTATGCGGGCAAGGAAGTGATGCTTATCAGCGTACTTCGGGGTTCGTTTATCTTCATGGCCGACCTGTGCCGGGCCATCCGTCTGCCCTGTACGCTGGATTTTATGTCCGTATCCTCCTACGGTGCGGGAACGACCTCCAGCGGCCAGGTGCAGATCACCAAGGACCTGTCGGAGGACATCACGGGCCGGCATGTGATTGTGGTGGAAGATATTCTGGACAGCGGCAATACCTTGAGCTACCTGCTGAACATTCTGGAGCACCGGCGTCCGGCCTCCGTCCGGCTGTGTACCCTGCTGGATAAACCGGAACGCCGGGTGAAGCCGGTGGAACTGCATTACGCCGGGTTTACCATCCCTGACGCATTTGTGGTGGGTTACGGCCTGGATTATGCGGAGAAATACCGCAATCTGCCCTACATCGGTATTTTGAAGCCTGAGGTCTACGGCGGGAAATGACCGGGCGGTTCCAGACCGCCTCTCCATGATTTCCACGAAAGGATTTTGATTATGAGACGCTTTGGCCCCCGGGACGTCACCCTGTATCTGCTGCTGGCCCTGATGGCGGTGTTTACCTTTCTCACTCTGCGGCAGATGGAGCGGGCGGACGCGCCCACCTACAGCCAGATACGCACCCTGTTCCTCCAGGAACGGGTGGAATATTTCATCCTGGAGGACAACACCCTCACCCTGACGCTCCGGAGTCAGGAAGGGGACGCCCGGCTGATCTACCATATGGCGGACCCAGCTGTGTTCTACTTTGACCTGAGGGAGCTGATCAATGAGCAGCTGGAGTCCGGAGTGCTGAAGGGCTACGACTATCCGCCTGGGGTGGAGCATTCCTGGTGGTACAATCTGGTTCCCTATCTGGTGGCGGCGGCGGTGCTGTGTCTGTTTTGGTATCTGATGATGCGCCAGCGGAGTGCCGGAGGCGGGGGCAATCCCCCCAGCGCCGCCCGGTTCAGCCGTGCTCGAACCCGCACTTTGGCCGAGCAGGGCAAGCGGGTCACCTTTGACGATGTGGCCGGAGCAGATGAGGAGAAAGAGGAATTGCGAGAAATTGTGGAATTTCTCCGGGATCCACAGAAATTTACCTCCCTGGGCGCACGCATTCCCAAAGGCGTACTGCTGGTAGGTCCTCCAGGTACCGGAAAGACCCTGATCGCCAAGGCAGTGGCCGGCGAGGCGGGAGTGCAGTTTTTGTCCATCTCCGGTTCCGATTTTGTGGAGCTCTATGTGGGCGTGGGCGCCGGACGAGTCCGGGACCTGTTTGATCAAGCAAAAAAAGACTCTCCCGCCATTGTTTTCATCGACGAGATTGATGCGGTGGGCCGTCAGCGTGGGGCGGGCCTGGGCGGCGGACACGATGAACGGGAACAGACGTTGAACCAGCTGCTGGTGGAGATGGATGGTTTTGCCTCCAATGAAGGGGTCATCGTGCTGGCCGCAACCAACCGACAGGATATTCTGGACCCCGCCCTTCTGCGTCCTGGCCGGTTTGACCGGCAGATTTACGTGGGTCTGCCCGACATCAAGGGCCGGGAGGATATTTTGAAGGTGCATGCCCGGCAGAAACCGCTGGCTGAGGACGTGTCCCTGCAAGAAGTGGCCCGGGCCACCTCCGGATTTACCGGAGCTGACCTGGAAAACCTGCTGAATGAGGCGGCGCTCCTGGCGGCCCGGCAGGACCGGCGGTTTATTACGGGAGCCGACCTCCATGAGGCTATGCTCAAGGTCATTGCCGGCCCGGAGAAGCGCAGCCGGGTGGTGACCGAACACACCAAAACACTCACGGCTTACCACGAGGCGGGCCATGCCGTGGTGATCCATGAGCTGGAGACCGCCGACCCCGTCCACCAGATTACCATTATTCCCCGTGGTCAGGCGGGCGGCATGACCATTTCCCTGCCCCAGGAAGACGCGGCCTATCAGTCTAAAAAAGAACTGACCGAACAGATTGCCCGGTGCTTGGGCGGCCGGGTGGCCGAGCAGATGGTTTTGGGAGATATCTCCACAGGTGCGGGCAGTGATATTCAGCGGGCCTCCGCCATTGCCAGAAACATGGTTATGCGCTTTGGCATGAGTGACAAACTGGGGAGCGTGGTCTTTGAGACCGGCCATGATGAGGTATTTATCGGCAGATCAATGGCCCAGGCCAAGACGTATTCGGAGGAGGTTGCCGCTGTCATTGACCAGGAGGTGCGGGAGCTGGTGGATCAGGCTTACGTCCGCTGTGAGAACATCCTTACCCGCTGCCGCCGGGAGCTGGAAATTACCGCCCGCTTCCTTCTGGACCACGAGACAATGGATGCGGCCACCTTTGCCAAGGTCTTTGATGACCCAGATGCAGACGAGTTTGCACAGTACCGAAAAAGTCTGTCCTGAAATTTTCATAAAATTTCCGAAACCTCCGTTTTCCCTCTTTACAACGGACTGCGAATCTGCTATAATGCGTTAAGTATTCTAGATGAGCGTCCGTAGTTCAATTGGATAGAGCGTCAGATTCCGGTTCTGAATGTTGGGGGTTCGAGTCCCTTCGGGCGTGCCACGCCGGAGCAAGCTGTATATTGCTTGCTCCGGCGATTTTTTAGCTTGGTGGAGTACTAGATATGCAGGCAATCAAGCGCAGCTGAATAAAATCCCACCCATTCGGGCAAACTGGCAGCAGCCAAACGATACCGAAAGGGTGGTTTTCATGCGGGTAAAGGATTTGATGAACTCCAGCGCAGTGACTGTGGAGCCGGCGTCTTCGGCGGCGTTGGCGGCGCGGCTGATCAGCCGGCACAATGTTGGGGCGCTGCCGGTATGCGGTTCTGACCGCCGTCTGCGGGGGGTGGTCACCGACCGGGATATCGTCCTGCGGTGCGTAGCCGCCGAGGAGGACCCAGCACAGACCATGGTGCGGGACATTATGACCCGTTCCTGCGCCACCGTCTCCCCGGGGGACGACTGCCGGGAAGCCACCCGGCTTATGGCGCTGCATCAGGTTCGCCGCCTGCCTGTGGTAGAGGAGGGACGGCTGGTGGGCATGATCTCCCTGTCTGACCTGGCCCGGAGCGGCCGCTATGACATAGAGGCCGCCCAGGCTTTATGCGAAATTTCGGAAAACATTATTGTCCGCTGAACTGGGGACCGCTTGTGCGGTCCCCTTTGTCATCCCTGGCATACTGGGCATGGACAAAATTAACCCGGTGCTCTATAATGAAAAGGTGGAGGGATATTTATGGATATACACCCTATCGCCCACATGCGCGGGGATTTTTCAGAAAAATTTGGGATTCCCCGCCAGAGCGGGCTGGTAGAGGAACTGACCTCTACTGTGGTTTTTGTTCCGGAGTATCGGAACCCTGCCGCCCTGCGGGGGCTGGAGGGTTTCTCTCACGTCTGGCTGATTTGGGAGTTTTCCAAGGCGCGGCGGGAGAGCTGGTCTCCCACGGTCCGCCCACCCCGGCTGGGCGGGAATAAACGGCTGGGAGTGTTTGCGACCCGCTCTCCCTTCCGCCCCAACCCGCTGGGGTTGTCCTGTGTCCGGCTGGCTGAAGTGCGTTTAGACCATGCTCTGGGTCCGGTTCTCATCGTGGCCGGAGCGGACCTGATGGACGGTACCCCCATCTATGACATCAAGCCATACCTCCCCTATGCCGACTGTAAACCGGAAGCATTGGGAGGCTTTGCCGCCCAACCCAAGGAAGCGGAGCTGAAGGTGGTTTGCCTCCCTGAGCTGCTGGCCTGCGTGCCAGAGGAGAAGCGTACCGCCCTGCTGGCCGTTCTGGCACAGGACCCGAGGCCCCAGTACCAGGATGACCCCGGCCGGGTGTATGGCATGTCGTTCGCTGGACTGGACGTCAAATTCCAGGTGGCGGGAGAGCTGTTGACGGTGGTAGGCATTGGTTAGGGGAGCATGGTGCATCCTGTCTCAGCTTCCTTGTTGAAAACGATGCAAAAAATTTTAAAAACTACTTGACCTTCCACCTTCTGGATGGTGTACCGTTGTCTTAGAAGGGAGCTGAACACAGTGGAACACAATTTAACGGTAGCCCCTGCTGTGATAGGGGCAATGGCGGCGGCCGGGATATTTACCCTGGTCCTGCCTCTGGCGCTGGGAATCTTCTTCTGGAAAAGGGCTCAGGGGCGCTGGAGATTTTTCTTTCTTGGTGGTGCAGTCTTTGTTCTCTTTGCAATGGTTCTGGAGCAGATGGGCCACACGCTGCTGCTCTACGGAGCGTTGGGACGGGTATTGCAAGGGAATCTCTGGCTGTACGCCCTATACGCAGGGCTGATGGCCGGTGTGTTTGAGGAGTGCGGCCGGTGGTTAGCCTTCAAGCTGACCGGGCGGTGGAGCCGGGGCGCAGGAGACGCTTTAATGTACGGTGCGGGCCACGGAGGTACAGAGGCGGTCCTATTGGCTGGAATGACCATGGTGAATAATATCATCATTTCCATGCTCCTGAACCAGGGGGGACTGGAGGCCGTCGAGGGTGTGCTGGGGCCTATCCCGGAAGCGGGTATGGCGGCAATACAAGGTATGGTTGCGGCTCCGGCGGGCGCCTATTTTTGGACAGGATTTGAACGGCTGACCGCTATTGGATTGCATATTGCGCTGTCGGTGCTGGTGTATGCGGCAGTTCGCAGGAGGGAAAAAGGGTACTGGTTTCCTGCGGCTGTTTTGATTCATGCTCTGGTAGACACGGCGGCTATCTTGAGCAATGCCTATTTCCCCATTGCCATCACAGAGGGGGTGGCCGCCCTGCTCACCGTGGGGGCGATTTTCCTGGCCCGAAAAATTAATTTGGAGGAAAAACGAGAAAATCCTTGACCTTCCCCCTGGTGGAAGGTATAAAATAAAAGCAGATGGGGGGAAGACCTGTGAAGATCAACGAGGTGGAGGCCCAGGTGGGCATTACAAAAAAGAACATACGTTTCTATGAGGAGCAGGGCCTGCTGTCTCCCCGGCGCAACAGTGAAAACGGTTACCGGGATTACGGCGAGGCAGAGGTAACCGTCCTGCGGCAGATTAAGCTGATGCGCAAGCTGGGCGTCCCTCTGGAGGAGATCCGCCGAATGCAGGCGGGAGGCACTGTGGGCGACGGTATGCGCCGTCACCTGGTCACTCTGGAGCGGGACCAGCGCAGCCTGGAACAGTCCATCCAGCTGTGCCAGTCCTTGAAGGACCGGGAAGAACGGCTGGAGGCGCTGGACGCCGCCGCCCTGTTGGAGGAGATGGAGCATCTGGAACAGATGGGCGCCACCTTCCAAGACAAGCAGAAACAGGACCTGAAGCCGGTGCGGTATGTGGGAGCTGTTGTTATGGCTCTTCTGACCACCGCCTTTATGGCGGCTACAATCGTGCTGATGATTTGGGCCTTTACCGTAGACCCAGCCGATGCCCCGCCGCTTCCCCTAATGCTGGTGCTGATTGCCATACCCGCTGTGATCATCCTCGGGGTCCTGCTGGCCCTGTTCCAGAGGATCAGAGAGATTCAGAAGGGGGAGGCAGATGATGCAAAAAACTACTAAGATGCGAAACGCTGCCCAATGTCTACTCGTTGCGGTCGTTCCGCTGGGCAGCCGATCCAGGTGGACTGCTCTGGGCCATTGAACAGCGAACGGAAAAAAGAAAGGAATGGCGAACCATGAGAAAAAATACGGATGGAAAGGGTCATGGGCTGACGGGCAGCGTGATTGTGACGCTGTTGGTGGTGGGCTTTGTGCTGCTGGTATTAGCCGCACTGTTTCAGTTCTTTGGTCCCATTTTCCCCTTCCTGGGGCAGCTGGGCGCGGCCTTTGGCGTTATGCTGTTTTACGCCGGGGTGATTCTGGCTGTGGGGATTGGGGTTGTTGTGGCGCTGATTCAGCGGTGGAAGGAGGTAAAGGGAGGCGAAGAGGATGAAGCTAAAAAATATTGAGAAGCGGGCGGCGGTGCGCTCCGTGGTGGTCAGCACCTTGTTTCAGCTGGTGTTGGCGGGATGCTTTCTCAGCTTTCGCACCGCAGTCCAGACCGGCTGGCTCCGAAATCTGCTGCTGATTCTGGTGATGGGCAATCTGATCACCATCCCCTTCAGCTTTGCCGCTCTGCGGCAGCGGGTAAAAGAGATTGAGCGAGGCGAGCTGGATGAAGCGAAGAAGTACTAAGGAAAAAAGGAGGAAAAAATAATGCTGCTGGTAAACATCGACTACATCCCTGGGAAAGAATTTGAGGTGCTGGGTATGGCGAAAGGCACTGTGGTCCAGTCCAAAAACTTCGGGAAAGACTTTATGGCTGGTATGAAGACGCTGGTGGGCGGCGAGATCACCGGGTATACCGAGATGCTCAACGAGGCCCGTCAGATTGCGGTCAAGCGTATGGTGGACGAGGCCCAGGGGCTGGGCGCCGACGCGGTCATCAACATCCGCTACGGTTCCTCCGCTGTGATGCAGGGGGCCGCTGAGGTCATTGCCTACGGCACGGCGGTGCGCTTTAAATAACACCCAAGGCGGGGCGGCGGTGAGCCGCCCCGCTGTGTTTTGTAGGGGCCGCAATATTGACATGAACCTTCCGTCTGGATTATAATAAATCCGCACCTTCTAGGGCTCGCTTCCCAGAGGGCAGAGTACGAGCTGTTACAGTTTGCCCAAATCGACATTTTTCAAATGAGCCTAAAATAAAAACAGGAGATGAAGACGGAATGTTTGGTCTGTTTGGAAAGAAAGAGACAAAAACGCCGGAAGACCGGCTGGCGGAATGTGAGAAGAAACAGGACTGGGCGGGGCTGTCCAAGACTTATTACGAGCTGGGCGTGGCCGCCATGGAGCAGGGGGACCTGAACCGGGCGCAGCTGTGGCTGCATCGGGCCGACACCATCTACAGCGCCGATGACAACGTTTACGAGAAGGTCGGGGAGCAAATGATGGACAACTGCTCAGAGCGCATCGGCCAGCTGGAGGAGGAAGAGGCGCTGTTTTACAACGCCATCCCCGCCAAGATTGAGGAAGAGACGGAGGAACTGGAAGACCCACAGGTGCGGATTTGGGGCCTGTTGTCCATCGCGCGGCTGGTCAAGCTGGGCGAGCGGCTGTCCCGGCTCCCCGGCTGTGAGATTTTGGGCCAGCTGGGCTGGGCTGTGGATATGATGCTTCTGTCCCTCCAGAAGCCCCCTGCCCAGGAGGATTTTAAACGCCTTATGGACGTCTGCAACGGTCTTTATGAGCTGAACGGCAAGAAGGGGTACTATACCGGCGAGATCGAAGTTCCGGGCGGAAAGCCTTTCCAGGTGTTCGACTTGAACGGTATGATGGGAATTGACCTGGAGCTGAACGAATACATTGACAGCCATCTGCGGCTGATTGCCGCGCTCAGCCAGGGGGAGGAGGAGCTGCCTGCCGGTGCGGTGGGGATCATCGGCTGTGTCCTCCTGCCGGATTATTACGTCCGCACTGGCGCGGGCAAGCTGGAGGAGGTCCCCCAGATCAGGGCTGAGCTGGCCCGCATTGCCAGCGACTACGAGTTTGTCACCACAGACCTCACCTGGGAGAAGGCGGCCCGTAGAATTGAGGAATACAAAAACCTGGATATTTTGGCGCAGTAAAAACGGCGTCCTCCAGCGGAATCATCCGCCGGAGGACGTTTTGTTATTGCTTTCGCTGTTTGGGGGACGGATCGTCCGTCAGGCCCACCAGGTAGTCGATGGAGACGTTGTAGAACTCCGCAATGCGCATGATGATGGACAGCTTGGGTTCATGCGTGCCCAGCTCATAATTTTGATAGGCTTTTTCTGTCAGGTCACAGTAGATAGAGACCTCTCTTTGTGTATAGTTTCCACGTTTCCGGCACTCCCGTAAACGCTGGGACAAAATTTTCTGCATTTTGATCAACACCTACATTTGTTCTTGACAAACAATTATAGGGTGCTATAATCAAAAATATACCAAAATATTAAGGGGAAAAAAATTAGGTGCTTATATGGAACCAGAGATATTTTTTAACGTAAGGGAGCCCCTCATTTCCGGAGTGGTCACAGCGGCGGTCATGTCAGAAACGCGCAGGCCCGGACTCTGGCAGGACATGCTGTCTGCGCTGGATCGGGGCGCACAGAGCACCAGCGAGGGCACAGCCAGCGCCTTCCTTTTCCAAGCCATGGTGGATCGCTTACTGGCGGAATTCCATGCCAAAGACCGCCAAAATTGCTGAAACCCATGCCTTCCCCCCTTAGGGGAAGGTGGCACGGCGGAGCCGTGACGGATGAGGGAGGGAAAAAGAGGCCCCCAAGCAGACAAAAACAGGGACCGTCCATCTGTGTGGACGGTCCCTGTTGACCTTACCGGTGGTACAACTTGTTGGTCTGGTACTTCGGCTCACAGGTGAGCTGGAGGCCCAGTTTCTTATAGGTATTGACGTCCGCCGGGGAGAGAATCACCGAGCAGTGAGCCTGACAGCCCTTGAGTGCGGCCAGCTGCTCCAGGGCTTTGGCGGCTTTGGGCTCCTGATTGGCGGAGGAAGCCAGGGCAATCAGCACCTCATCACTGTGCAGCCGGGGGTTGGCGGAACCGAGATAGCTGACCTTTACGGTCTGGATGGGCTGGATGGCCGACTGTGCAATCAAGTGGACGCCGTGTCCCCCCAGACCGGCCAGCTGTTTCAGCGCGTTGAGAAGCGCGGCGGCGGAACAGCCCATCAGTTCAGAGGTCTTGCCGTCTGCAATGGTTCCATCGGCCAGCTGAATGGCCATGGCCGGTTCGCTGGTGAGTTCGGCCAGCTCGTTGGCCCGTGCCACGACCGGACGGATGTCCGGGGTGATCCCGGCCTGCTGCATCAGCAGTTCCAGTTTGTACACCGCACTGTCTGAGCCTTTGCCCTGGCGGCGTTCGCAGAGAGCGTCGTAGTACCGCCGGACGATCTCCTGTTTGGCCGCGCCTTGACAGGCATTGTCGTCAAATATGCAGTGGCCCGCCATATTTACCCCCATATCGGTGGGGGACTGGTAGGGACAGGCGCCGGTGATCTTTTCAAACATAGCGGCCAGCACGGGAAAAACCTCTACATCCCGGTTGTAGTTGACGGTGGTCTCTCCATAGGCTTGCAGATGGAATGGATCAATCATGTTCACGTCATCCAGGTCGGCGGTGGCGGCTTCATAGGCTAGATTGACGGGGTGCTTCAAAGGCAGATTCCAGATGGGGAAGGTCTCAAATTTGGCGTAACCGGCCACCACCCCCCGCTTGTGCTCGTGGTAGAGTTGGGAGAGACAGGTAGCCATCTTGCCGCTGCCCGGACCGGGGGCGGTAACCACCACCAGCGGGTGGCTGGTCTCGATGAAGTCATTGCGGCCGTAACCCTCGTCGCTGACGATTTTGGCGATGTTGTGGGGGTAGCCCTCGATGGGGTAGTGGCGGTAGACCTTCAGGCCCAAACCCTCCAGCCGGGCCTGGAAGACGTCGGCGGCGGGCTGTCCGGTGTACCGGGTGACCACCACACTGCCCACATACAGCCCCCGGCTTCGGAACAGGTCGACAAGCCGGAGTACGTCGCTGTCGTAGGTGATGCCCAGGTCTCCGCGGACCTTATTTTTCTCAATGTCCCCGGCGTTTATGGCGATGATGATTTCCGCCTTGTCCTGAAGCTGTTCCAGCATTCTGAGCTTGCTGTCCGGCTCAAAGCCGGGAAGGACCCGGCTGGCGTGGTAGTCGTCGAACAGCTTGCCGCCAAACTCCAGATACAATTTGCCCCCAAACTGGGCGATCCGGTCCCGGATGTGCTGGGACTGGGTGGTCAAGTATTTCTCGTTGTCAAAGCCTATTTTGACCATGCGCTCATCTCCCTTTCTATCCGCTGTAAAACAATTCATACCCCAGTATTTTACATCCAGAAAGGGAGCTCCGTCAAGAAATTTATTGAGGCAAGGTCAAGTCGTCCTCTTTGATCCATCCGATGTGCCGCAAAATCTGGCAGAAAGCCAGACTGAGCACAGCGGGCAGAACAAAACAGACTAGAATCAGTCCAATCCAGTGGAAGGCGGTGGGAGCGATGGCAGCGGCCCCCTCAGCTAGGGCGCGTTCACTGGGGGAGAGCCAGCCGGTCCACACGCCGATCTGGCCGCACAGTCCGCAGGTGCCCATACCCGAATTGATGGGGTCTCCGTTCATCTCCAAGCGGAACAGGCAGGTGGCGATGGGACCCGTGATGGCCGAGGCCAGGGTGGGTGGAATCCAGATGCGGGGATTTTTTACGATATTGCCCATCTGGAGCATGGAGGTGCCAATACCCTGGGAGACCAGCCCGCCCCAGCGGTTCTCACGGAAGGACATCACCGCGAAGCCCACCATTTGGGCACAGCATCCGGCCACGGCGGCCCCGCCTGCCAGCCCAACCAGGCCCAGGGTGTGGCAGATGGCGGCGGAGGAAATGGGCAGGGTGAGGGCGATGCCCACCAGAACGGAGACGGTAATACCCATCCAGAAGGGCTGGAGGGTGGTGGTGCGGTTGATCAAGGAGCCAAAGGCGCTGGCCGCACGGCCAATGGGGGGCGCAATCAGGTAGGACAGGACCACGCCGGAAAAGATTGTGACGGCGGGAGTGACCAAAAGGTCCACTTTTGTCTCTTTGGATATGGCCTTTCCGGTTTCGGCAGCCAAAATGGCGATAAACAGCACAGCCAGCGGGCCGCCTGCGCCGCCCATAGCGTTGGCGGCCTGGCCCACCGCCGCCAGAGAGAACAGCACCAGAGGCGGGGCCTGGAGTGCGTAACCGATGGCGATGGCCATAGCCGGGGCGGACATGGCAGAGGCAAAGCTGCCCATCTCCACCAGAAATTCCAGCCCCATCTGCTGGCCCAGGGTTTTAATGATGGTGCCGATGAGCAGGGAACAGAACAGCCCTTGGGCCATGGCCCCCAGGGCGTCGATACCATAGCGTTTCGCGGAAACAACAATATTTTTCCGCTTTAAAAATTCTCTCATTTCAATCTCCCTTTTCAAGCAAATAGTCCACACGGGTGTCAAGACACCTGTGTGGACTATTATACCGGCTAAGGAAGATTTGTCAAGGGAAATCTTAGAGCCTATCCCAAGATAAGACGTGCGCAGATTGTGCCATCAGATTTGCCGCCGGGCCATACTGGGTCCGACACCGGGAATTTTTTGCAGCTCTGATTTCATCCTTAAAATTCCGCGTTGCCCACCGTGCGGGGGTGCAGTTCCACATCCCGGATGTTGTCGACCCCGGTGAGATACATGACCATCCGCTCAAAGCCCAAGCCGAAGCCCGCATGCCGGCAGGAGCCGTAACGCCGCAGGTCGCAGTACCACCAGTAGTCCTCTGGGTTCATCCCCAGTTCCCGGATGCGGCCTTCCAGCAGTTCCAACCGCTCCTCACGCTGGGAACCGCCGATGAGTTCCCCAATTCCGGGGACCAGGCAGTCCGCAGCGGCCACCGTTTTACCGTCGTCATTGAGGCGCATGTAGAACGCCTTGATCTCCTTAGGGTAGTCGGTGACAAAGACAGGACGCTGGAATACCTGTTCAGTGAGGTACCGCTCGTGCTCAGTCTGGAGGTCGGTGCCCCACTCCACCTTGAAGTCAAATTTGTCGTTGTTCTTCTTCAAAATCTCCACCGCTTCGGTGTAGCTCACCCGGCCAAATTCGGAGGAGGCCACATGCTCCAGCCGCTCTTTCAGCCCCTTGTCCACAAACGAGTTGAAGAAGTTGATCTCGTCAGGACAGCGGTCCAGCACGGTTTTGATGATATATTTAATCATAGCCTCCGCAGTGTCCATATAGTCGGTCAGGTCGGCAAAGGCCATTTCCGGTTCAATCATCCAGAATTCGGCGGCGTGACGCTGGGTATTGGAGTTTTCCGCCCGGAAGGTGGGGCCGAAGGTATACACATCGCCGAAGGCTAGGGCAAAGTTTTCCGCGTTAAGCTGGCCGGAGACAGTAAGACTGGTCTTTTTTCCAAAAAAGTCCTTGGACCAATCTACCTGGCCGTCTTTGGTTCTGGGCACATTGTTCAGGTCCAGCGTGGTTACCTGGAACATCTCGCCGGCCCCTTCCGCGTCGCTTCCGGTGATGAGGGGGGTGTTGATATAGACAAAACCCCGGTCCTGGAAGAAACAGTGGACAGCATGCGCCGCCACAGAGCGCACCCGGAAGACGGCGGAGAACAGGTTGGTTCTGGGCCGGAGGTGCTGGATGGTGCGCAGGAATTCTACGCTGTGACGCTTTTTTTGAAGAGGGTAGTCGGGAGCAGAGGGGCCCTCCACCGTGATGGAGGCGGCTTTTACCTCCAGGGGCTGTTTGGCCTGCGGCGTGAGCACCACCTCGCCCCGAACGATGAGTGCGGCCCCCACGTTCTGGCCCGCAATTTCCTTAAAATTGTCCAAAACGCCGGCATCCATCACCACCTGCAAATTTTTAAAGCAGGAGCCGTCGTTTAGTTCGATAAACCCAAAGGTTTTCATGTCACGGATGGTTTTGGCCCAGCCCATGACGGTAACCGTCTGTCCGCCCAGGTGCTCCTGGTCGGCAAAGATGGCCGCGATAGTGGTGCGTTCCATATTGATTCTCTCCTAACTATTACGAATTGCCCTGAAAAGTTTGAATAGCGGCGGCAGTGCGGGCATAGTCCTCCGCTACCTCGGGCAGCAGGCGGCTGGCCAGGTCATAGTCTTTGGTCCGCAGGGCCTCGGTAATTTGGTGGCTGGATTGATAGAGCTTGGTAAAGCTGAGATTTTGTGTGACTCCCTTTAAGGTGTGGGCGGCCCGGAAGGCGTCTTCATATGCCCCGGCGTTCAGAGAGTCAGACAGCAGCTGAAAGGATTGGTCCGCCAAGAATTTACCCACGAATTTCTGTACCAGCGCCTCGCTGTACAGCCGGCCCAGCACCTCGTTATAATCGCCGCCCAGGGCGGCATAGCACTCTTGCAAGGTCAATGCGCTTCCTCCTCTCTGCGTTCCAGCACCTTGCCAATGGCACCGGTGTATTGGGGCGGGTTGTCCGAAGACCACATGGCCTTGGCCAAAACCTGAATACGCCGCAGCTCACCGTTCAGGTGTATGCCGCAGTCAAATTGTACAACGGAATCGTCAGGGGTTGTGTCCTGAAGCAGCTGGGCCAGTTCAGCCAGCTCGTCCAGGTCGATCAGTTCCTGAACCATCCGGTTATGGTAGGGGTCCACCATAGTTTCCTCCAGGCCCAGCCATTTGGCCCCCACGGGGGTGAGGGTCAGCATGGAGGGGGTGGAGGTGTATTCAAAGAGTATGTCCTGGGACACAGAGGTAAAGAAACGGTTAATCGCCCGTTCCTGCTCCAGCACCCGCAGAGTTCGGTCTGCGTCAGACAGTTCCTCATACTGCGCCAGCTCCGTTGCGGTATTTTCCATAATCCGCTGGTCGCCCCGAACCACGGTGTCTACCGCCATTTCCTGACAGATGACGTCACTGCTCTCCACAAGGCATTCCAAAAGCAGAGGCTGAAAAGCGCCGCATTCACCGTTGAGAATCATGGACAGGGCCTTCTCGTGGGAGTGGGCCGGTTTGTAAACCCGTACGCTGGTCAGTGCGTCATACACGTCAGCCAAAGACACCACCTGGGCGGAAATGGGGATATCCTCGCCGGACAGGCCGTCTGGATAGCCCCGGCCGTCGTAGCGTTCGTGATGCCAGCGGCAGATCTCATAGGCGTACTTCACCAACGGCTCGTCTTGGAAGGGGACGCCCTTCATCATGTCCGCGCCCATCTGGGAGTGCTCTTTCATAATGGCAAACTCTTCCTCCGTAAACCGGCCCGGTTTGTTGAGAATTTCACCGGGAATACAGATTTTGCCCACGTCATGAAGGGTAGATGCGTTGCCAATCAGGTTGATGGTCTCCCGGTCCAGCTGGTATTTGTCCGTTTTGCGCATCAGGCTTTTCAGAAGGATCTCGGTCATGGTCTGGATGTGCATAACATGCAGGCCGCTCTCTTCGTTGCGGAATTCTACGATGTGGCTGAGAATGGAGATCATCAGGTTGTTGACTTTTTCCTTCTGGTAAATCTGCTCGCTCACCATGGCGGCCATCCGGCGCTGTTTGGCGTAGAGCATGATGGTATTGATCACGCGGCGGCGCACCACCATCATATCAAAGGGGCGGCTGATGTAGTCGGTGACCCCCATGTCGTAGGCCCGTTCGATAAAGGTGTGGGTGCTCTCCGCCGAAATCATAATAACCGGTACGTTATCAATCCAGCGGTATTTGTTCATGGCCGACAGGACGCCGAAGCCATCCAGATTGGGCATCATGATATCCAGCAGCACCAGGGATATCTCCTGTTCCTTCTGCTGGAGCACGGCCACCGCCTGCAATCCATCTTCCGCTTCGATAATGTCATAGGACTCCTCCAGCATAGAGCGCAGGATCGAGCGGTTGATCTCTGAGTCGTCAGCGACCAGAATGGTATAGCGGTGTTCTTTCTTCGCGGCTATGGTACTCACTTCCTCTCAGTTTTATTCCGGGTCTGCTCATGCTCGGACATCAATTTCGTTAAAACGCTGCAAAGTTGTTCAATATTGATTGGCTTGGCTAAATGGGCGTTCATGCCTGCCTGGGTGGTGCGGGTAATATCCTCGGCAAAGGCGTTTGCCGTTAGGGCGATGATGGGCACATGCTTGGCGTCCGGACGGTCCAGGGCGCGTATGGCCCGGGTGGATTCGCATCCGTCCATCTCAGGCATCTGCATATCCATCAAGATCGCGTCAATGGAGAAGGGGGCGGAATCTTGGAATGCCTCCAGAGCTTTGCGGCCGTCCTCGGCCTGGGTTACTTTGGCCCCACGCATTTTCAGCAGTTCGGTTGCGATTTCCATATTCAGCAAATTGTCTTCGGCCAAAAGGATGTGCCGTCCGGCCAGTTGGACCAGTTCCTGGGGGGATTTTTCCTCCACAGGCGCGGGCATCTCCCCTACGTCGAAGGGGATGGTCACCGAAAAGGTGGTCCCCTTTCCCAGGGCGCTGCGCACCGCGATCTGTCCGCCCATGCGGGTGACCAGATTTTTGACAATGGGCATGCCCAGGCCGGTCCCCGTGACCTCCTTGGCGCCGAAGCGCACCTCACGCTCGTAGGGGTCGAAGAGCTTGGGCAGAAATTCTTCCGACATGCCAGGGCCATTGTCCTCTACGACAAACAGGTAGTTGTTCCGCTTTCCCTCGTCCATCTGGCGCAGAGTGACCGATACCCGGTTTCCCGCCTTGGTGAACTTCATGGCGTTGGACACCAGATTGTTGATGACCTGTCCCAGCCGGGTGGGGTCGCCTTTGATCATCTTGTTCTGTACGTCGATGGAGAGCTGGAATTCCTTGCCGTGGGCCTTGGCCTGGGCCTGGAAGGGAGACACGCAGGTCTCAATGGTCTGGCAGAGGTCGAAGGGTTTGATTTCCATGGAGACATTTCCCTGTTCCAGACGGGAAATTTCTAAAATATCGTTGATCAGAGCCAAAAGCTGCTGGCTAGCCGCGCCGATTTTGTTCAGATACCCCCGCATTTTCTCCTGGTCGCAGTCGGGCTGAAGGGCCAGGCTGGCCATACCGATGATGATATTCAGCGGGGTGCGCATGTCGTGGCTCATGACGGAGAAGAACTGCTTTTGTGATTTCTCGCTCTGTTCTGCGGAGGCCAAGGCCCCCTTTAACAGGCGGACTTGCTGCTGCTGTTCCTCCTTCTCCGCCTCCACATCCCGGAAGCAGAGCACCGCCTCGTTGGGCATTTGCTCTGGGTCAATCAGCAGGCGTGCGCTGACCCACCGGGTATTTTCGCCAAACCGGCGCAGAAACTCGCCGCCGAAATCCCGAACGTCCTGTCCCGCCAGACGGCGGATGTTTTCCAGCGAGAAGTTTTGGGCGAAATCCTCTCCCGTCCACTCGTCTAAGGCGGAGACGATGGCTTTGAGAAGTTTATCATACTCCCCCTTGGTCTCCGGCAGAATCTCCCGCATGTAGTCCGAGGGCTTTGTCATCTCATAGGTGCCCTCGACAAGGTTAATCCGATGGAAAGCGTAGTAAATGTTGCCCATCACCTGCAGCGTCTCAGCTGTGCGCTTGGCCGCCCGGCTGATGCGGCGGTCGCGAAGCCACATGCCGACTGCGGCCAGGAGAAACAGGAGAAGGCCCAGACCATACCAGATCAGGATATTCTGCACGCCCTGGAGCAGTGTTTCATAAGGGACAGTCAAAATACACAGCCAGCCGTCGTTGGTGTGCTGGTAGTACAGGCCCCGTGTGACCTTCTGCATACCCACAATCTCGTTGTGCCTTCCATCCAGTTCGCCCCGGTTGACCCGGTCGAACAGGTCTTTGGTGTAGTCCTGAAGGGCATCCTCTGTGGCCTTGAAGGGGATGTTGTAGTAGAGCAGGCTGCCTTGGCTGTCCATGACATAGTAGGCGCCGCCCACAGGCAGCTCCTGTACAATATGGCGGCTCCGGAAATGCTGTACAGGCAGGTCAAAGGACATCGCCGCGCCGCTGCTTGGGTCAGCCGCAGCCACTGTAACCGCGATCTCGTTGTGGATGGGGCATAGGTAGGTATCCGTGACAATCACGCCGCCCTCAGCCTTCAGCGCCTGATCGTACCAAGGCAGCTCCTTGGCCGGCTGGGCGGAAAGCACGGGGTCGCTGGAAATCAACCGGCCGTTCACCACCGCACAGGCGGACAGCTCATGGGCGTTGAGCAGATGGGCGCTTTTGTCAAAAAAGTCCATCAGCCAATCTTCCAGCTCGTCTGTGTCGGCGCCCGCGCGGGTAAAATCGCGCAGATAGGCCATTCCCAAGCTGAGTGTCTTTTCAAATTCCCCAAGGGTGCGGTCCTCATCCGTGGAGTAACTGGTTACCAGGTTTTTGCCCATGGTTCTGGCGTTGTCCAGCAGAAGCTGTTGGCTGACCAGCATCCCCGCCGCCGCAATGGCCACCAAAAGAGCCAAAAGCCAGAGAATCCGCCAGCTGCTCCAGCCGCTGTTCGGGTTATGATTGCCCTGCACATGCCTCACTCCTAATTCAACCGCCCACCTGTTTGGAGGCAGATTTTGTCAATTTCAGGGTTTCAAACAATGATTCAGCATGTAGTATAACACATTGCCCTCCCGCTGTAAAGTGCCAGACTGGCCCTTGACGGGAATGTTTTTTCCTTCGCCTTTACTCGCCGGAGAAGCTGTGGTACAATAGAGCGCAAGTTTCGGTGGAAAGGGGGCTGTTTCCATGGAGATTACCCGAGACACGCCGCTGACTGATTTCCCCGGCGTGGGGGAGGCGCGGGCCAAAAAGCTGGAAAAGCTGGGGCTGTCCGCCGCAGGGGATCTGTTGGCCTGCTACCCCCGGGACTACGAGGACCGGCGGAAGGTATACGCCATTGGGGAGGCCCCCCAGGAGGGCCGGGTGTGCATTGCCGCCATGGCCGCCGAACATCCCCGGTTGTCCCGGCTCCGCAAGGGGCTGGAACTGGTCCAGGTGAAGGCGGTGGATCACACTGGGGCGCTGCACCTCACGTTTTTCAACCAGAGCTATGTGGAGCGGGCCATACGGGCCGGAGAGGAATACATCTTCTACGGCACGGTGCAACTGCAAGGGCGCCGCAGGTCTATGGTAAACCCCATCTTTGAGCGGCTGGGGAAGCAGTCGGTTACTGGATGTATCATGCCCGTCTACCGGCTGACGGCAGGGATCTCCAACCATCTGCTGGCTTCCCTGGTCCGGCAGGCCCTCCCCTGTGCCGGCGGCCTGCCCGAGACCTTGCCCCAGCACATCCGGCAGAGCCATCAGCTGGCGGCGGTGGAGTTTGCGGTCAAAAATATCCACTTTCCTGTGGACGAAGCGGCTCTGGATTTAGCCCGGAGGCGGCTGGCTTTTGAGGAGCTGTTCTACCTGGCCGTTGGACTCAGTTTTTTAAAGGAACGGCGGGACCAAGGAGGAGCAGGACGGGTCCTTCCGCCCCGCCCGCTGGAGGAATTTCTCGCTCTGCTCCCCTTCGCTCCCACACAGGCGCAGCGGCGGGTGATGTGTGAGGTTGCCCAGGATGTGACCTCGGGCCGGCCCATGAACCGGCTGGTCCAGGGGGACGTGGGTTCCGGCAAAACGGCCGTGGCCGCTTTTGCCGGATGGCTGTGTGCCAAGGGGGGGTGTCAAGCGGCCCTTATGGCTCCCACTGAGGTGCTGGCCGAACAGCACTTCCGGTCGCTGACCGCCCTGCTCGCCCCCGCTGGGGTGCGGGTAGCCCGGCTCACCGGCTCCATGTCCGCCGGAGAGAAGAGGAAGGTCCGGGCCGGACTGGCCGCAGGAGATGTCGGCTTTGTTGTGGGTACCCACGCTCTGCTTTCGGAGGGGGTCGTTTTCTCCAACCTGGCGCTCATTGTGGCCGATGAGCAGCACCGGTTCGGTGTGGCGCAGCGGGCCGCACTGGCGGCGAAGAGCGGAGAGGATGTGGTCCCCCATGTGCTGGTCATGTCCGCCACCCCCATCCCCAGGACACTGGCCCTGATGATCTATGGCGACTTGGACGTATCCGTGATCGACCAGCTGCCTCCCGGCCGGACCCCCATAGAAACCTATGTGGTGCGGGAGGATAAGCGGCAGAGAATGTATAATTTTGTCCGCAGTCAGGTGGCGGAGGGACGGCAGGCGTACATCATCTGCCCCGCCGTGGAGGATAATACCGCCCTTTCGGGGGAGGAGAGGCCCGCGCTGAACCTGAAGTCTGTTAAGACCTATGCGGAAACCTTACAGCGGGAGGTCTTCCCCGACCTGCGGCTGGGGGTGCTCCATGGGAAGATGAAACCGAAGGAGAAGGAGGCGGCTATGTCCTCCTTCTCCAGCGGCGAGACCCAGGTTCTGGTGGCTACCACTGTGGTGGAAGTGGGGGTGGATGTGCCAAACGCCTCCCTGATTATTATTGAGAACGCCGACCGCTTTGGTCTCAGCCAGCTCCACCAGCTCCGCGGCCGGGTGGGCCGGGGTGCGCACCGGTCCCACTGTGTTCTGATTACCGCCACCCGCAGTTTAGAGGCGATGGAGCGTCTGCGTGTCTTGGCCTCCACCACCGACGGTTTTCAGATCTCTGAGGAGGACCTGAAAGCCCGGGGCCCCGGTGATTTTTTCGGCAACCGCCAGCACGGTCTGCCCCAGATGAAGCTGGCGGACCTGACCGGGGACATGCGCCTGCTTAGCCAGGCGCAGGAGGCCGCCCGCACGCTGCTGGCCCAGGATCCCCGGCTGTCCAACCCGGAAAACCGGCCGGTTTGGGAGCGGGTGCGCCAGCTCTTCGCCGATACCCCAGATATTTTTAATTAGTGATAGGTTTGAAACGGGGAAATATTCCATGTTTCAAACGGCTAGGAGGAAAAGTAATGTTAACGTTTCGAGACCTTAGCCCCAATGACCAGGACCGGGTGCTTCCCATGGTGATGGACTTCTATCAAAGCGATGCAGTGGACCATCTGGTGGACAGAGCCGTGATGGAACGTGCCTTCCTGGACGCGGTTGACCCCGCCGAGGACCTTCTGCACGGTCTGCTTATCCAATACGGCGGCGAAGATGCCGGATATCTGTATCTGACCAAGTGCTACTCCGCTGAGGTGGGAGGCCGGTGCGTGTTTATCGAGGAACTATATTTGAAACCTCCGTTTCGGGGGCGAGGGCTGGGGGAGCAGATTCTGTCCTGGATCGAGGAGAGCTGGCCAGGCGCCCGCCGCTTCCGGCTGGAGGTTACCCAGGTCAACCAGCGGGCCACCCATTTGTATCAGAAGATGGGCTATCAATTTCTGCGTTACAACCAGATGGTATTGGACAAAGCAGAGAGCCGCTGAACATGGCGGGCTGAAAGGAGAACTTATTATGGATCATATGGAAAAAGTGCGCCAGCTCCGGGCGCGCACCGATGTACACTTCAACTGCTGCCAGTCAGTTCTGGCCGCCTTCGCCCAGGACATGGGGTTGACCGAGGAGCAGGCGTACGCCCTGGGGCAGGGCTTCGGCAGCGGGATGCAGTGCGGTTCCACCTGCGGCGCACTTACCGGGGCGCTGATGGTTCTGGGTATGACCAACTACCCGCAGGAAGAAATTTCTGCCTTTCTGCGCAAGTTCCGGGAGAACCACGGAGACATCAACTGTGCCGCTCTTTTAAAGAAATCCCACGAGGCGGGCATCCCCCGCAAGGAACACTGCGATGGTCTGGTGTTCGAAGTAGCGGAGATGCTGGGTTGAATACAGCCAAACCAAGGCCGCTGAACACTTCACAGGCAGCGCATTTCACCGGCAACCCAAACAGGGACGCCCCGATGGGGCGTCCCTGTTTGGTGATCTGGAAGGATGGATGAAAAAGGAATGATGGAGTAAAGGCCGCAAATCCTTCAAAAGTCCGGCAAGAGCGGCAGCCGGTCCCTTGTTAAATTTTTAACCCTTGCTCTGTCAAAGACTTTACCACGCTCAGCCAGGAAATGCCATCCCCAAATCCATTATACAGATTATTAGTATTTGGTTATCCCCTCGTTCGCCTGCAAATAAGTTGAAATGGGCGGGGAAACGAGGTAAGATAGCTTTCAAGCCATTTCACAACAGAGAGGAGCATCTCCCTTGGACGAACTGCACAACCTGCCCATACCCCTGCTGGTCTGGTATCGGGAAAACGCACGAACTTTGCCTTGGCGGAGTGACCCCACCCCTTACCACGTATGGATTTCAGAGATCATGCTCCAGCAAACCCGGGTGGCGGCGGTGCTGGAGTACTACCGCCGGTTTCTGGAGGCGGCCCCCACTGCGGCCAGTCTGGCCGCCCTGCCGCAGGACCAGTTGATGAAACTTTGGCAGGGGCTGGGCTACTACAGCCGGGCCAGAAATCTGCAAAAGGCGGCGGAACAGATCCTGTCCCGCCACGGCGGGGTATTCCCAAATACTTATGAGGATATCCGGGCCCTGGCTGGGGTGGGGGACTATACCGCCGGAGCAATTTCCTCCATTGCCTTTCATCTGCCTGTCCCGGCGGTGGACGGCAATGTCCTTCGGGTTACAGCCCGGATTACTGGGGACAGCAGTGATATCAGCACTCCGGCCATGAAAAAGAAAGTTACCCAGGCCCTGACCGAAGTGATTCCCCTAGACGCTCCAGGGGATTTCAATCAAGCCCTGATGGAGCTGGGAGCGACGGTCTGCCTGCCCAATGGGGCCCCTCTCTGCGAAAAATGTCCGGCAGCTGGATTCTGCCGGGCATTTCAAGAGGGACGCACCGGTGAGCTGCCGGTCAAGGCGGCCAAAAAGGCCCGGCGTGTAGAGGAGCGCACCGTCTATCTGCTCTTCTGGGGGGACTGCGTGGCCCTGCGCCGCCGGCCGGAGCGGGGCTTGCTGGCTGGGCTCTGGGAGTATCCCAACGAATTGTCAGACGAGAGCGGCTGGTTGGAACGCTGGGGGCTGTCAGCCGCGCTGGAAACAGCGGGAAGAGGTAAACATATTTTTAGCCACATTGAATGGCGCATGACCGCCCTGGCTGGGGAATTGGAGAGCCCGGAACTTCCTGAGGGCTGGGTGTGGGCGGACCGGAGGGCCCTGCGGGATACCTACGCCGTTCCCAATGCCTTTCAGTCCTTTGCCCAGCGGGTTGCCGCCCGGCTGGGTCGCTTCTGAAAGGGGGAGATGTTATGGTTTGCCGTCTGTGTCCCCGAAACTGCGGGGCGGAGCGCACCCAGACCAGCGGGAGCGGGTATTGCCGGATGCCCCAGATCCCCGTTCTGGCCCGAGCTGCCCTCCACCACTGGGAGGAGCCGCCGGTTTCCGGCAAAAGAGGCTCTGGGACGATCTTTTTTTCCGGGTGCTCCCTGGGCTGTGTGTTCTGTCAGAACGAAAAAATCAGCCATCAGGATTTTGGCAGGGCGGTCGCCCTGGACCGGCTCCGAGAGATTTGTCAGTGTCTGATCCGTCAGGGGGCGCACAACTTAAACTTCGTCAACCCCACCCATTTTGCCCATGGGATTGCCGCTCTGCTGGAGGACTGGCGTCCCCCTGTCCCGGTGGTGTGGAACTCAGGGGGGTATGACAAGGTGGACACCCTCCGGAAGCTGGAGGGGAAGGTGGATATTTACCTTCCGGACCTAAAATACCTGGAACAGGACACTGCCCGCCGCTACTCTGCGGCCCCTGATTATCCGGAAATTGCCCAAGCGGCCATTCGGGAGATGGTCCGCCAGACGGGGCCGTGCCGGTTTGGGGAGGACGGCCTGCTGGTGAGCGGGACAATGATCCGGCATTTGATTCTTCCTGGACAGGTGAATCAGGCCAAGGCGGTGATGGATTGGATCGCTCGGGAATTTGAGCCGGGAACGGTTCTGTTTTCCCTTATGAGCCAGTATACCCCCTGGGGGGATCTGTCCGCCTGCCCGGAACTGGACCGCCGTCTCCACGCCGGAGAGATGCGCACCGCCCAAATGTACCTGGAGAATCTGGGCCTGGCCGGTTTTACCCAGGAGCGCACCTCCGCCCGGGAGGAGTATACCCCGCCTTTCGACTTGACAGGTGTGGAAGATTTCCCGGTGTGATCGACAAAAAGAACCTGACAGAAAACGGTCAGGTTCTTATTTATGGTAGGAGGACCCCTCGTTGATTTTAAATGCCCGGTATATCTGTTCCAAAAGCATGACCCGGGCCAAGTGGTGGGGGAAGGTCATCGGGGACATAGACAGCTGAAGATTGGCCTCCGCCTTGATGGAGGGGTGAAGTCCGTAACTGCCTCCAATGACAAAGACCATATGCTTGTCCGGACTGTGTCCCAAGGCGGGGAACATCTGGGCCACCTCCTCGCTGGAGCGCATCCGTCCCTCTACGCAAAGAGCCGCCACCCGGGAACTGGGAGGAATTTTGGCCCGGATGGCCTCCCCCTCTTTTGCCAGTGCTTGAACAACTTCCCCCAGAGTGGGCTCTTTGGGCAGTTTGACCTCTGGAATCTCTGCAAGCGTCAGCTTGCAGTAGGAGGAAAGGCGTTTTACATATTCTGCGCAGGCATCCTTATAAAATTTTTCTTTCAGTTTACCCACGCAGATGAGATGGACACTCAGCATACCGCCGCCTCCTTCAGGCAATAGGTGGGGCCTGTCTCGTCTCGCGGCGCCACGGCCAGCGAAATGTCCCGTTCCGGGTTGCAGCCCATAGCCAGCAGACGGCGGGCCGCCGTCTCATAGGCACGGACGGGGGTGTTATTTTGCTGGGAGAGATGGGCCAGTATCACTTGTTTTGTCCCGTATTCCACGGCAAAAGCGGCCAGTTCTGCCCCCGCCTCGTTGGAGAGATGTCCGTAATCGCCTAAAATCCGCTGTTTTAAGTAGTAGGGGTAAGGCCCAGAGCGGACCCAGCCGGCATCGTGGTTGGCCTCGCACACCAGCAGATCACAGCCTGCCACCGCCTGGCGGACCTCTTCGGTTACATGGCCCAGGTCGGTGCAAAGCACCATACGGCCCGACGCACTGGCAATGGACCAGCCTACGCTGCCCGCCGCGTCGTGAGGGGTGGGAAAGGGCACGGCCCACAGTGCGCCAATCTGGACCCCCACCCCTGCCTTCTGGGGACGAAACAGATCGTTCACTTGGTCGCACCGGTTTTTTCGGTACCACTCCTGGCAGGTGGGATGGGTAGCGTAAATCGGGGCCCCCGCTTTCTTGGTGAGGACCCGCAGGCCGGACACATGATCGCTATGTTCGTGGGTGAGCAAAATGGCGGACAGCTGGTGGGGAGCCACCCCCAGCGCGTGCAGTCCGGCGGTGATACGTTTCGCAGAGATGCCCGCGTCCAGCAGGATGTGGGTATTTCCACAGGAGACCAAGGCGGCGTTTCCTCCGGAGCCGCTGGCCAGGGTGGTAAAGGTGAACACAGGTCAGCCTCCTTATCAGGAACTCGGCGGTGTTGGGGCCCCACCGCCGGCTGGACAACGAAAAAAGGGACGGCATTTCAGCCGCCCCTGCGAACTGGTGCGGATTTTTGTGCAGATATGGAGTCAGCCCACCTGAGACTGATCCTCCTCGCCCGGTACGGTAACAATCCGGATATCGGCGCCTACAGAGGCAAGCTTTTCCACTATGGTTTCGTAGCCCCGCTCGATGTGGTGGATGCCGTCGATTTCGGTGACCCCTTGGGCCGCCAAACCGGCGATAATCATGGCGGCGCCGGCCCGCAGGTCGCAGGCATGAACAGGAGCCCCCGTCAGGTGGTGTACCCCTTCGATGACGGCTACCTTGCCGTCTACCTGGATGCGGGCCCCCATGCGTCGGAACTCGTCCACATAGCGGTAACGGTTGTCCCAAACGCCCTCAGTGAGTACACTGGTGCCCTGCGCCACGCACAGCGCCGCAGCAATCTGAGGCTGCATGTCAGTGGGGAAGCCAGGGTAGGGCATGGTTTTCACATTTACCCGCCCCATGGGGCCCTCCCGCCGCAGGAGCACGGCGTCATCTTGTTCCTCTACATCCACGCCCATCTCCACCAGTTTGGCTGTAATACAGTCCAGATGCTTGGGAATGACGTTTTTGATGAGTACCTCGCCTCCGGCGGCGGCAACTGCGGCCATGTAGGTGCCTGCCTCAATCTGGTCGGGAATAATAGAGTAAGAGCCCCCACGCAAACGGGCCACGCCATGAATCTTAATGACGTCTGTGCCCGCGCCCCGGATGTCGGCCCCCATGGAGTTGAGGAAGTTGGCCAAATCGACAATATGGGGTTCTTTGGCGGCGTTTTCAATGATGGTCATGCCCTCGGCCAGGGTTGCGGCCAGCATGATATTCATGGTCGCGCCCACGGATACCATATCCAGGTAGACTTGTCCGCCGGACAGCCTGGCCCCGCCGGGCACCTTGGCGCAGATGAGACCGCTGCGCACATCCACCTCGGCCCCCATGGACACAAAGCCCTTGATGTGCTGGTCAATGGGCCGCCCGCCCAGGTCGCACCCGCCGGGCAGGGGGACTTCCGCCCAGCCGAAGCGGCTGAGCAGTGCGCCCACCAGGTAGTAGCTGGCTCTAATTTTCCGGGCCAGTTCGTAGGGAACCTGGCGGTTGCGGATGTTGGAACAGTCAACCTCTACGGTGGTGCGGTTGACAGTGCGGACACTCGCCCCCAGTTCCTGGAGGATCTGGAGAATCATGGTCACATCGCTGATCTGAGGAACATTTTCAATGCGGCATACTCCATCCACCAGCAGGGCGGCAGGGATAATGGCGACAGCGGCATTCTTAGCCCCGCTGATTTGGATGGTTCCGTGGAGGGGATTTCCTCCGTGAATCAGATACTTGGTCAAATACCTGCACCTTCTTTATCCATGTCTTGGAATCTATAGAAATATACGGCGTAACCGCCATATGTAAGATCAATCCAGGCCCTGCGGCTGACAGGGCATAACAAACCGGATACATTATAGCACTATTATGTCCAAGTTGCAATAAAAATTGCGCGGCTGTGAACAGATTGTTAAAAAAGACGGACAGCGGAAGAAAAATGGCTCTTCCGCTGTCTGATGCTCAAAATTTAGCCGGGGAATTTATAAATCTTCCGTCCACAGGGACAGGGAAGAGGGCGGCCTGTGCTGGCCTACGCCTTTTTTCCCTGGTAGCGGGCCTGTGCGCGGGGCAGCAAGTCGGACAGCCGGGCTTTCTCCTGCCGCTCCAGCAAATCGCCAATCAGCTGGTTGGATACCAGAAACCCTTTGGGGGTGAAGCGCCACCGCCCGCCGGGCCCTTTTTCTGCCCAGCCCTGGCCTTCAAACTCCCGCAAACGGGCTTCAATGGGAGCAAAATCCATAAAATAGGTTCCCCGGTATTCCCACTCCTCAATGCCCATGGCGGTGCGCAGGCGGAGCATCAGGTATTCACTGCCCCGCTCCTCCCGGGGGATCAGGTCTTCGCTGTCCAACAGGGGCGCACCCTCCAGCACACCTTTGATATATCCTTCCAGGTCCCGAATCCAGGAGTAGCGCCGTCCGCCGAAATCAGAGTGCGCCCCAGGTCCGAAACCGATGTAGGGTTTGGCCGTCCAGTAGCGCAGGTTGTGCCGGGAGGCACAGCCCGATTTGGCAAAGTTGGAGATCTCATACTGTCCGTAACCTGCCTGAGCCAGCCGGTTCACCGTCCACAGGTAGAGGCTGGCCTGGGTGTCGTCGCTGGGCAGACGCTCCCCCTTGGCCACCCGGGCGGCGAGAGGGGTGCCCTCCTCCAGCTTCAGCCCATAGCAGGAGAGGTGGTCGGGCTGGAGAGACAGGGCATGTTCCACGGTGTCCCACCAGCTGGGGACCGTCTGAATGGGCAGGCCGTAAATCAGATCCAAAGAGAGGTTGGTAAACCCCGCCTTCCGGGCGGCGGCCACAGCTTCGTCCCCCTGTTCCACCGTATGGGGCCGGTGGACCGCCTCCAGTTCTGCCTGGCAGGCGGACTGCATCCCGATGGAAATGCGGTTGAAGCCCGCTTTGCGCAGGGATTTGAGGGATTTGAAATCCACGCTGTCCGGGTTGGCCTCTAGGGTAATTTCCGCGTTTTTTTCCACCATGTAGTGTTTTTTAACCGCTGACAACAGCTCATTCAGCCGTTTTGCCCCGTAATAGCTGGGGGTGCCGCCGCCAAAGTAGATGGTATCCACCCAAATGCCTTTGGCGGCAAAGGCGGTCTCTTTCAAGTGGGCCAGCAAGGCCCGCTGATAGTCGTCCATACGTGCCTCTCTCCCCGCCAAGGAGTAGAAGTCACAGTAGTCGCACTTGCTCCGGCAGAAGGGAATATGAATATAAATTCCCAGTTTTTCTCCGGGGCCTTTCTTTTTTCCGAACATCGTATCATCCCTTTCAGGCCCCGCAGGGGCGGTGCAAACGTTAGATGGGTCTCTCTTTTCGAACTGGAAACGTCTGGGCGGAGCCGTTTACTGGTACAAGATTTCCAGCCGTGCCAGCTCATTCCGTACTCGGTCCGCCGCCCCCTGGTCGGGACACAGGACGGTGTGCAGATGGATCCCCTCGGTGAGCTGAGACAGGGGGGCGGCTGCCTCCTCCCGGCAGCGGGCGACGAACTGGTCCACCTCATACCGGCTGGACAGCCGCAGGAGGCCGGTAAGCTGGCCGTAGATGGGGTGTTCCACAATCACATCCAGCACGGTGCATCCCTGGTCTACAATGGCGCAGAGCTCCTGAGCCATCTGGTCCGCTCGGTGCCGGCAGGCAATGGTACAGCTCACCCCGGCGGGGGGCCGAGGCAGAACGTAGCCCCGGGGTGTGGCCGTGATATCCAGCCCTCTGGCCCGGAGCAGAGCCACGTCGCCCACAATGATCTGCCGGCTTACCAACAGTTCCCGGGCCAGCGCGGCGGCGCTTACCGGCCCTTCCGCCTGCTCCAGCCGCTTCGACAGCGCCCTGCGGCGCGCTTCGCTGTCCAATTCCGTTCTCTCCTTTCCCAAGCTTCTTCCACATGTTTCTTAGTGTAGCACATGGAATCCGTCCGCGCAAGGTTGACTTTTTCGTTGGATGGTGTATAGTTTGATACAACCTCCCTTTGAGGTGGGAACATAAAAATAAAGGAGATTGAATGAGATGAAGAAAAATACTTGGAAAAAACTGGCAGCTGGGGCGCTGGCTGGATGTCTGCTGGCGGCGCTGGCCTCCTGCGGGAGCAAGGGCTTAACGGAAAAGGATGCCGAAACTTACATCCAAGGCCATCTGGACGCTACCTACCTGGGCACTTACTCCCAAGACTATATCGACCTGGTGGAGGATATGTCTGAGGAGGAAGCCAAAGAGATGTATCAGGAAAATCTGGAGTGGGAGGCGGAATACCTCCTGACGAATTTCCTGGAGGTGGAGTATCCCACGGACGAAATGACCCAGCGCGCGGAGGAGTTGGTGGAAAAACTCTACTCCAAGTCCAAATATACCGTCGGCACTGGCAGTAAGACGAAGGATGGAGACTTTGTGGTGGAGGTAACGGTCTCCCCCATTGAGCTGCTCCACCTGATTACGGATGAAGACTTCTTCAATGCGATGGAGCAATCCGGTTTCAGCGAGGCGGAGACCGAGGAAGCCTATGAAGCGGCAGACGCGGTCTATGGGATGCTCATGCTGGAGCAGGTGGAGGCGCTTCTGCCCAAGCTCACCTACGGTGAGGACCAGATTATCATGCTCCAGCTCAAACCCGATGACGACGGCTACTACACGATGGTGGACACCGGCATCCAGAAGGTGGACGAAGTCATGATCGACTATTACGGCGCCTACATTGGATAATCATTTGTATGAAAAGGAGACGCTTATGTACACATTGGAATTGGCCAAAGCGGATAGCGATCATCTTTCAGGGCGGCCAAAAGGCGGCCTATGACAAGCTGCTCGCGTAACGGATTGCGAGCGCACTCTTTCTGCTTGACTTTTTCCCAGTAAGTTTATAGAATAGAGGGGCTTGAAGAATATTTTATCTTACCATAAAGGACTGAATACGCTATGGCCAAAGAAAACAAGAAACAGGTTGAACAGATTACCGACATGGAGACGGATTTCGCCCAGTGGTACACCGACGTGTGCAAAAAGGCGGAGCTGATTGATTACTCCTCCATCAAGGGTATGTTTATCTACCGCCCCTACGGCTATGCCATCTGGGAAAATATCCAGCATGAGCTGGATCAGAAATTCAAGGAGACGGGCCACGAGAATGTGTATCTGCCCATGCTCATCCCTGAGAGCCTGCTTCAGAAGGAGAAGGACCATGTAGAGGGCTTCGCCCCTGAGTGCGCCTGGGTGACTATGGGAGGCAGTGAGAAGCTGGAGGAGAAGTACTGCATCCGCCCCACTTCTGAGACCCTGTTCTGTGAACACTACAAGAACGTGATTCATTCCCATCGGGACCTGCCCAAGCGGTACAACCAGTGGTGCAGTGTCCTGCGGTGGGAAAAGACCTCCCGGCCCTTCCTCCGCCACCGGGAGTTTTTGTGGCAGGAGGGCCACACTATGCACGCCACTCCGGAGGAGGCCCGGGAAGAGACCATGCAGATGCTCAATGTGTATGCCAGTTTTCTGGAAAATGTATTGGCTATGCCGGTGGTTAGGGGGCGCAAGACTGACAAGGAGAAGTTTAACGGCGCTGAGGAGACCTACACGGTAGAGTGCATGATGCACGACAAAAAGGCTCTCCAGGCTGGTACCAGCCACTATTTCGGCGACGGCTTTGCCAAAGCCTTTGACATTACCTTCACCGGCAGCGACAACCAGCTCCACCACCCCCACCAGACCAGCTGGGGAGTGTCAACCCGCATGATCGGCGGTATTATCATGACCCACGGCGACAACAGCGGACTGGTTCTGCCTCCCCGTATCGCCCCCATTCAGGCGATGGTGATTCCTGTGGCCCAGCACAAGGAGGGGGTGCTGGAGGCTGCGTCCGCACTGCTGGCTCGCCTGCAAAAGGCAGGGATCCGGGCCAAAATGGACAGTTCCGATCAGTCCATGGGCTGGAAGGCCGCAGAGTACGAGATGAAGGGTGTGCCCCTGCGGGTGGAGATTGGCCCCAAGGACATTGAGAAAAATCAGTGCTGTATCTGCCGCCGGGATTCCGGAGAAAAGATTTTCGTCCCCCTCAGCGAGCTGGAAGAGGACGTGAAATGGCTGTTGGACGCAGTCCACAAGGGGCTGTACCAGCGGGCCAAAAAGAATCTGGAGGACCATACCCGGGTGTGCCTCACCCTGGATGAGGTCAAGGAGTTCATGGAGACCGAGGGCGGCTTCGCCAAGACCATGTGGTGCGGCGGGCTGGATTGCGAGCTGACTATGAAAGAGAAGGCGGGGGTCACCTCTCGGTGTATGCCTCTGGAACAGGAGCATATCTCCGACGTGTGCGTCTGCTGCGGCAAACCGGCCAAACACTCCATCCTGTGGGGTGTGGCTTACTAAGAAGAGTAGGAATTGGGTAAGGACCGCTCCTAACCGGGAGCGGTCCTCAGTTTGTCAAAAAATTCCTGTCCCTTTCTGGGCAAGATTCCTTAGGTATTGGGATACCTCCTTTTTAAAAGGCGGCTTTTTGTGGCCTCTGTTCTGCTGGTGATCTTTTGACGGACTAAAAGCACCTCCGGCATGAACGTCGAAGGTGCTTTGCAGATTACAGAATGGTCAACGTACCGTTTTGAGCGTCCACGGTGAGAGACTGGCCGGGCTCTGCCTGACCGGCGATAATTCTCCGGCCAATCAGGGTTTCTACGGTATGCTGAAGATAACGGCGCAGGGGCCGCGCTCCGTAGATGGGGTCGTAAGCGGCTTCAATGATCTCCGCTTTAGCGGCGGGCGTCAGGGAGACGGTCAGCTGTTGACCGGCCAGCCGCGCGTTCAAGCTGGACAGCAGCAAGTCAATGATGTGGGTGACATTCTCCTTGGTCAGCGGCTTGTAAAAGACGATTTCGTCCAGACGGTTGAGAAACTCCGGACGGAAGGAATGTTTGAGCAATTCATTTACCTGTTCCCGGGCGGTCTGGCTGATTTCACCATCCGGTGTAATGCCGTCCAGGAGGGCCTGGCTGCCCAGGTTAGAGGTCAAAATGAGGATGGTATTTTTGAAGTCCACCGTCCGGCCTTGACTATCGGTAATCCGACCGTCGTCTAATACCTGAAGTAATACGTTAAATACATCCGGGTGGGCCTTTTCCACCTCATCGAAGAGGACAACTGAGTAGGGCTTGCGCCGCACCGCCTCGGTGAGCTGACCGCCTTCCTCGTAGCCCACGTACCCCGGTGGGGCGCCAATGAGGCGGGAGACGGAGAATTTTTCCATATACTCACTCATGTCGATACGGATCAAATTCTTTTCGCTGTCGAACAGGGCCTCGGCCAGGGTTTTGGCAAGCTCTGTTTTGCCCACGCCAGTGGGGCCCAAAAACAGGAAGGAACCGATGGGTTTGTCTGGGTCGGCGATACCGGCGCGGCTGCGCAGGATGGCCTCGCTGACCAGCCGGACGGCCTCGTCCTGACCCACCACCCGCTTGTGAAGGAGGTCCTCCAGATGAAGCAGTTTCTCCCGTTCTCCCTCCATCAGCCGGGAGACCGGGATGCCGGTCCAACGCTGGATGATGCGGGCAATTTCCTCCTCTGTCACCTTGTCTCGGAGCAGGGACCGGGTCCGGTTTTCGTTGGCAGTCTGTTCCTCGGCCTCCAGGGCCTTGCGCAGGTCGGGGATGCGGCCATATTGCAGTTCGGCGGCCTTTTCCAGGTCATATTCCCGCTGGGCCTTTTCCAGTGCGGCGCTGGCCGCTTCCAAGTCTTCCCGCAGCTTCTGTACCTTGTTGATGGCCCCCTTTTCGTTGTCCCACTGAGCTTTTTTGGCATTGAACTCATCCCGCAGGTCGGACAATTCCTTTTGAATTTCCGCCAAATGCTCCTGAGACAGCTTGTCAGTCTCCTTTTTCAGGGCCGCCTCTTCAATTTCATGCTGAATGATCCTGCGTTGAATCACATCCAGTTCGGTGGGCATGGAGTCCATCTCGGTGCGGATCATGGCGCAGGCTTCGTCCACCAGGTCGATGGCCTTGTCGGGGAGGAAGCGGTCAGAAATGTAGCGGCTGCTGAGGGTTGCGGCGGCGATGATAGCTCCGTCGGTGATTTTGACGCCGTGGTAGACCTCATACCGCTCTTTCAGACCCCGGAGGATAGCAATAGCGTCCTCTACGGTAGGCTCGCTGACCATCACCGGCTGGAAGCGCCGTTCCAGCGCCGCATCTTTTTCGATATACTGCCGGTACTCGTCCAGGGTGGTGGCCCCGATGCAGTGCAGCTCGCCCCGGGCCAGCAGGGGTTTGAGGAGGTTGCCCGCATCCATGGAGCCCTCGGTCTTGCCTGCCCCCACGATGGTGTGCAGTTCGTCGATGAAGAGGATAATCCGCCCTTCCGACTTCTTCACCTCATTGAGGACCGCTTTCAGCCGCTCCTCAAACTCCCCCCGGTACTTGGCCCCGGCGATAAGGGCCCCCATATCCAGCGCGAAAATGGTCTTATCCCGCAGGGAGACAGGGACGTCCCCCTTCACAATCCGCTGGGCCAGACCTTCGGCGATGGCGGTTTTGCCCACGCCCGGTTCTCCGATGAGAACGGGGTTGTTTTTGGTCTTTCGGGAGAGAATACGGATGACGTTGCGGATCTCGTCATCGCGGCCGATGACCGGGTCCAGCTTATTGTGCCGGGCGCGCTCCACCAAATCAGAGCCGTACTTTTTCAGGGCGTTGTAGGTTTCCTCCGGGTTGTCGGAGGTCACCCGCTGGCTCCCACGCACCTGGGCCAGGGCCTGCATGACGGTTTCTTTGTCCAGGCGGTAGGTGCGAAACAGCTCCTTTAGGGCGGAGCTGGGGTGGGCCAGAAGGCCAAGAAGGATATGCTCTACCGAAATATACTCATCCTTCATGGCGCGAGCCTCGCGCTCGGCCCCCTGGAGGGCCCGGTCTACCTCCTGGGAGACGTACACCTTGCCGCTCTCCCGGCCGGAACCGGATACTTTAGGCAGCTTATCTGCCTCGGCCTTCACTGCCGCCTCAAAGCTGGGGACGGTCATGCCCATTGCGGTCAGCAGTTGAGGAATGAAGCCCTCTTTGTCCTCCACCAAAGCCAGAAGCAGATGGGGCTGTTCAATCTGCTGGTTGCCGTATTCCAGGGCGATGTCCTGAGCCCCCTGGATGGCGGCCAGGGATTTTTGGGTAAATTGGTTCATGTTCATGATAACACTCCTTTCATGGAACGACCTGCGGTATGGTTGTAGTATAGGCCGGTACAGAGGAGATTTCATGAACAAACCGTAAATTTTAGCACTCTCTATATGAGAGTGCTAAAATATGTTTTCTCAGAAAAGGCCCGGACTTTCGTCCAGGCGGTTTCAAGCAGCTATAGATGTTAGTCGCGGAAGTCAAAAAACTTATATACTGGTACATCCAGGGTATCTGCCATAAGAAATATTACGTCCAGAGAAGTGCCGACCTTGGCCAGTTCAATGTTGCTCATATGATTGCGTTCAATTCCCAATAATTCAGCAAGCTGCTCCTGTGTTAATTCTCTTTTCCTTCGGTAGTAGGAAATTTTTAGTCCTAACGCTTTATACTTTTCCAACTGTGTCTGATCCATAACAATCACCATATATAGTATATGGCAATTACAGCAATGTAAAAATCAATTGTAAAAGTGATTATTCACCTTGACAGAATGAATTTTGGGTATATAATGAAATGTGACAGTTTGTAGCAATCACCGAGAAATTTGTGGAATGGCCTGAGGAGGGGCCACATAATGTACGAAGAGATGTATTATATTCTGGAGCGGGGAATCAATGAAGCGATGGATAAGATAGAGGCGGAGGAATATCAAGAGGCGCTGATTTGTTTGGAACAAGCCAGCCGAGCGGCGGAGGAGAAGTACATAGGCGGATAAAAAAGCAGGGATCGTGGTTTATCACGATCCCTGTTTTTTTATGGTTATTCCTCTTCCTGAACCTCGTCGTCTTCGCCGTCGTCGGTGAGTTCCATAGCGTAACGGGTGCCGCAGGCGGGGCACTCCACCTCGCCCTCGGTCAAGGCGTCGTCATCCACCAGAATATCGGCCCCGCAGGTGGGGCACTCCACCTCAAACCAGTCGCCGTCCTCTTCCTCGTCGAACACCACGTCCTCCACATCGGACAGGTCGTCAGACAGCACGTCGATCTCGTCGCCCAGGTTGAGGGCGTTTTCCTCCAGGTCCTCCACGGACATCGCCAGCTCTTCCAAAATTCCGATCATCACGGAAATGAGCTTGCCCTCCTTGGACTTCACGGTGTCCAGGTCCAGCCCCTCGGCCAGACCTTTCAGATAGGCGACTTTCTCGGAAATAGTCATAATTAAACTCCTTATTAACTCAACGCACCGCGGGGCGGAAGGGCTCCGCCCGCAGCAGTGCTGTATCTTGGCGGCCGAAAGCCGCCCCTGCAAAAGGGTATGCCGTTACGCTTTGCAGCGTTCCAGATACTCGCCGCTCCGGGTGTCAATCTTGATCTTGTCGCCGGGGTTGACGAACAGAGGGACCTTGATTTCCGCGCCGGTTTCCAGGGTGGCGGGCTTGAGTACGTTGTTGGTGGCGGTGTTGCCGGCAAAGCCGGGGTCAGTCTCGGTAACTTCCAGGTCCACGAAGTTGGGGGGCTCTACGCCGAAGACGCTGCCCTTGTAGGACATGACCTTGCAGGTCATGTTCTCCTTGACAAAGCGGAAGGCGTCGCCCAGCAGATCTTTGCCAATGGGGATCATGTCGAAGGTTTCGGGATCCATGAAGTAGTACAGGTCGCCGTCGTTGTAGCTGTAGTCCATGTCCTTGCGCTCCACAAATGCCTGCTCGAACTTGGCGGTGGGGTTGAAGGAGGTCTCGGTCACGCCGCCGGTAATAACGTTTTTCATCTTGGTGCGGACAAAAGCCGCGCCCTTGCCGGGCTTGACGTGCTGGAACTCGACGACCTGCATGACCTTTCCGTCCATTTCAAAGGTCACGCCATTGCGGAAATCGCTGGCAGAAATCATTGGCATAGGAATCATCCTCCATTATAGAAACAATTTTGATTGCGGTTAGCGGACTTATTTTACCCTATTTTTTCGCCTTTGGCAAGGGGTTCCCGAAGAATTACGGGAATTGTGTTGGAAAATTTTGCGTATCCGCCGGTTTTGGAAGGGGGAGGAGCTTTGTCATAACCGCAGGACGACCTGAGCCATTAGGATAAAGTGAGCGATACTGCCCAGAAGAATAAAGATGTGGAAAATTTCGTGACAGCCGAAGCGGGGGTTGTCCCGTCCCGGCCACTTGACTGCGTAAAGTACGCCGCCCACAGTGTACAGTACGCCCCCGGCCAGCAGCCAGAAGAATCCGCCGGCGGGCAGGGCACGGTAGATGGGAACAATGGCAAACAGGGCCAACCAGCCCATCACGATATAGATGGTACTGGTGAGCCACCGGGGAATGGCCAGCTTGGCGATGGTGAGAACGGTTCCGGCCAAAGCCAGAACCCACACGGCGCAGGCCAGAGGGATGCCGCCGGAGTGGCGCAGGATGGTGAGACACAGGGGGGTATAGCTGCCGGCGATGAGCAGATAGATGGAACAGTGGTCGTATTTCCGCAGAGCCAGCCGTCCCGGGACCGAGACGTTGAGACAGTGGTACAGGGTGCTGGCGGTGTAGAGGCAGACCATGGACAGCCCGTACACGGCAAACAGGCCAAACAGCAGCCATTTGCCCAGCGCGGCGGACTGGGCCAGCAGAGCAGCGGTGCCGGTTGCGGCCAGAACCGCCCCTGCGCCGTGGGTAATGGCCGACCAGGGCCGCAGTCCGTCGTAGGGGTCCCGGATCTCCTTCTTGTGCCGGGGGACGGGGAGGGTCAGCGAGGAAGCGGCTGTATTTGTGCGCATCAAACACACTCCTTTCTGTAACGAGTGAAGGGCTTCTCTTCTTATGGATACAGTATATCGCAGGACGGAAGAAATATCAATATGAAATATCACCAAATATAATTTTTATTATTACAAGATGTCTTCGGCATAATGGGGCAGACTGGGGGAAATAGAACGCCGCCCCCGGATTTCCCGGGGGCGGCGGGGATTACAGGTCCATAGCGTCGGCCAGATGGTCCACCGCTTCGTTGACCCGTCTGGCGGCTTTATGGGCGGCACGCTTGATCTGCCGGCTGGACGGGGCCATCGTTGCGCCCAGAGCGGCCCCGGCCAACATCCCGGCGGCAGCGCCCATCAGGAAAGAGCCGCAGCCGTTGCGGCAGGCAGTTCCGTACATCATTGTGTTCCCTCCTTTGCATCTGAGATCGGATCATTCTCCGTCCAACATATTGTGTGCTGAAAATTTGAAAAACACGTTGCTAAATCCTACATATTCCGCTATAATTTATCATCAGATAAGTGTGCGCTGCCAAATTCAAACGAGAGGGCGGCGGTTCCAGAAAAACGCGATACTTTGGAGGGACACAATGAAGCTCTTGATTCAAAACGGCCGGGTAATCCATCCGGTGACAGGCACAGTCCAGCTTCAAGACGTTCTGGTGGAACATGGCCGGATTGCCGTACTGGACCGGGGGATTACGGCAGAGGCGGATCGAATCATCGACGCCTCTGGTCTGGCGGTATCCCCAGGGCTGGTGGATATGCACGTCCATCTCCGGGACCCGGGCTTTACTTACAAAGAGGACATCTTAACCGGCTGTGCCGCCGCCGCACGAGGGGGGGTGACCTCTGTGGTCTGTATGGCGGACACCAGCCCTGTGGTGGACGGTCCGGAACAAGTGAAATACATACTGGACCGGGCCAGACAGGCCAACGGAGTGGGGGTCTATCCCGCTGCGGCCCTGTCCAGGGGGATGCTGGGGGAGGAGCCAACCGACGCGGAAGCCCTGCAAAAGGCGGGGGCCGTCGCCCTGTCCGATGGCGGAAACAATGTGGACAATGCCAATCTGATGCGGGATGTGCTGATTCGGGCCCGGCAGATGGAGATGCCGGTGTTGAGCTGCTGTGAGGACACCTCCATGGTGGCGGGCCGGGGGGTGAATGAGGGCAGTGTGTCCCGAAAACTATGGCTGGAGGGCCGGCCCGCCATTGCCGAAGAGATTGTGGTTATGCGGGACGCCATGCTGGCCGAAGAGACAGGGGCCTGCGTCCACATCTGCCACGTATCCACTGCCCGGAGCGTAGATATTATCCGAAAAATGAAGAAGAAAGGGGTGCGCATTACCTGCGAGACCTGTCCTCAGTATTTCACCCTCACCGAGGACGAGGTGCTGGCCCAGGGGGCGCTGGCCCGGATGGACCCGCCTCTGCGTACACAGAAGGACGTTCAGGCCATCGTGTCCGGCCTGAAGGACGGCACCATTGATGTGATTGCCAGTAACCATTCCCCCCATTCGGTGGAGGAGAAGGCACGCTCGATCTCCCGGGCGCCCAGCGGCATGGTCGGCCTGGAGACCAGCTTGGCGGTGACTCTGACCCAGCTGTACCACACAAAAAAGATGGATTTGCCCAACCTTATCCGCCGCATGGCCACCAACCCCGCCGACCTGCTGAAGCTGAACCGGGGGCATATGTCCCTGGGGGCGGTGGCCGACCTGGTCATCTTCGACCCCGACGAGGAGTGGACCATCGACGCGGAGCAATTTGCATCCAAGGCCCGCAATACCCCTTTCGACGGCAGACGGGTCAAGGGAAAAGTGAAGTACACCATTACCAGGGGGGAGGTTATCTACCAGAACGATGGGTAAGGACGGCCTGCGGCCGTCCGTCCAAGAAAGGAGTGCGTCATGAAGAAAACAACACGCAATACGATTCTCTGTTGGGTGGCGACTGTGGCTATTATAGCCCTTGGCGGGGTGCTCATCTGGAATGGAGTTTCAGGGGGCGGATTTCTGATGGTACTTGCACTCCAGCTGTGGGAGAGCGTTTCCTATCGCATGGGGATCCATCCTAATATGGAGGGACAAAACCATTCCCGGCAGTATTGGGGCGCCAGGGCGCTGGTGTGGTTTTTGTGGCTGCTGGGTCTGGCGGCCTTCATCCTGTTTGACCTGCCGGGGTTCTGGATCATCATCATAGTTGTTGGAGCTGGGTTGGCCGTCCTGGGGATCGACTGGAGAGAAAAACAGCGTAAAAAAATGAACGATAAATGAAGAGAGGAAATTGAACGATGTCTATTGATGTTTTGCAGGATAAAATCCGAGCGATGAAAAACCCCACGGTTGCCGGGCTGGACGCCCGCATTGAGTATGTCCCCGAGCACATCCGCAAAGCCGCCTATGAGAAGTGCGGCGTGGGTCTGGAGGGGGCCGTGGAGGCCATCTGGCAGTTCAACGTGGGACTGATCGACGCGCTGTGCGATGTTGTCCCCTCGGTAAAGCCCCAGACCGCCTACTACGAGAATCTGGGCTGGCGGGGCATGGAGATGCTGGAGCGCACCATTCACTACGCCAAGAGCAAGGGGCTGTACGTCATCGCCGACATCAAACGGGGGGACATCGGCTCCACCGCCGCCGCCTACTCCGAGGGCTGGCTCACCGGCGCGAAAATCGAGGGCCAGGTGTTCAAGTCTTTTGACCCCGACTGCATCACCATCAGCGGCTATATGGGGTCCGACTCCATCAAACCCTTCCTGGACGCGGCGATTTCGGAGGACAAGTGCGTCTTTGTGCTGGTCAAGACCTCCAACCCCGGTTCCGGGGAATTGCAGGATATTCTGGCTGGGGACCGGCAGGTGTACGAGGTCATCGGCGACCTGAACGAGCGGGTGGCCGCAGGCACCGAGGGCAAGTACGGCTACAACATGGCCGGGGCGGTGGTAGGGGCCACCTACCCCTCGGATATCCGCGCCCTGCGGAAGCGGCTGGAACATACCTTCTTCCTGGTTCCCGGCTACGGGGCCCAGGGCGGCACCGCCGAGGATGTCCACTACGCCTTCGACAAGTACGGCCATGGAGCCATCGTAAACTCCTCCCGAGGCATTATGTGCGCCTGGAAGAAAACTGGCAAAGACGGTCTGGACTTTGCCCAAGCCGCCCGGGACGCGGCCATCGCCATGCGGGAGGATATCAAGCAGTTTGTCACCATCGTGTAAGGCTGGAACGTCTGGACAGGAAGGAGTGGACCATGGGCAGAAAGTTGTGCGTGCTCTGCGGTGCAGAGCCAGGAGAAGCGGGGGAATATCTTGGTGTTTATTCGGAGTATCAGCTGTTCTGCTCCGGCTGCGCCGCCCGTTACCGGGAGGCCGGGGAACCGGAGCGGCGGGAACTGCGGGGGCAGATTGCGGTCTCGCCCAACGCATCCAGGGGGAAGATTATGCAGCAGAAACACGCGCAGGCGCTGGAGTGCATATCCGACCTGCTGTGTCCCGCCTGCGGGACCAGCCTGGAGCTGAGGCGGGAGAGGCTGACCCTCGGCCGGCGGGACGTACTGCTGGCGCCGTGGTATAACGTGGACCTGTTTGCCTGCCCCAGGTGCGGCAGGGTGGAGCTGTATACCGCCGGGACGCATAAGAAGGGCCGGCCTGCGGAGGAATTGGAAAGCCCCAGGCCCTCGAAACCTCCTGAGGACGATCCCGGCCTCCCCGCCGCTCCGCCGGAGGCGGTGTGTCCGCAGTGCGGAACCGCCCTGGAAAACGGTGTCTGTCCCGCCTGCACCCGGAAGAAGGAGGGCCTGTTTGGCTTTGGCAGGCGGAAGGACAGCCGTCCGCCCTGGGAGAAGTGAGGAGGAAACACATGACCACCATCTATCTCATCCGCCATGCGGAGGCGGAGGGCAATCTGTACCGCCGGGTCCACGGCTGGTACAATTCCCGGATTACCGAAAACGGATACCGCCAGATTGCGGCGCTGGAGGAGCGGTTCCGTACCATTTCGATTGACGCGGTGTACGCCAGCGACCTGTTCCGCACCATGACCACCGCCCGCGGGGTCTATGTGCCCAAGGGTCTGGAACTGCGCACCGACCCCGGCCTGCGGGAGATGAACCTGGGGGACTGGGAGGACCTGACCTTTGGGGAGGTCCGCCACCACTGGCCGGAGGAGATGGAGCGGTTCAACCGCTCCGACTCCACATGGAAGGCCCCCAACGGGGAAGATTTTTACCAGATGGGGGACCGGATTGAGGGAACAGTGCGCCGCATCGCCCAAATGCACCCCAACCAGACCATCGCCCTGTTCAGCCACGGCATGGTGATCCGCCAGCTGATCGCCCGAGTGAAGGAAGTGCCGCAGGAGGAGTGGCACAGCGTCCCACACGGGGACAACACGGCGGTCACCCGCCTCACCTTTGACGGGGAGCGGTTTGGGCTGGAATTGGTGCTGGATAACTCCCACCTGCCGCAGGCCATCTCCACCCTGGCCCGCCAGTCCTGGTGGCGGAAGGACAAGAGCAAGACGGTGGATGTCAATCTTTGGTTCCGTCCCGCTGTTCCAGAGGAGCGGGAGTGGTACCCGGCGGGGGAAAACCGGAATCTGACTGTGGCCATGGCCGGAGACCGGCCGGCGGGCATTCTGGCAGCCAGCAGGGCTGGCGTGGATGGAGCCGGACAGATCGAATATCTGACCATCTTCCCGGAACACCGGGGACGGAACCTGGGAGTTCAGCTCATCGGTCAGGCGGTCTCGGTGTTTCGCAAAAGCGGCCTGGACCGGATTGTGCTGCCCTGTCCGGCAGAGGAAGCGCGAGGCTATTTCCGGCAGTTCGGCTTTACCGAGACCGGAGAGGGCCTGGGCCGGATGGAGAAATACATTGGATTGGACCAGTAAAACTCCCTCTTGCGGGAGAGGATAACCAGAGTGAAACAGAAAGGAGGGAGCGGCATGTCCTTTGACCGTACCCTGTTTCTCCCTGTGAACCGGGAGGATATGGCCCGCCGGGGGTGGGATGGTTACGATTTTCTGCTCATCACCGGGGATGCCTATGTGGACCATCCCTCCTTTGGGAGCGCAATCATCGGACGGCTCTTAGAGGCGGAGGGCTATCGGACCGCAGTCCTGGCCCAGCCGGACTGGCGGTCTGCCGAAGGGTTTCAGGCCCTAGGACGTCCCCGGCTGGGGGTGCTCATCGGAGCGGGAAATATCGACTCCATGGTGGCCCACTACACCGCCGCCCGGAAGCGCCGCCATGACGATGCCTACTCCCCGGGCCGGAAGGCGGGCCTGCGGCCCGACCACGCCACGGTGGTCTACGCCAACCGGGTGCGGGAGGCGTTTGGGGATATTCCCATCATCATCGGCGGGCTGGAGGCGTCGCTGCGCCGTTTTGCCCACTACGATTACTGGGAAGACAAGGTGCGCCGCTCGGTCCTTTTCGATGCCCAGGCGGATATTCTCACCTACGGCATGGGAGAGCGCGCCACGCTGGAGATTGCGGCCCGTCTGGCCTCGGGTGCGCCGGTGGGGGAGATCACCGATGTCCGGGGTACCTGCGTGGCGGTCCCGCACCCCGGCCTGTGTGCCGGCCCATGGGTGGAGCTCCCCTCTTTTGAGGAGGTCTCCGCCTCTAAAACGGCCTACGCCCAGGCCAACATGACGGAGTATTTGGAACACGACGGGGTGTCGGGCAAAACCCTGTTCCAAAAGCATGGGCGGCAGTTTTTGATGGTCAATCCCCCCGCATCCCCTTTGACCACGCAGGAGCTGGACCGGGTGGCTGAGCTGCCCTACGTCCGCGAGCCCCACCCCATGTACGATGAGATGGGGGGCGTCCCCGCCATTGAAGAGGTACGCTTCTCGGTCACACACAACCGTGGATGTTTTGGGGCCTGTAACTTCTGTTCTCTGGCCTTCCACCAGGGGCGGACGATCTCCTGCCGCAGCCATGAGAGCGTTGTGCGTGAGGTAACCGCCCTCGCCCAGCATCCGGGCTTCAAAGGATATATCCACGACGTAGGGGGACCCTCGGCCACGTTCCGCCGTCCCTCCTGTCAGAAACAGCTGAAAAGCGGGATGTGCCGGAATCGGGCCTGTCTGGCGCCGGAGCCATGTCCCAATTTGGACGCAGACCACACCGACTATATGATGCTTCTGCGCAAGCTGCGGGCGGTGCCTGGGATAAAAAAGGTGTTTATCCGCTCCGGCATCCGCTTTGACTACCTGATGAAAGACCCCAGCGGGGAGTTTTTTACCGATTTGGTCCAGCACCACATTTCCGGTCAGCTGAAAGTGGCTCCGGAACACTGCGTTGCTCACACGCTGGACTATATGGGCAAGCCGCACATTGAAGTGTACGAACGCTTTCGGGAGAAATATTTCAAACTCAACCGCCGGTATGGCAAGGACCAATATCTGGTGCCCTATCTGATCTCCTCCCACCCGGGCTGTACCCTAGAGGATGCGGTCCGGCTGGCCGAGTGGCTGAACCGTCAGGGCCATATGCCCGAGCAGGTCCAGGACTTTTATCCCACCCCCGGCACCCTGGCCACCTGCATGTGGTATACCGGTCTGGACCCCCGGACGATGAAGCCGGTGTTTGTGCCCAAATCCCCCCATGACAAGGCCCTTCAGCGGGCGCTGATGCAGTGGCGCAAGCCCCAGAACCGAAAACTGGTGCTGGAGGCTCTGCATAAGACAGGCCGGGAGGACCTGATTGGCTACGGCAAGCACTGCTTGGTGAAGCCGGAGAAAGGCCCAGCGGGCGGAAATTCCCGACCGGACAGGGAACACACCGTTTCTCCTGGACGGTCCCGAGGTAAACAGCGGGGCGACACACGCAGCCGTGTGGAGAAAAAAGAGGGTTCCGCCCGCCCCGCCCGGAAACAGGGCTGGGCAAAGCCGAAGAAAAAGGGCAAAAAAACGGGACGGGCATAAGGCCCATCCCATTGTGCTTAATAGCGTGCCGCGCTGGAGTCAGGTTCCCAGCTGGGGGTGCCGGGATTGACGTTGGTTCCGGTGATATCCCGGGCCGCGTTGCCAATGCTCCGGCCGACGTCGCCCACGGCGTCGCCTGCATCCCGAACGATCTCCCGAGCGTCACGGGTCAGGTCCCGGGAGACGGTGCTGCCGTCGCGGCTATAGACCTGGCCGTTGGAACCGGCGGTGTACCGGCCGTCGTCCATATAGTTTTGTCTGCCATAAAAATAGTCCCGGCCCTGATTCATCGTAGTGTTGTACCGCCGGGACACTTGGCCGGCGGAGGCGCCGGAACCGGAGGCGGAACCGCCGGTTGTGGTGTTGGGGTCTCGGTTGCTGCAAGCCGTCAGCGTGCCCGCCAGGGCGAAGGCCAGGGCCAGAATGGTCAAGCTCTTTTTCATCGCTGTATCCTCCTGTGGGGCAGTGCCGCCCAGTGCCGTGTCCGGCGCCGCGCGGCATTGCCGGTATTTTTGATTTGGAGGTTCCATCCGCTGTGTAGTATGCGCCTGTTTTCCTGGGGTAAATCCGGAAATGAGCGGCCAAATTGGATAATTTGACCTCTTTTGACGGAAAAGCGCCGCCAAGAACCTTTGTTTCTGGAAAAAACTTCGTGAGAATCCCTTGCAATTTTCACAGCGGTGTGTTATAGTATAACCAGAATGAAGGTAGCATGATGAGAGTGGGGTCAAGGCTCCGCTCTTTTTGATTGAAAAAACCGGCCGGGGTCCCGGTCCCAGGAGGCTTTTAAAATGGCAAAAGTGACCGATACTGTGGCCGCGCTGGCCCTTCCCCTAGTGGAGGACGCGGGCTGTACGCTGTGGGACGTGGAATATGTGAAGGAGGCGGGGAGCTGGTTTCTCCGGGTCTACATCGATAAGGAGGGCGGCGTGTCCATCGATGACTGCGAGGCGGTATCCCGCCCCCTGTCCGACGCACTGGACGAGGCCGATCCCATCGAGGGCAGCTATACCTTTGAAGTCTCCTCCGCCGGGGCGGACCGGGCGTTGAAAAAGCCGGAACACTTTCAGAAGTTCCAGGGCAGCGAGGTGGAGGTGAAGCTCTACCGCCCCCGGGAGGGCCGCAAGGAATTTGTAGGACGGCTCCAAAACTACGAGGACGGAAGCGTCACCCTGGACACCGGCGGGACGCAGGCCGTTTTTACCAAACAGGAGATTGCGCTGGTACGGCTGTACCTGCGGGTTTGACTTTAGGAGGAAAAACACCGTGGCAAAAAGAGTGACAAAAAAAGCCGTCAACCCCAATGAGATGGACGGCAAGGAATTTTTTGAGGCAATTCATCAGATTGAGCAGGAAAAAGGCATCAAGCCCGGCTATATGATGGAGAAGGTGACCCAGGCTCTGCTGGCCGCTTACCGCCGGGACCACGAGGACGTGGGGGAAAATCTGGTGATTGAGGCCGACGAAGCCAATTCCAGGGTCCGGCTGTTTATCAAGAAGGAAATTGTGGAAGAAGTAGACAACCCCGCCATGGAGATCAGCCTGGAGGAGGCGCGGCGGGCCCTGCCGCAGGCCGAGGTGGGGGACATGGTGCGTATGGAAGTAAAAGCCCGGGCTTTTGGGCGCATCGCCGCTCAGACCGCCCGGCAGGTCATCATCCAGGGGATCCGCGAGGCGGAACAGGGGATGATCTACGACGAGTTTTCCACCAAGGAGCATGAGCTGCTTACTGGTACCATCACCCGCATTGATCCTAGAAACGGTTCGGTGTCTCTGCGCCTTCACGCCGGCGACCAGTTTACCGACGCCTACCTGGGCTCCAGTGAGCAGGTGAAGGGGGAGCGGTATATGGAGGGCCAGCACCTCAAGGTCTATGTGGTGGAGGTGCGCCGGGCTACCAAGGGCCCCCAGGTGTTGATTTCCCGTACCCATCCCGGCCTGGTCAAGCGGCTGTTTGAGCTGGAGGTCCCCGAGGTCTACGACGGCACGGTGGAGATTCGTTCCATGGCTCGGGAGGCCGGTTCCCGCACGAAGATGGCGGTTTGGGCCGACGAGCCCAATGTGGACCCCATCGGCGCCTGCGTCGGGCCCAGAGGCCAGCGGGTCAACACCATTGTGGAGGAGCTGAAGGGGGAAAAAATCGACATCATCCGCTGGTCCGAGGACCCGGCGGAATATATCGCCGCCGCGCTGTCCCCCGCCGATGTGATCAGTGTGGAGGAAATCCCCTCCAAAGCGGATACCAAGAGCTGCCGGGTAGTGGTCCCGGATGACCAGCTGTCCCTGGCCATCGGCAAGGAGGGCCAGAACGCCCGTCTGGCCGCTAAGCTCACCGGTTATAAAATCGACATCAAGCCCGCCTCGGCTCCCCTGGAGCCGCTGGAAGACCTGATCGCCCAGGCAGAGGCGGAAGCCGCCGAGGAGGCCCTGGAGGCCGCAATGGCCGAGGCGGAGGAGAGTGGGGAAGTTCCGGCGCACGTGGAGGAGTGACCCTGCAAAGCAATTTGATCAGACTCTGCCAAAGGAGGGAGAATCTTGCCCAAGAAGATACCTATGCGCCAATGCGTTGGCTGCCGGGAGATGAAGGAGAAAAAGGCCCTGATCCGGGTGGTAAAATCCCCGGAAGGCACGGTGTCCCTGGATTTTAGGGGCAAGATGCCCGGCCGGGGGGCCTATGTATGTCCCGATCCGGAATGCCTGAAACGAGCCCGGAAAAGCCGGGCCCTGGAACGTGCGTTTTCTCTTCCCCTTCCCCCCGAGGTGTGGGAGGGGCTGGAAGCGCAGATGAAGGAGGTGCCGCCTGATGTCCCATGATCCTGTGCTCCATTTGTTGGGGCTGGCCCGAAAGGCTGGCCGGCTGGAGGCCGGTGAGGAACCGGCGGGAGCCGCCTGCCGCGCACGGCAGGCCAAACTTCTCCTTCTGGCCGCCGACGCGGCCCCGAATACCTGCCGCCGGGCCGCTCACTTTGGTGAGGCAGGAAACGTCCTCTGGCTGGAGACTCCCTTTGGTAAAAGTGAGCTGGGCTTTATTCTGGGGCGAAGCTCCTGCGCCATCCTGGCCCTGACCGACGCAGGCTTTGCCGCCGCAGTGGTGGAAAAACTGTCCGCCCGAGACCCGCAGCGGTACGGCCCCGCCGCCCAGCAGCTGCGCACCAGGGCGGATCGGGTCTACCAGAGGCAGAAGGAGCAGCGCCAGCATGAAAAAAATCTCCGCCAGGGCAAGCGAAAACCTTGGGCGCCACCCCCAAAAGAAGAGGCGCCGCCTGGGCCCGAGAAGACCCGTCCGCCCAAAGCCCGCCGGCGTCTGAAGGACGGCCCGGCCCGGGATACCGGAACCCGGCACGGTGGACCCGACCGCCCCAGCGAGAAGACACGCGGCCCCGGAGGCCGCCGATTGACCGGCAAATTCCGGCACTCCTGAGAATCGAGGTGCGTTCATTATGATGATGACGAAATATCCAGTCCATAAGGTAGCCAAGGACTTTAAGAAGAACGGGAAGGTTCTGCCTTCTAAGGAGGTCATGGACATCCTGACTCAGTACGGCCATCCGCCCAAAAATCACATGCAGCCGCTGAACGACCTGGAGCTGTCCATTGTGTTTGAGTATTTGACCCAGCACAACCAGATCGACTCCATTGAGCAGGTCTATGCTGACGTGTATCATGAGCCGGAGAACAAAAAAGAACCAGCGCCCAAACAGCCCGCCGCCCCCAAGGGGGAGAAGAAGGAACCCCAGACGGCCCAGGGAAGTAAGCCAGCTCCCCAGCCCAGCCAGCCGGCTAAACAGCCGGTTCAGCAGCCTGCCTCCCGCGTTCCCGCCAAGAAAGTGGTGGACACCCGGGGCGGTCCGGCGGTGAACCTGGATAAGTATGACGAGCGGCTGGAGAACTTTACCGACCAGCGCCGCCAGGACGTTCGGGGCGGCAAGCAGAAGATTCAAAAGCAGAATCAGCGGGGCCGTCAGCAGGGCGGCAGAGGCCAGTCCTTCGGCAGCAAGCGCCGCCAGGAGGAACAGGACCGGATGCGCCGCCTCCAGCTGGAGATTGCCAAAAAGGCCCCCACCAAGGTGCTCATTCCCGACGAAATCGGCGTAGGTGAGCTGGCCTCCCGTATGAAGAAGACGGGGGCCGAGGTGGTCAAATGCTTGATCAAAAATGGAGTTATGGCCTCTCTCTCCGACGTGATTGACTTCGACACCGCCGCCATCATTGCTGAGGAGATGGGGTGCAAGGTGGAGAAAGAGGTAATCGTCACCATTGAGGAGCGCCTCATCGACACCGCCGAGGACAAGGATGAGGACTTGGTCTCCCGTGCCCCCGTGGTGGTGGTCATGGGCCACGTGGACCACGGCAAGACTTCTCTGCTGGACTATATCCGCCACGCCAACGTGGTCTCCGGCGAGGCCGGAGGAATTACCCAGCACATCGGCGCTTATCAGGTGGATGTGAAGGGGAATACCGTCACCTTCCTGGATACCCCCGGCCACGAAGCGTTTACCGCTATGCGGGCTCGGGGTGCCATGATTACCGACGTGGCCATTCTGGTGGTGGCCGCCGATGATGGCATTATGCCTCAGACGGTGGAGTCTATCAACCACGCAAAAGCGGCCAATATCCCCATTATTGTGGCCATCAACAAGATGGATAAGCCCGCTGCCAACCCCGACCGGATCATGCAGCAGCTGACCGAATATGCCCTGGTGCCCGAGGAGTGGGGCGGCGAGACCATTGTGTGTCCCATTTCGGCCAAGACGGGTATGGGCATCGACAATCTTTTGGATATGGTGGTCCTCGCCGCTGAGGTGCAGGAGCTGAAGGCCAATCCTAACCGCTCCGCCCACGGCGCGGTGATTGAGGCGCGGCTGGATAAGGGCCGCGGCCCTGTGGCGACCCTTCTGGTGCAGAAGGGTACCTTGAAACAGGGCGATGTTATTATTGCTGGTACCGCCGTGGGCCGTGTTCGGGCGATGACCGACGCTCGGGGCCGAAAGCTGGAGGAGGCTGGCCCCTCCGTACCGGTGGAGATCATCGGTATGGGCGAGGTTCCTGGAGCCGGCGACGATTTCCACGCCGTAGCCGACGAGCGCATGGCCCGGGAGCTGGTGGAACAGCGCAAGCACGATTTGAAAGTTGCCACCGTTTCGCCGGTGGGCAAGGTGTCGCTGGAGGATCTGTTCAGTCAGATTCAGGCTGGCGAGATGAAGAATCTCAATATTATCGTGAAGGCCGACGTTCAGGGTTCCGCCGAGGCCGTGAAAGCCTCCCTGGAGAAGATGACCAATGAGGAAGTCCGGGTCCGGGTGATCCACTGCGCCGTGGGCGCCATCAGCGAGAGCGATGTTATGCTGGCCGGCACTTCCGGGGCCATCATTGTGGGCTTCAACGTCCGCCCGGACAACAACGCAAAGGATTCCGCAGTCCGCATGGGTGTGGATATGCGGATGTATCGGGTCATCTACGACGCGATCAATGAGATTGAAGCGGCCATGAAGGGGATGCTGACGCCCAAGTTTAAAGAAGTGGACCTGGGCCGGGCTGAGGTGCGCAATGTCTTCCGGATTACCGGTGTGGGTATGGTGGCCGGGTGCTACGTGCTGGATGGCAAGATGCAGCGCAACGCCCAGATGCGTCTGCTGCGGGACAACATTGTCATTTATGATGGTGCGATTGCCTCCCTCCAGCGGTTCAAGGACTCGGTGAAAGAGGTGGCCTCGGGCTACGAGTGCGGCATCACCTTTGAGAAGTTCCAGGACATCAAAGAGGGTGATATCATTGAAGCATATCTGATGGAACAGATTGAGGTATAAGAGAAGCCAATGGGGCGGGCGTTTTCGCCCGCCCCTGTTTGCTTAAAGCTCAATAGCTCAATGTTCCAGGATTGGTGGCAATTGCAGATTTTTTTAACGTAAGTTTAGACTATCTTATGGGCCGCTCTGATGTGCGGGAGCGGCAGTAAATCAATCTAGTTCCGTACAAGGGATGATGTTATGAGCCGAATTTATGTGCTGGCTTCAGGAAAAGAACTGCCTCTCTGCGACCATCAGGAATTTCGAAGCAGCGAGAGCGAAGGATATATGATCACGCTTCTGCGGGGATTTCGGGTGGTGGAGCTGGAGTACTACCGTCAGGCAGTGGAGGAGCTGAACTGTCCGATGAAGCCCTTCCGGTATGAGATAGACTTGGAAAAAGATGAGCGGGATCTAGCGAATCTGCGGGCCTATCTGGAGGAAAACTTCGCTCAGGGAGACAGCCTGGAGCTGTGGAGTCTATGGGTAGGCGATGTAAACGTAAAATGCCCGCCCCGTTTCCGGGGTAGTTTGGAGGACTTCGACTTGGAGGCGCTGGAGCAGTTTTTAACCGCAAAAGAGATCTGTTTCAATATTACGATTTAAGAGGAGAAAACTATGGCAGGCAATCGAATTGGACGCATCAACGAGGAGGTCCAGCGGGAGCTGGCCGCCCTCATTCCCACCGTAAAGGACCCCCGTGTGACAGGGATGATCTCGGTGACAGCGGTGGACGTTACCCCGGACCTGAAATTTGCCAAGGTCTATATCTCGGCGCTGGACAAGAAGGACAGCGCCCAGATCCTCAAGGGCCTGAAATCGGCCGCTGGGTATCTCCGCCGGGAGCTGGGGCGGGCTTTGAATCTGCGCCACACGCCAGAGCTTACCTTCTTCCAGGATGACTCCATGGCAAAAGGCGCTCATATTCTGGAGATGCTCCGAGACCCGGAGGTGGTCAAGCCCGCCAATCCGGCCAACGAACACATTATTTTAGAGGAGGGTTAAGCGATGACCACCCAAGAAGCGGCCCAATTCCTTATGAGCCGGGACAAGATTTTGATTTTGACCCACATCCGGCCCGATGGGGATACCAGCGGCTGTGCTGCCGGACTGTGCCGTGCCCTGCGTCAGATCGGTAAGACGGCCTATGTTCTGCGCAACACTGGTTTGACAGAGCTGTTTACTCCCTATCTGGAGCCGCTCACCGCTCCGGAGGACTTTGCCCCGGACACCGTGGTGTCGGTGGACATTGCGGCTCGATCCCTTTTCCCCGACAACGCAGAAAAGTACCTGGACCGGGTGGATTTGGCCATTGACCACCACCCCAGCCAGGAGTTTTTTGCCGCAGAGACCTGTTTGGACAGCACGAAAGCCGCCTGCGGGCAGATCGTGTATGAAATTGTGAGACAGTTTGCCTCAATTACTCCGGAGATTGGGGAGGCACTCTATGTGGCGGTGTCCACCGACTGCGGCTGTTTTCAGTACAGCAACACGGATGCCTCCGTCCACTGGACAGCGGCGGAGCTGATGGAGTCCGGCTTTGACCCCTACCCGGTCAACCGCCTCTTGTTCCGCACTCGGACTTGGAAGCGGCTGAAGCTGGAGAGTCTGCTGGTCCAGGGACTGGAGCTGCGGGACGGCGGCGAGACCGCTATTGTTTTTATCACCCGAACGATTGTGGAGGACGTAGGGGCGGATGAGCGGGATATGGATAATATCTCCGCCTTTGTAGGCCAGATTGAGGGCGTCAAAAATGGGATCACCTTGAAGGAAACCGCGGACGGGCATGTGAAAATTTCTCTGCGCACCGACCCCGGCGACCTGAATGCCAGCAAAGTGTGCGCTCTTCTGGGTGGAGGAGGCCACGCCGCCGCCGCCGGGGCCATGCTGGCCGGGACCGTGGAAGAGGTACGCCGGAGGATCATAGACGCGATGGAGCAGGTGCGGCATGGCTAGCGGAATTTTAATTGTGGACAAACCGGCAGGCTGGACTTCTATGGATGTATGCGCCAAATTACGGGGCATTTTTCATGAGAAGCGGGTGGGCCACGGGGGGACGCTGGACCCCATGGCGACCGGGGTCCTGCCTGTCTTTATGGGCCGGGCCACCCGGGCGGTGGAGTTTGCGGAAAAATCCGATAAGGAATATGTCGCCGGACTAAAACTAGGTGTTATTACCAATACCCAGGATACCTCCGGCGAGGTGCTGGAGGAACGGCCCGTCTCCATTGCTGGGGGAGAGCTGGAAGCGGCGCTGGAAAAATTCCGAGGCGATCTTCTGCAAGTTCCCCCTATGTATTCCGCCATCAAAATCAATGGCAAAAAGCTCTATGAACTGGCCCGGAAAGGCCGTGAAGTGGAACGCCCTGCCAGACCGGTAACCATCAAGTGCTTGGAAATCGTAGATCAGCAAGGGGATTCCCTTTATACAATCAGGGTCCGCTGTTCCAAGGGAACCTATATTAGAACCCTCTGCCACGATTTGGGACAGGCCCTGGACTGCGGCGGCTGTATGGCGTCTTTGCGCCGGACTATGGCGGCGGGCTTTACTTTGGAAGATGCGGTAACGTTGGAACAGGTCCAGGCAGCGGAGGACCCCGCCGCCCTGCTCCTGCCGGTGGACCGCCTCTTTCCGGACCGTAAAAAACTGGTTCTCCCGTCTGCTGTGGAGAAAAAAATTCGCAACGGAATGACAGCGGTCCTACCGGAACTGGACCAAGGTGAATACAGAGTGTATTCTCAGGACGGGACGTTCCTGGCCGTGTGCCGGGCCAAGGGCGGCAAGCTGACCACCGTAAAAAGTTTTTTTGAGGTGTGATACCATGACCAAACGAGTGATTGCCCTGGGCTTCTTCGACGGGGTCCATCTGGGCCACGGAGCCCTTCTGCAAAGAGTAAAGGAGCGGGCGGACCAGCTGGAGGCGGTCCCCTGCGCGTTTACCTTTGACCGCAGTCCTGCCGCTGTTATCACAGGGCAAACAGTTCCGCTGCTGAGCGCCGTGGAGGACCGAATCTGGCTCATGCGCCAGTATTACGGGATTCAGGAAGCGGTAGTGGCCCCTTTCGACGCCATGCAGCGCATGGATTGGCAGGATTTTATTACAAACTATCTGGTGGGAGAGCTGGGGGTGGTCCATGTGGTGGCCGGTCACGACTTCCACTTCGGATATATGGGGCAGGGCAACCCGGAGCGGCTGAAGGCGAAGTGTGCGGAGCTGGGGGTAGGCTGTGACATTATTCAAAAGATTGAGCGGGACGGTATCACCATCTCGTCCACCTACATCCGCAATCTGGTGGCGCAGGGGGAGCTGGAACGGGCCGCCCAGTTTTTGGGCCACCCCCACATCCTCACCCAGCAGGTGGGCCATGGCAAAGGAATCGGGCACTCTGCCTTAGGGTTTCCCACCGTAAATCTCCGGATTCCACAGCGGGTGATTGTCCCCGCCTTCGGTGTCTACGCAACTCGGGTTTGGTTTGACGGCCAGCACCGCTGTGCCGTGACGAACGTCGGGGTACGGCCTACTGTGGCTGACAACGACGGGCGGATTACGGTGGAAGGCTTCATTTTAGATTTTTCGGGGGACCTGTACAGCCACACCGTAAGAATGGAGTTCCACAAGCGTCTGCGGGGCGAGCGGAAGTTTCCCACAATGGAAGCTCTGGCGGAAGAAATCCGTAGAAATGCACAGCAGACAAGGGAATATTTTGCCCAGAACAATTAGAAACCGCCCCGTTTGGGGCGGTGACAGGCGGCGAATAATCGCATTTGCCATAGTTTCGCTGCCTCCCGCCTGGACCTATAGTTTATACATTCCAAGCGAAGTGTCGAGATACAAGGAGTGACCGTCTATGGGATTTTTCCACCTCCTGCACCATGAGCATCAGGCCCGGTATGACAGGATGTTCCGATATCTGTGGGCTTTTGTGATCCTGATGGCCTCAGCGGGTCTGCTGATGGATACGCCGAAAGGCATCCTGCGGGGACTGTACGCCATAATTACCACCGAGGACGCCCTGATTACCGATTACGTTTTGGTGGCTGGGCCGGGAGCGGCGCTGGTAAATTCGGCGATTGTCACCGGGATTTCCATATGTGTGCTCTATCTGGCGCAGGATACGCTCAATGGTATGACCCTGGTGGAAATTGGTCTGATGTCAGGTTTTTCGCTGTTCGGCAAGAATTTTGTCAACATCTGGCCCATTTTGGCCGGAACTTGGCTGTATACCCGGGTGCGCCGCCAGCCGGCGGCGGGCAACATCGGGATCGGCCTGATGGCCACCGCCCTGGCCCCCATCGTCAGCTATATTGCCCTGGACAACGGGTGGGGCGGACCCGTGGAGGGAGTGCTGGTCGGGCTGGCGATCGGCTTCATCATGCCGCCGCTGGCTACCTATACATACCGGATTCAGAACGGCATGAACCTTTATAACATCGGTTTTGCCTGCGGGTTGGTGGCTTTTATCTGTGTCCCGCTCATGTCCTCTCTCGGGGCGGACCCTACCACCCACTACCGCTGGGCCACAGGGTATAACATTACGTTTGGGGGAGTTCTGCTCATTCTCTGTGTGATCTTGATTCTGGGCGGGCTGTTTTTCAGCGGAAAGCCCATCTGGGCGGCCTGGGCTGGCTACCGGCGTCTGCTCCAGACCAGCGGGCGGGCGCCCAGCGACTATTTGCGTATGTTCGGCCCTGCGCCGGTAGCCATTAACACCGGCGTCAACGGCCTGATTGGCATGGCGTACATTTTGCTTTCCGGCGGGGAGCTGAACGGTCCCACGGTGGGGGGAATCTTCACCGTGATGGGCTTTTCCGCGTTTGGCAAACACGCGCTCAACATTCTGCCGGTCATGTCGGGTGTGGCGCTGGGCAGTCTGGTGATGGACTGGTCGCTGACACAGCCCGCCGTTCAGCTGGCCTGCCTGTTTTGTACCACCCTGGCCCCCATTGCCGGATACTTCGGCTGGGGGTATGGAGTGATGGCCGGATTTATCCACTCGTCGGTAGTGCTGTACACCGGGTCGCCTGTGGCGGGAATGAACCTGTACAACAACGGCTTTTCAGGAGGACTGGTGGCGATTGTCCTCTACCCTACCATCATGGCAATTGCCCGGCACCGCAAGCCGGTGCTCCAGGAGGAGGACTATTTCGATCAGCTGGAGGGCGATATGCCGGTAATTCCGCCTGCCCCCCACGAGTTGAAAGAAGACGAGCCGTCCAATTAGGACTTGTTTGAAAAATGTCAACACGGACTATCTGCTGGGCCGGTCGGACAAACGGGAGCTGTAACGCTCCGGTGTTCAAGGGAGTACCGGCGGAACAGAGGGCGTCCCAGACAAAGTACAATACCCACCGCCCCGTGGAGTAAGGCTCCTTTGCCGAAGGAGCCTTGCCCTGCGGGGATAGTAGTCTTTAGACAAGCACCCTGCCTCCGGCAGGGCTTTTTTTGTTTCTAAGAAATTGCCACAAATCCAAATTTCCTCTTGACAATCTCGTTCTGTAGTGGTATGGTTAGTTACGCAAGTAATGAACCAATAAACGACCGGTCAAAACGAATTGCGGAGGTGATTGCGTGCGCGGAACGTTAAACGACCAATCCCTGATTTACCTACAGATTGCCCGAATGTTGGAAGACGACATTCTTCGGGGGATCTACCAGGAAGAGGAGCAGGTGCCCTCTACCAACGAGCTGGCCAGGGGATATAACATCAACCCGGCCACGGCGGCGAAGGGCATCAATCTGTTGGTGACAGACGGAATTTTGTACAAGCGGCGGGGCATTGGAATGTTTGTGGCGAAAGGAGCGGGGGAGACCGTGAGACAAAACCGAAAAGCCGCCTTTTACGACGGCTATGTCAAACCTCTGGTCAAGGAGGGGGCGTCCCTGGCCCTCACCGGGGAGGAACTGCTGGCTATGATTGAACGGGCCATTGGAGAGGAGAAGGAAACATGAACGGTGGAAGATTAAACGCACAGGGTCTGTGTAAGTCCTACAAAGAGAAAGAGGTCCTCCACAATCTGGACCTGACCATTGAGCCGGGAAAAATCTATGGTCTCATTGGCCGCAACGGGGCGGGAAAAACCACTCTGCTGGGGATTCTAACCGCCCAAAACACCAAAAACAGCGGAGAGGTCACCTATAACGGCCAGCCGGTGTGGGAGAACCAAGCGGCTCTCAACGACATCTGCTTCGCCAGGGAACTCCAGCCCACCCTGTTTTCCGGGCCGAACAACCTGAAAATCAGGCACTATCTCAAGTCTGCCGCCATTTACTACCCCAGGTGGGATATGAGTTATGCCCTGCGCCTGCTGGACGAATTCAAGCTGGAGACCAAGAAAAAAATTTCCCAGTTGTCGAAGGGGCAGATGTCCATGGTGACCATTTTGATTGCCCTGGCCAGCCGGGCGCCCATCACCATTCTGGATGAACCTGCCGCCGGACTGGATGTGGTCATGCGGGAACGGTTCTACCAGCTGCTGCTGGAGGACTTCGCTCAGACCAACCGCACGTTCATTGTCTCTACCCACATCATTGAAGAGGCCGCCTCCGTCTTTGAGCGGGTGATTATCCTGGATGAGGGCCGCATCCTGGAAAACGCGGAGACCGAGGCGCTGGTGAGCCAGTTCCACTATGTCTCAGGCCGGGACGACGTGGTGGACCAGGTGTGTACCGGCCTTCAGGTGCTGTCCACCCACCAGATGGGGCGGCACAAAACGGCGGCGGTCCGGGGGGATATGGTCAAGCTGGAGGATGCGCTGCAAGCAGATGTGGATGTGTCCCCCATGAACCTGCAAAACGTCTTTGTGTCCCTGTGCGGCCATGGGGACGCCCAGTAAGGGGGCGGGAACAATGGGAAAAACCGTTCGCTTTCTGTTTCAGTTCGCCTGGGTCAACCTGGCGTCTCTGTTGGGCTTCGCCGCCTTTGTGTTTGCCGGGTGCTACCTCACCGGCGTGCCCGGCGAGCCGGGAAACAGCAACCTTTTTGCGAACTACTATGCGATGTTTCCCGCAATGGCGGCGTTCTGTCTGTTTCTGTTTTCCTTCGGCTTCTGCACCAGTAACCTACAACTGGGCCTTTCTATGGGGGCGCGGCGGCGGGATTTCTTTACCGCCTTGCAAGGCATAATCTTGTTTTCCACAGCGGTGTGCTGGGCTCTCCAGCTGTTTATGTCCGCCTTCCCAGCCCTGGCCGGCTGGGAGGTCCGGGACCGGTGGATGCTGCTGTATATGTTCGAAGGCAAGCCCTGGGCCTACCCCCTGCTCTGCTTTGCGGTGATGGTGCTGGGCTGTTTGAGCGGTATGCTGATGATGAACCACAAGGGTTTGGGCATTGTTGTGGTTCTTCTGTCCATTTTGGTGCTGATGGGGGCCACCATTGTGCTGATTTTGTCGGCCGAGACGGAGCTGATGGCATTCCTTTACGACTCGGAATGGGGCTGGCTGTGGACCCTTTTGCCCAAAGGGATGGCCGCTGTGCTGGCTGCGGCGGCGGTGGGGGGAGAGCTCCTCATCTGGCGCGCTATCCATCGTTTTGTGGTGAGGTGAATGGAAGATGTTAAAAAAGTTAATCCAGCTGAATTTGGATGATCTGCTGCTCTATCTTAGTGTGGAGTGCGGGATGTTTCTGGTGATTCAGATCATAATCGGGTGCGTCATGCACTTTGCCAGGCCGGAAACCAGTGTAACCGTGTCCTCTGCACTTTTCCCCATTGTGGGCGGCTTCTGCGCCCTGATTGCCGGAATTTCCCATGTGGGGGTCAGCTTCGAACAGGCCATCCAGTTCGGACAGACCCGCCGCAGGGCGCTGGGGCTGACCTTGGGGCTGATCTCCTTTGAAACTGCCTTTGCCCTAGTGTTGGGCGCGGCGCTGGCCGCGGTGGAGAGCGTTCTCTGTCCCGCCCTGTGGGCGAAGCTGGCCGGAATGGACGGCTGGGCGTCTGGGCATATCTTTTTCTCTCCGGAGGGTACAACAGTGGACGGTCTTCTGGTCCAGGAAAAAGTCCTGTTGATTGAGTCCTTTACCCTGGAGTGGTACTGGTGGCTGATTGCCTTTGGAGCGGCTGTCGCCGGCGGGATCATTGCAGGGGCCGTGATCCAGCGGTTCGGAGCCAAAGGCGGCTGGTTCATCTGGGGTATCTGCGTGGCGCCCATGATTTTGGGCCAGCTACTTCCCTGGGAGGAATTTGAACTTACAAACTGGCTTGTTCCCATGCTGGTGTTCCTCGTTCTGGCTGGTTTTCTCTGGTCTATTTGGTCTTTGCTTCACGCAGTTGTGCGTGCCTGACTGGTGCGATTGCCCCGTCCAAAAGGACGGGGCATTTTTTGCGGATGGAACCCGGCCGGTATTCAGTTCAAACAGGCCCTAGACACACAGCGGGTTTTGCCTATTGACCTGGCGTTGATTTCCCTTTATAAATGAAAGTAAACTAGTTATGGCGACGATTTTTGAGGGGGAGTGAAGGGTTTGCGGAGACAGCCGGCGGACAATCCCGAACAGCAAAGCCCAATGGAGCGCATAGCGGCCTTCATTGTGGACAAACGAAAAGCGTTTTATCTCATTTACATCGGCGTGGCAATTTTCTGCGTGTTTGCCAGCGGATGGGTGTCGGTCAACGACGATTTGACCAGCTATCTGCCCGACAGTACCGAGACCCGGCAGGGCTTGACGGCCATGGAGGCGGAGTTTGTCACCTTCGGTACCAGCCGGATCATGGTGGACAACATCGCTTTCGATCAAGCGGAGCAGCTGGCCCAACAGGCGGAAGCCATTCCGGGGGTGAAATCGGTGGAGTTTGACGGCACCGAAGACCACTACCAAAATGGAGCCGCCCTGCTTTCCATTACATATGAGGGCGCCGCCGATGACGAAATTAGTTTGGAGGGGCTGGAGCAGGTAAAGGACCTGTTGGAGGGCTACGACGTCTATGTCACGGGTGACGTGGGCGACTCCGCTTCCGCCAATCTGGACGCAGAGATGCAGGTGGTTATGGTCATCGCGGTGGTGATCATTCTGCTGGTGCTGCTGTTCACCTCCCACACCTACATGGAGATTCCAGTGCTGATTATGACCTTTGGCTTGGCGGCGCTGCTGAACAAGGGCACCAATTTTATCTTTGGTGAGATCTCCTTTGTGTCTAACTCGGTGGCGGTGGTGCTCCAGCTGGCCCTGGCCATTGACTACGCGATTATCCTGTGCCATCGGTACACCGAGGAGCGGGAGAAGCTGGAGGCCCGAGAGGCGGTGGTCATTGCCCTGAGCAAGGCGATCCCGGAGATTTCCGGCTCCTCCATGACCACCCTGTCCGGACTGGGAGCCATGTGCTTCATGCAGTTTGGGATTGGCAAGGACCTGGGGCTGGTGCTGATGAAAGCTATCGTCCTCAGTCTGCTCAGCGTGTTTACCTTGATGCCCGGTCTGCTGCTCAGCTTCAGTCCGCTCATCGACCGCACCCACCACCGCAGCTTCGTACCTAAAATCACCGCCTGGGGCCGGCTGGCGGTGAAGACCCGCTACATTATGCCGCCCCTGTTCGTCGTGCTGCTCATCGGCGGCTTTCTCTTTGCCAACCGCTGTCCCTACGCCTATGGACAGACCGGCCTGACCACCATCCGCAAGAACGATGCTCAGATCGCTCAAGAGCGGGTGAACGAGACCTTTGGAAGCGTCAATGTGCTGGCGGTTCTGGTCCCCCAGGGGGACTACGAACAGGAGGGCCGTCTGCTCCGGGAGCTGGAGTGCATGCCCGAGACGGGCACGGTGCTGGGTCTTGCCAACGTGGACGCCATGGACGGCTATGTCCTCACCGACCGGCTCACGCCCCGGCAGTTTGCCGAAATGACCGACCTGGATATTGAGGCGGCCCGTCTGCTCTACTCCGCCTACGCGGTGAACGAGGAGACCTATGGTCAGCTTGTGTCCGGCGTGGACAGCTACAGCGTTCCCCTGATCGATATGTTCCTCTTTGTCTACGACCAGATGGAGGCGGGGTATGTCACCTTGGACAGCGACATGACTGAGACCATTGAGGACCTCCACGAACAGCTCACCGACGCACAGCTCCAGCTCAAGGGCGAGAACTACAGCCGGATGGTTCTTCAGCTGAATCTGCCTGAGGAGAGCGAGGAGACCTTTGCCTTTTTGGACACGCTGCACCATGTTGTAGGCCGGTATTTTCCTGAAAATTCCCTTCTGGTCGGCAATTCCACCAGCGACTTTGACCTGTCCGAATCCTTCGGCAACGACAATCTGCTCATCGGCATTTTGACCATTGTGTTCGTGATTCTGGTGCTGGTGTTTACCTTCCAGTCCGCCGGACTGCCGGTACTGCTGATTCTGGTTATTCAGGGCTCTGTGTGGATCAACTTTTCCTTCCCCTACTTGCAGAATGAACCTCTGTTTTTCCTCAGCTATCTGGTGGTCAGCTCCATCCAGATGGGCGCGAATATCGACTATGCCATCGTGATTGCGAACCGGTATGTGGAGCTGAAGCAGACCATGTCCCCCAAAGACGCAGTGGTGGAATCCCTGAATGAGGCGTTTCCCACCATTGTGACCTCGGGCACCATTCTGGCCTCCGCCGGTATTTTGATTGGATTTTTGTCCACCACCGCTTCGATCGCCTCCATCGGCGTATGTCTGGGCCGGGGGACCCTGATCTCGATTTTCCTAGTTATGGGTATCCTGCCTCAGATTTTGCTGCTAGGCGACGTTTTGATCGAAAAAACCGCCTTTACCTTAAAAGCCCATCTGCCCATTCAGACCCACACCGGTACCCTGCGGCTGGACGGCCATGTCCGGGGTTACGTCTCCGGCATGGTGGACGGCGATTTCAGCGGTACCCTGCGGGGAAGTATCAACGCGGCAGTAGAGGCGGGAGCGATTCAGCCGGAGGACACGCCCGCCTTGACGGCGGCGCAGAGCGGAAAGGAGGACGGCTGCCGTGCATAAAGGAACCATCAAACGGCTGTGTGCCCTGGCGCTGGCCGGGTGGATGTTGGCCGGTCTGGCGCTCCCTGGTGCGCTGGCCGCTCAGGAGGGGCGGATTTCCATTGCGACAGCGGAGGACTGGGAGGCGTTTGCCCAAAACTGTGCGCTGGACGCCTGGTCCCAGGGAAAAACTGCGGTGCTGACCGCTGACCTGGACCTGTCGGGCAGAGCGGTGCGTCCCATCCCCACCTTTGGGGGGACTCTGCTGGGGCAGGGGCACAGCATCTCCGGCCTGCGGCTCACCGGGGCCGGGTCAAACCAAGGGCTGTTTCGCTATATCCAGCCTGGGGCGGTGGTGCAGGATCTGGTGGTGAAGGGGCTGGTGGCGCCTGAGGGCAGCCGCTCCACCGTAGGCGGACTGGCTGGGGTAAACGCCGGAACCATTCAAAACTGTGTCTTTCAGGGGGCTGTCACCGGCGAGAGCGGGGTGGGAGGACTCGTAGGGCGCAATGGAGCCGGCGGGCAGATTATCAACTGTTCGGTCACCGGAACGGTGAATGGGCAGACCGCCACCGGCGGCATTGCGGGCCGGAACGCGGGCCTTCTGCTCAAGTGTACCAACAGCGCCGGGGTCAACCTGACGGAGCGGGATACCCGCCAGACCTTGATGGAACTGGACCCAGGGGCGGTGCTGAACGACCGAAATACTTTTGAAGAGGAAGAGACCACCGGGGTTTTGGACGGCTCCACCGACACCGGCGGTGTAGCGGGATACTCCAACGGCATCATCCAGAGCTGTACCAACCACGGAGATGTAGGCTATCCTCATGTAGGCTACAACACCGGCGGCATCGTGGGCCGGCAGAACGGTTTTTTGGCCGGGTGCGTCAACAAGGGGACCATCCATGGTCGGAAAGACGTGGGAGGCATTGCGGGGCAGGCGGAGCCATGGCTGGTGCTTGATCCCGGACCCCAGACCTTGGACCGTCTGCGCACCGAGCTGGACACCCTGGACCGGCTGGTGAACCAGGCCCTGAACGACGCGCAGAGTACCGGAGACCGGGTATCCGCCCACCTGACCGCGATGGGGGACTTCACCGGTACCGCCCGAGAGAGCTCCAAACGTCTGCTGGAACATACCATGGATTTTGTGGATGACAATGTAAACGAGGTGAACATCCTGGCGGCGGACGTGACCAACGCGCTGGACACCATTTCCCCCGCTATGGACGGCCTGGCCGATGTGGGCCGGCGGCTGGAGCAGCTGTCCCGTCAGGTGGACCGGGCGCTGAAGGAGCTGGAGGGGGCGGTGGACACCAGCTCGGAGGTTTTTCATACCCTGCGTTCCTCGGTAAACGAACTGCGGCAGGGACAGACAGAGCTGGACGCGGCCTGCCGGAGTTTTCAGGCTGCGTTGGATCATATCCACAATGCAGTGTTTCCCGGCGGATTTCCCGCTCTGCCCTCCCCGGAGGAGCTGGCGCAGGCGCGGGAGAATCTGCGCAGCGCCTTCCAAAATCTGCGCAGTGCGGGGGACAGCCTGGCCCGGTCGTTGTCTGACCTCCAGCGGGCACTGGGCGAGGCCGAGAGGCTGTCGAAGCCGGTGGAAGACGCCCTGGAGGACCTTCGGGATGCGGCCGATTCCTCTGCCGCCATTGGCAGGCTGCTGGAAAGCGCCTTTGACGCCATCGGCGACGGGGTGGATCAGCTGACTCGAAACGGTCCCGCGCAGTTTACGAATCTGGGAGAAGCGGCCCGGGAGGCCAGCGACAGCCTCTACGACGCATTAGGCGGGCTGTCCAGCGAGATGGAAGAGCTGAACCGCACCGTTCAAAGCGGCAGCGACACGCTGACCGGCGACCTACGGGCAGTGAGCCGCCAGTTCAACATTGTGTGTAACGTGATGATGGACGCCATTGAGGACCTGGACGAACGCCGGCAGGAGGGAGCGGAAGGTTTTGTTCAGGATACCTCTGACGAGGACATCGCCGCCACCCGGGAGGGCAAGGTAGCTGACTGCCGCAATGCCGGCGCGGTAGAGGGCGACCGGAATGTGGGCGGTATTGTGGGGTCTGTGGCCATTGAGCTGGACCTGGACCCGGAGGATGACCGGGCGGACCGGCTCTCTTTCGGCTCCACCTACGAGACCAAGGCAGTTGTGCAGGGCTGTCTCAACCGGGGGAAGGTTACCGCCAAAAAGGACTGCGCAGGAGGAATCGCGGGCCGGATGGACTTGGGAACCGCCCTGGAGTGCCAGAATTATGGCCCGGTTGCCAGCACCAGCGGCGACTACACTGGCGGCGTGGCCGGTTTTGCAGACGCCATAGTGCGCAGCTGTTTTTCCAAAAGCACCCTGTCCGGAAAGAACTATGTGGGCGGTGTGGCTGGATGGGCCAGCCATCTGCGGGACTGCGTCTCCATTGCTACGATTGAGGAGGGGACGGAATACCTGGGGGCTGTGGCTGGAGGGGTGGAGACGGACGGCGTGCTGACCGGAAACCGCTTTGTGGACACCGGTGTAGCCGGAGTGGACGGCGTGAGCTACGCGGGCCGGGCTGAGCCGGTCCTCTTTGCGGAGCTGACCCTTCTGCCCGATGTCCCACCGGAGTTTACCGCCTTTACCCTGACCCTGCTGGCCGAGGGGGAGACGGTGGCACAGCTCCCCTTTTTCTATGGAGACGACCTGTCTCGTCTGGTCCTGCCCGAGGTGCCCGCACAGGAGGGCTTCTATGGCAGGTGGCCGGAATTTGATCGCTCCGGCGTGAACTCGGACATAACCGTGGAGGCAGTTTATGCCCCCTGGGTCACCCTGATTGCCAGCCAGGAGACGGAAGGCAAGCTGTCCTTGGCTCTGGCCGAGGGGCAGTTTACCCATGAGGCCGTTCTCCATGTGGAGGAGAGCGCGATGGTTCCGCCTGGGGAGAGCGGGGAAGATGGGGTGGTCTGGGCGGTTTCCTTGACTGGGACCGGATTGACCGCAGATGATTTGGTGCCCCTGCGGCTGTTGAATCCGGCGGAAGGAAATGTCAGCCTCTGGCAGTATCGAGAGGGCCATTGGGTTAGCGTGGAGCCCGTTCGCAGCGGACGCTATCTGATGCTGGACATGGAGGGAACCGAGGGTGTTTTTTGCATCCAGCCTCAGGAGGGCAGCCTTTGGATGCTCCTCCCGGCGGGGGGAGCCTTGGCGCTGGTTTTGCTGGCCTTGGCGCTGCTGCGAAAGAGAAGGAAGCCGGCCAACAAGCCGGGCGGGAAATCGCAAGCCGCAGAACCGGAGACCGCCGCAAAATAGAACAGAATCGCGGGTGAGAAGAGATCCTCACCCGCGATTTTTTTAATTGGACAGTCCCCGAAGCGGGCAGTCCGACAGGGACACCCGGTCCACCAGGGCCGGCAGGCCGTTGTCCCGCAGATAGTCCTGGAAAATCGCCATAGACTGGGTGGAGTCCGGTCCAATGATGATTTCCGCAACCAGGTCCTCAATGCCGATGCCGGCTTGCCGGCACATGGACATCAGGTCCAGGGGATAATATTTTTTGATTCGCTCCTTGGTCACATGGTAACAGGGGCGTACGTCAAAGCCACTGGTTTCGAAGGGGGAGACCACCAGCCTCATCTCGTATTCCGAGGCGAAGGAGGGGTGCTTATAGGACACCGAACAGGCCCAGGCGTCCCGCATGGCGCGTTTGATCTCCGGGTCGTCGGCGGAGAGCGGCCCGCCCGCCTGAACCAGCTTGCAGAATACATCGACCATGGGGTGTCCGGCCATATCGTCCCGGTAAAAGACGGTTTGGAGGGACAGCGCGCCCTTTGCCATTTTTTGGAGATACTCCCGCTGGAGGGCGATACAAATTCCCCGGCCCCGATTCCCGTACCGCTCCCACTGGGCCGCGTCGTCCCGGTAGAAAGAGAAACAGGCGGCAAAGGCGGAGTATTCCTTTCGAATCTCGTCACGGAATAGGGTGTGAACCGCCTGAGCCTGTTCCCGATTGCCCTCCCGGTTGAGCCGCTCGGTGATGGCGCTGGACAGCCGGGTCATGAAGTGCCGCATCTCGGCGGAGTCGTTCATACGCAAGACATTGTTGACCCGGAGCTGGGCGCAGCGCAGAATTCCGTCGACCGCTTGAAAGTCGGTGTAGTGATAAAGTATGGTTCCGTTGGCGCGTTCCATATGGCTCCTCCTGTTCTGGGTGGCGATGTTATAAGTTTATCATTTTTCTGCCCCGCTTACAAGGCAATTTTTCCGGTTTGAGGATATGTTGTTATCTTTTGCGCCGTCTGGCCGATATTTAATTCAGAATACTGGGCAAAGGAGGTATCCGGAATGGGTGAGCTGACCATTCGCAGAAACAGGGGGTTTGCCGTGCCCCGGTATCAAGGGATGGGCAAAGCGGAAAAATCAGCCGGAAGCAGCGGGAGCCAGAAGGTGGAGCGGACAACGGTTACCGTGTCCGAGACCCTGAAACAGCTGTTGACCAGGGTTAGTCAGGCAGAGGGACATATCCGGGAGAGCCGGCGGACGCTCCAGGCGGGCGAGGGTGTGCTGGCCGAGGTGCGGGATACGTTGGAGCGCATCGGGGAGCTGGCTAAGGAATCCGCTGGCGGCGGGGCGGCCGACCGGGCTGCGCTCCAGGCAGAGCTGGAGCAGCTGAGGGAGGAGATCGACCGCATGATCGGCGGCGCTTCGGTTGGAGACACTCCGCTGTTTCTTGACGGGGAGATGGGCGGCGAGGACGGGCTGAAAACGCTTTTGTATGCCGTTCTAGGCGACGCATCCCCAAGCGCGGAGGAAATTCCCGACTGGTTGATTCAAAGCATCACCCAGAAAGCGCCTACTGTGGAGGAACTGTTGTCCCAGCTGGGTCTGGACAAGACGGCCAGCAGCTCGGAGATTCTGGCCGCAGTTATGAGCCGCCCGCTGGAGAGCGATTCCGCCGCAGGATATCTGGCGGCAGTGTATCTGGGGGCGGTGATCGCCAGCGGCGCCCCGCCCAAGCAGATTGACCCGCTGGAGGCGCTGGAGGGTCTGAGGCTGCTGTTGGAGAAGGTGTCGCAGGGGGTTCCTCTGGACCAGGCTGTCGAGCAGCTGACCGATGGAGAATTCACCAGCATGGAAGATTTTCAGGCCCAGTTTACCGGGGGAACGGCCCCAGGGCTGGAGAATTTTTTAGAGGGTCTGCTGTTGTCTGAGCTTGAGGTGATGCTCCCAGAGGGGTTCTCCGGGCTGGCTCTTTTGGCAGGGCTGGAGGGCATGAAATTGGAGCTGCTGATGGGCCTTTTGACCGCTGCACAGAACTCCGGAGGCGGGGAGAGCCTGGAAGCGGCGGAGGTTATACCGGAGCAGGCAGAGGCGGCGCAGACGGCAGAGACCGTACAGAGAGCGGCGGCCGGACAGGAGCCCGCGCCACAGAGGGCCTCCGCGCTGGAGTTGGGCACGGTTCGGGTGATGGGCTATGATCTGTCCCAAGTATCCTACAATCCCACTGCCAATGAGCTGACGGTAGGCGGGACTCAGGATGTGGTGCTTCAGGGGACCGGGCAGGGCGAACCGGCGGTGCTGGTTACCAGCAGCGGAAAGGTGACGCTGCTAAACGCAAACCTGTCTGCCTTGACGGTCAGCGCGCCTATGGCCCGGATTTTCAGCGCAGGCACAAGCATTTTGGGGACGGTACGCCTGGGGGAGGGAGGGACCCTCACCCTGGACGGAGGCGGACTGCTGAAAATTGGTGTGATTTATGCTGGAAGGTCCAGCACTCTGCATCTGGCGGGCGGAGCGGTTGCAGTGGACACTGCCACAGCAGAGGGAGAAACCAAGCCGGATGGGCAGTTCTTCCCTGTACTGGTGGAAGGAGCGGCCTCTCTGGCGGCGCAGGCAGTGCGCGTGAGCAGTCCGGAGGGCAAAGCCCTAGAGCCGTTTGATGTGGTTTGGAAAACCCTGCTTCCCGGTTGGCACGCCGTTACCTCTATGGCACTGGACGGACACCAGACCAAGTTGGCCCTGGCGAATGGCGACCCGGCCCGGCTGTGGCTGAGCAAAGGGGACGCCGCCCACGGCTATACCATCCATACCCTGATCGCACGGGGCCGGGACGAGATAGGCCGCCCTCAGACCCGGTACGCCTATCTGCTCTGGAATCAAAATACCCAGACGTTTGAGGAAATATCCATGTATCCCAACCCCTTTGCGGTGACCGGCGGCGAGGCGGGCAAGGACTGGGTGTATGAAGAGGAGTCCCACACCCTGCGGATTTTGTCTGCTCAGGTGACCGCAGTCTCTGGCGGGGCCGGAATGGATGCCAACCAGGAACCGTTCAGCGGGAGAATCGCCCTGGCGGACGGTATTGGCGGGCTGGAACTGGCCTTGAACGGGGTAATCTGCCGGGTGGCCTCCGGGCGAGCGTTTGATCTGGGCCGGGGCAACCAGGTGACGCTGGTTTTACAAGGCGGCACGGTCAACTTTTTTGAAAGCGGCTTAGGATGTGCCGGGATTTCCCTTGGGGATGGCACCTCGCTGGACATCGGCTGTGCGGAGGACTGCGGCGAACCCGCCGGGGCGCTGACCGCGTCTGGGAGCGGCGGCGGGGCTGGAATTGGCCGGGACAGCGGAAACAGCCGGGACCAAGCCAGCTGGATTTTGATTCGCGGCGGCGTGATAACGGCCGCGGGAAACGGCGGCGGGGCCGGAATTGGCGCGGGCAAACACGGAGCTATGGGGAACATCACCATTCTAGGCGGTGTGGTCACCTCCTCTGGCGGAAGCGGCGGCGCGGGAATCGGTGCGGCGCTGGGCGCTCCGGCGGGCGGCATCAGTATCCAGGGAGGAAGCATTACCGCTTCCGCCGCCTGCCATGCTGCCGCCATTGGGGCTGGCGTTCAAGGGGAGTGCGGCGATATTTTGATTAATGGGAGCGCACGGATTGTCAAAGCTATGGGAGGAGACCCAGGGGCGGATATTGGAGCGTGTCTCTTTGGCGGGTGCGGCAATGTGCGCATCTCTGGTGGTGCAGATATCGGTTCCGCCAGTCTCCGGACTCGGGCGGGCATCCCCTTGCGTCTTGGGGAGGACACGGTCACACTGCCCCAGTTTCGCCTATCCGTCCGCGCTTTGGGGCTGGATCAGCTAAGTATTTCCACCCAGGAGGAGGCCAAAGCGGCTGAGGTGACCATTGAAGCGGACCGCCGGTGGATTTCTCAGATCCAGGAGGCGTACAGCGCCCTGTACCATCGGATGGAGAGGAGCGTCAGCCGGCTGCGCGGCGTCCGGAATCAGATTGACCCTGCAAAGCGGGTGGTGCGGGATACAGCCTCTGCCAGTTCTCTTTTAGAGGATATGCGGCAGTCTATCCGGCTCCAGCCCGGCCAGGTCGCAGGTACACACAGCAAACGGGGCAAGGAGGATGTCCAGCAGCTGCTCCGATAAGGTGGGGCAGCTGCTCCGATAAGGTGGGACACACAACAGGGGCGGCTGACTGCCGCCCCTGTAAAAGAATCTCCCCACCGCGAGAAATGCTCCGCGCAAAAAAGAGGGAAGCCGTTTTTTGTATAAAAGAAAAAAGAAATGACCCCTGACTGCCCGTTTTGTAATCCGTTGCAGTCAAGGGTCATTTCTGTTCGCTTTTATTATCTAACATCATATGGCTACCTCCGTTTCATTTGAATACGCTCCGCCGCACGTCCCTCCAGCAACCCTCCAGTTCTTCTACGACCGTCCTTTTTCTTGCCGTTATTACGGCCTAACTCCTCATATGTGAGGCCCTTGGTCGGATTCCCTTCCTGCTTGCCTTATGGGCTGGGCTTTGCGCTGACTGAAAACCGTCTGCATGCGGGCCGGTTAAGAGATATACGTCCTTCCGAATCTTGAAGTGGTGTTCTCTCTTGGCTCCCTCTCACGACCGACTCATGTACTCACATGATATATGCTTGGCCCTGCATTGTATTCGGTTTCAGCCGCTGGGGCAGTTACCTGTACATTGGACTCACCCTTCCTTGTTCTGGTTATAATTTACCACACTAGTGTAATTTTGTCAAGGTTTTTTGTTCGTTTTTATGGACAAATCTTACGGTCTAATTTTGACGTTCTGCATAATTTTAGGAGGGAACCTGCGAATGCCTCCTGACCGGTCATATGTGAGCGGGTTCCGGGTCGCCCGGGAGGGAGCAGACGTACTGGTAGATGGGCGTTAAGGACTTCCAGCCCTCTAACACCTGTCCAGCCAGGTCTGGGGTGAAAAACACCCCTTCACAGTTGTGCTCACACTCCAAGCTGATCTGCTTGCGGTTGTACCAGGGGTAGAGCAGGGGGCCTGGGTCGCCCTTGGGGCGCTTGTACTCCGGTCCGCCCAGACGAAATTCTCCCCGCTTGCCAATGGCCCGGACCAGTTTCTCCAGCGGTTTGGGGTCACGGTCAATGCGGGCGCGCAGCTTCGCCATAGTGGCAGGAGGGAGCTCCCAGCAGCCCATGCCATAGCCGTACCGCTCAGCGGCGATCTCGAACCAAAAGCACGGGATGGCCCCGTCCTGTTCCCCCGGTTTGCGCAGGGAGAACCACAGGTGGTCCTTGTAGGGGCCGCGGCCAAAGAGCCGCCGGGCGTCCCGGTAGATGCGGCTCACCTTCAGTTCAAGCCCGAATTTGGGGTAAGCGTCCGTCATCGCCTGGGTTAACTGAGCGGCCAGTTCCCGCGTGGGCCGGTCTACCAGGGCAAGAAATTCTTCCTTGTGCGCCTGAAACCAGGGGCGCTCATTGTTCAGCTTCAATCCCCACAGAAAGTCCACAGCTCCCTGGGTATAACCTTGAAACATGGCCGTTCCTCTCTCTTTCCAATAAAATCAGGGATTCCCGCCCCAGAGGGGCGGGAATTTTGTTGTATTCAGCCCACCATGCCGTTAGGGTCCAGGGGAGATAAGCCGGAGTCGGAAGGCTGGGGCGGCTCCACCGGGGGAGTTGGTTCGGGGTCTGTCGTGGTTCCCGGGTCTACCGGCGGAGTCACCGTGCCGGGATCTACCGGCGGGGTGGTCGTACCGGGGTCCACTGGCGGAGTCACCGTGCCGGGGTCTACCGGTGGGGTGGTGGTTCCCGGGTCCACCGGCGGCGTAGTGGCTCCAGGGTCTGTGGACGGGGTGGTTGTGCCCGGATCAACGGGGGTGGCCGGATCTGTGGGGGGAACGCCGTTTACCCAGGTGGTGGGGTCGCCGTCCGCCGGGTTATAGAAGTAGGTGTGAGGCCGCATCTTATAGGTGCTGTTGCCCATCTCCTGGGTCTCCACCTCGGTGCCGTCCTTCTCATAAATGGTGCGCCAGGTGCGGGCTTTCCGGCCTGAATAGGCATACTGTTCCCGGTCCAGCTCTTTGGTGCCCCGGGGGACGCTCTCCTTGGGCTCATACACCGTGGTAGGGGAGACCCAATCATAAACGCTTTTGGTCGGTACTGCATAGCGGCCGGTTAAGTTGGTGCCGTAGAGCTGTACGGTGATATAGCGTTTTCCTCCGGTATCGTAAGTCCATGCCTGAATTTTGATGGGGTAGTCCGTGTTGTTGCGGAATTTAAAGTCAATACCGCCGTCGTACACGGTGGCGTCCATGCCGTCGGGGACGTAGCCCACGGCAAACTGGTGGCACCGGCGTTCCACAATCTCCAGTTCCGTGTGGAGGATGGCATAGTAGAGGGTGGAGGAGGTCTGGCACACACCGCCGCCCGGCTGCTGTTCCGACTTGCCCCCCACGTAGACCGAACCCAGACGGTAGCCGTTGGCCACCGAGCGGGGGCCGGTGGTGTCGTTGTAGGAGAAGACCTCCCCGGGGAGAACGATTTTTCCATTGCAGGAGTTGGCGGACAGGGTCACGTTGTAGAGGCGGCTGGCCACGCCGGTTACCTGGCTGGTGGCCTCCCCCAGCAAATCCCGGAACAGGGCCCCGCCCAGGTCCTCTTTGGTGACCTTGGGCTGAGTCAGGGTCACGGGAATGGAGAAGGTCTCGCCGCCTTTGGCGTTTCGATAGGCGGTTTGCAGTTCTGTTACATCGAAGTCCACGCCAACGGTGTGGTCGGAGATCTCCATCGTTTCCAGATTAAGGGCCGCGTCTTTGGGCTCGGTGTGCAGTTCTTCATAAATGGCCTTGAAGTCGGGTTCCTCTCCCTCCGCTGTCTGGGTGGCGGACAGGACCACTCCATAGTTCACCGGTTCGGTTCCGGCGGCGAGGCCGGTCTCAAAAGCGGATTGCAGATTGGACTGAACCTGCTCCTCTGCGCTCTCCCAGTCTACCGTGACCACCGGCGCACCCTTCGTCATCACCAGTTGGTCACCCTCAATCTTATAGGCGTGGTTTTCCTCCCGTGAGGCCACCGCCTCCTTCATCCGGTCCACCAGACCGGTCACAGCAGGGTCGTCCCCGGCAATTACCAGCGGAACCTGGCTGGAAGCGCCCAGCATATGGCTGACCAGCTGAAATCCACCGGTAAAGAAGTTTTCGTGGCCAATCCGCTGGGCGTTTTTCACGCTCTCCGCTACATCTACCCCCACGTCTCCGCCGTTGATGGTCTCGGAAAGTCCCTCATACTCCAGGGAGAAGGTGATATTTTTGCTCCCCTGTTCCACTGCGGATTCCACCGCGTCTTGGGCCTGTTCCACAATCATGTTGGACACATCAACCCCGGCCACCGACACGTTAGGCAAAATTGCGTCCTGCTCCGACGCCCACGCGCACAGGCCCAGATAGCCCGCCGCTGCAACTGCTGCCAATGCGCCCACGATCAGTCCGGCTTTTTTTCCGCCTCCGCCCTTTGCGACACGCTGACCTTCCATTGCTTTCGACCTCCTGCCCGGTCCAGGACCGGAACCATTTTCACACACACAGCGGACTGACTGCCGCTCATTTTATACTATCTTGATATTATAGCACGGAGGACCTCTGAAATAATTACAGAATAGTTACAAGTCCGCTGAAAAATCCCTCCAGTTTTCCGTTTGCTTCCAACCAAAAAAACTGGAAACCCATTTACTTTTCTGCTGTGATGGGCTATGATAGTAGCGTAGAAGGAGAGGGCCTTGTTTCTTCAGGGAATTTTAAGATAAAATCAATTTATTTTTTGGAATTTTCTGATATGATAGAGCCACTAGGAATATGGGGGGTACGATATGTCTGACTATCAAGGAAATTCAGGCCAAAAGAACGATACGTTTTATTGGCTCATTGCGCTTGGTCTGATCTTTACCGGCATTGCCGCCCCGGTGGGCGTGTTGATGATTGTGATGAAGCTGCTCAGCGGGGACAAAAAGTCCAAGCACCAACAGGGCCGTCACCCCTATTACGAACAGCATTCCGGCCAAATGCCTGCCGGGGCCCGGACGACCTCCTGGGAAAGCGCCGCACAGGACGCGCAGGAACCCCTCCGTTCTAAAAAGGAAGCGAAAAAGGCCAAGAAAAAAGAGGGGCGCGATTTGGTGTCCGAGTTGGACAAAAAGGGCAGGAGCTGGGCAGTCGCGGGCGGCGCCACCGCCGCTGGCTGTATGCTGGGCCTTATCGGCAGTCTTGGTGAAGCGATGTTCTGGCTGTTCGAAGGTGAGTTCGGCTTCTTTATAGAGGAACTTACCGGCCCGATGATAATGCTCTGCTGCGCCGCCGGAGGTCTGGGATGTCTCTGGGCCGGACTGCGCAAGCGGAAGCAGGCCAGCCGATACCGCAATTACCTGGCCATGATCGGCCGTCAGACCTCTGTGTCCATCTCCGCGCTGTCCTCCGCAACCGGACTGTCCCCCACCAAGGTGCGGGACGACCTGGCCGATATGCTAGCCGACGGCCTGTTTCCTCAGGGATTTTTGGACTACGGCGGCGACCGGCTGGTCCTCACCGGCGACGGCCTCAGCGAGCCGCCCCAAATGGCCCGGCAGACCCCGCCGCCTGGGCCGAAGGAGGATGAAAACGCCATTCTGGCCGAGATCCGGGCGGTTAATAACGCCATTGACAACGAAAAAATGTCCGCCCAGATTGATCGGATTGGGGTGATTACCGCCAAAATTCTGGATTATCAGAAAAGCCACCCGGAAAAAGCCGCTCAGCTCCACAGTTTTTTGAGTTACTACCTGCCCACCACCCTGAAGATTCTCCGGGCCTATGGGCAGCTGGAGGATCAGGAGGTGTCTGGACAGAACATCACCGCCGCCATGTCCCGCATAGAGGGGATGATGGATAAAGTGGTGGAGGGGTTTGAAAAGCAGCTGGACCTCCTCTTCCAGGGGGACGCTTTGGATATCACCACAGATGTGGAGGTGTTGGAGCGGATGCTGGCCAAGGATGGCCTGTCCGATCAGGAGGGGTTGACCCTGGGATTTTAATTGGATAGGAAAAAAGCCGCCCAAAGGGGCGGCTTTTCGCTTACAGGCCGTTGACAATAAAGTTGGGACGCTGGCCCTCCAGGATCAACTGGAGGGAGTTCCACATGTTGCGGTGGGCCCGGCGGAAAGCCCCGCCGGTGAGCCCTCCCAAATGGGGGGAGTACACCGCCCGGCCCGCAATTTCCGGCGGCAGGTCCACTAGAGGGTGATCCGCCGGGGTGGGCTCCGGGTCCAAAGTGTCCACCGCGAGGCCACCCAGACGGCCCTCCACAAGGGCCTTGCGAACCGCAAGGTTATCCATCAGCTGGCCTCGGGCCGTGTTGATCAGCAGGGTCCCCGGCTTGACCTGGGCGAGAAACGCCTCATTCACCATATGAGTTGTCTGCTCATTGACGGCGCAGTGGAGGGAGAGAATGTCGCAGGTCTGGGCCAGCTCCTTCAGCGGCCGGTAGATAACGCCCAGCTCTGCCTCCATTTCCGGCGGACGGCGATGAGCGGTGTAGTAAAAAAGCCTGCATCCAAAGGGGCGCAGAAGTCGGGCCACCGCTTGTCCGATGTCCCCCAGGCCGATCATGCCCACGGTCTGTTCGCCCAGTTCCGGGGCGCTGGAGACCATAAAGCTCTCCTTAAATTTGATTTGCTCCCCCGCCCGAACGGCGTTGTGTCCAGTGACTCCACAGCGCAGGGCCATGAGCATCAGCATAAGGGTATGCTCTGCCACTGATACGGCGTTGCACCCCTTGTTGTTGCATACGAAGATGCCCCGTTCCCGGGCTGCTTCGATGTCGATGGCGTTGAAGGCCACTCCTTCGGAGTGAATCAGCTTCAATCGGGGCAGAGCATCCATAAGTTCCCGTGTGACCGGAGTAATGGCGTCGGCAAAAATGACTTCGATGTCCGGGTTGGCCTGCGCCGCCTCCAGCGAGGGCTGGTGGGCGGTGCAGAATACCGTCTCTACCGGAAGGGCAGCGGCAAATTCCGGGCGGTATTGGTCGTAGCGGGCCTTTGGGCCAAAGATGAGAAGTTTCATTTTGTTGCCTCCAGCGCGGCCCAGCCGTGTTTCTCCCGCTTTTTGGTCACGGTCAGCCCCGCCTTTTGCAAGGCCGACTCCACCTCATGGGTTCGGGTGTCGATGATGCCGGAACAGAGGAACACGCCGTCCTCCTCCAGCAGATTGGGAACCTGGGGGGCCAGGGGAATGATGACGTCGGCCACGATATTGGCCAGTACCAGATGATAGCTCCGCTGGGCCAGTTCCCGGGCTAGTGCGGCATCGGAGAGCACATTGCCCGCCCGGACTGTGTACCGGTCTTTGCCGATGCTGTTGAAGGCGGCGTTCTCGTAGGCAACGTCCACCGCTTTGGGATCAATGTCCACAGCCACGGCGCTGCCCGCCCCCAGGCACAGGGCGGCGATGGACAAAATCCCGCTGCCGCATCCCAGGTCCAGCACATCCCGGCCCGGGACGGTGTGTTCCTCTACCCCCTCCAGACACAGCTGGGTGGAGGCGTGGGAACCGGTGCCGAAGGTGAGGCCGGGGTTGAGGTAGAAGGGGATCCGTCCCGCCGGGATGGGCTCATCCCGCATCCACTGGGGCACCACATAGAGCCGGGAACCGATTTCCAGTGGTTTATAGTATTTTTGCCAGCTGTAGGCCCAGTCGTTTTCAGTCAGGGGGACGGCGGCATACTCCTGATCCAGGCCCCGGGTGAATTGTTCCAGCTGTTTGCGGCCGTCTTCGTCGTCGGTGACGTAGAACTTTACCCGTGTGACCCCCTTCATTCGGTCCAGCAATTCCTGGTCCACATAGTCCCAATACTGCCGGTTTTGCTCCAGAAAATGGAGAAAATCCTGTTCATCCTCAATGACCAGGCTGTCCATTCCTGCGGCGGCTAATGTTGCGCATACCTGGTCCAGCTGTTCCGGGACGGTGTTAACCGTAACCTCCAGCCATTTGATCTCATCCATATTACCGCTCCCTTCCCATGTAGAATAGGGCCAGCGTCCCCGGCCCGGAGTGAGCCCCGATGACAGGCCCCACATAGTTGATGACGACGTTTTTCACACCAAACCGCTCCTTTACCATAGCGGCCACCGTCTGGGCATCCTCCAGGCAGTCCCCGTGGCTGATAAAGACAGTCTGCGATGCCGGGTCAATGGCGGTTTCCGCCATCCGATCCACCAGCGCCTTGAGAGCGGCGTGCCGGCCCCGGGCCTTTCCGATGTTGACCAGGTGTCCGGTGCTGTCCACATGGAGGACCGGTTTGATCTGGAGCATGGAACCCACCATAGCGGTGGCGGCAGAGATGCGTCCGCCCCGCTTCAGGAAGTGGAGGTCGTCCACCGTGAAGTGGTGGCACAGGTTTTGCTTGTGTGCCTCTACCCAGTCCCGGACCTCTTCAATACAGGCGCCGTTGTCCCGCTGCTGGGCGGCATACCACACCAGCAGGCCCTGTCCCAGAGAGGCGCATAGAGTATCCACAGTGTACAGTTTGCGTTCCGGGTATTTTTCTCCCAGCTCCTCCACCGCAATCAGGGAGGAGTTGTAGGTGGTGGACAGTCCGGAGGAGAAGGCCAGCACCAGTACGTCTTGCCCCGCCTGAAGCAGGGGTTCCAGCGCCTCGGTATACTGGGCGATATTGACGGCGTTGGTGGTGGCCGTATCGCCCTGGCGCAGGCGGTTGTAGAAGGTGTGAGGGTCCATCTCCCGGTTGTCCGGGTAGTTGTAATAGGTATGATCCGCTAAAACGAAGCCAAGGGGAAGCACCTGAATCTGCATCTGCGCAACCAGCTCCGGGGGCAGGTCGGCGGATGAGTCGGTGAGAATGACAAAGCCGGACAACCGGATACACTTCCTTTCCTAAACAGGGCGGGGCGGTTCCACGCCGTCCCTACGGTTTACGCTTTTTCTCCTCTTTCGGCTGGAGGATGCTCAAAATGCGCTGACAGGCCAGCTGATTGGCATAGCTGCGCACCGCAAAGTCCAGGGCCATTTTGGCCAGGTCGGACTGGTCCGCCTCTGGGTCAATGCTCTGGGCTGTACCGGCGAGGGCCCGGTCCAGTGCGTCGCAAAAGAAGCCGTACAACTCGGGGGGAGATTTTTCCGTAGCCCGTCCGGCCTCCATCAGCGCCCCAATGTCCCGGACGGTCAGCACCTGTTTCAGCGCCACCACCGCCGTGAGGTATCCGAGGTGGATGGGACCATAGCGTTTGCCCTCCGCCCGGGGGACCAGGCCGTCTTTGATATAATTATTGACCATAGCGGAGGTGAGGGCGCTGCCCTCGTCAAAACGGATGAGCTGGCGGGACATATAGGACACCAGCTGGTCCATATACAAAGCCAGATCGGGCAGGTCCTCCCAGGGGGTGGGCCGTTCCTGTTCCATGCGGGCGCGCAGTTCAATAAGCTCGTCCATCTGTCGGACCTTCTTTCGTTATGTGATATTGGCAATTATATCACAAAGTTTCTAAAATTGTAAAGAAGAAATGTCATCGATTTTTTCGATGTTCCAGCCGGCGGTGCATCCGCTCCAGCGCACCGCTGTGGTCGATGGAACGCAGCCGGGGAAAGGCTTTGAGCAGCCGCCGGTGGCCGAAGTCCTGGCTGTCCATCAGTTCCTGCATGGACGTGCGCCACTCCTCCAGCTGGCGGCGGACCTGAGCGCGCTGTTCCTCCCGGCGCTGTTCCCAGTTTTCCAGGTCTTCGGCCAATTCCGCCCGGCGCAGGGCCAGCTTGAAGGACAGCTCGTCCAAGTCCTCTTTCCAGCCGGCACCGCGTTCGGCGGCGTCCAGCACCCGCTCGGCCAGATTTTCCCCGAACTCGTTGGACGCCTCCTTGATTCTGGCGGCCAGTTCGTCAATCTGCGCCAGCCGGCGGTTCAGCTTGACAATGGTGGACACGGTAGCGGACAGGTCCACCGCCATCACGGCCCCAAGCAGTACCAGCAGCGCCGCCCCCAGCGTGTGGGGCATCATCCGAATGGCTAACAGGACGGTGGGGTGGAGCAGTTTGACCACAAACATGCAGGCAAGACCCCAGGCGATGGAAAAACGCAGGCAGATGTAGCCGCTGAGGTTAAACGGCTCCTCGGAGTAGTCCCACCACCGCTGATGGAACAGCTTTTCCAGCACGAAGCCGGTGAGCCACTCCAGGGCGGAGGTGAGGGCTACCGACCCCAAAAATAAAAGAAACAGGTTGTCTGCCAGCGGGGTCAGGCAGAGGAGGACAATGACTACGCCAAAGCCGTAGATGGGGCATACCGGTCCGTTGAGAAAACCCCGGTTTACAAACTGTCCGGTGACCAGAGCGGCATAGCTCACCTCGGTACACCAGCCCAAAAAAGCGTAAATAAAGAATATCCATAGAATTCGGTACAGTTCCTCCACGGCAGTTACAGCTCCTTACGTTCTTGTTCAGAATAAAATATTATACGTTTTTTTTCGTAAAATGTCCAGTCTCTTCTACCGAGCAGTATAAAAATGGATAAACCATCCACCTTCCGAATAGATTGGGGTGAGGGGGGATTGGTTTGTCTGAAAAAATGCTGTCGGCCGGAAAAGGGGCGCTGTTTCTCACGGCACTGAGCGCGGTATCGCAGGTGCTGGGATTTTTCTACCGGGTGGTGTTGTCCCGGCTGGTGGGGGCCGAGGTGATGGGGCTCTATCAGCTCATAATGCCGGTGTGCTCAGTGATCATGTCTCTTACCGCCGTGGGGCTGACCTCGGCGGTGTCCAACCTTACCTCCCAGCATCTGGCCCTGGGCAACCGCAAGGCGGCGGACCAGACCATCACAACTTGTTTGAAGCTCTTCTTCCTTCTGCTGCTCCCTGTGGGGGTGGTGGTGATCTGGGGTTCCGACGCCATCTCGGTGCATCTGCTGGGGGACGCCCGGACTCAGCTGGGGCTGATTCTTCTGATCCCCTGCGTGGCCCTCACCGGAGTGGAGAACTTCCACAAGCACTTTTTCTATGGCTCCGGCGTGGTCCGTCCCCCCGCTGTTGTGGAGCTGTTAGAACAGTTTGTACGCACCTTTGCGGTGATTTCCCTGCTGCTGCTCTTCCTGCCCCAGTACCCGGAACGGGTGGTGGGGCTTATCGTGGCGGGGATGGTAATTTGTGAGGTGTTTTCCTCCGGTACGCTGGTGCTGCTCTACCGGCGGCGGCGGGGAGGGCTCACCGGTCGGGGGGAAGAGGGCCGGGTACGCCGGCGGCGCATTTGTGCCATTGCCCTGCCAGTGGGCCTTAACGCGCTGCTGGGCAATCTGTTGGCGGCCGCCAACTCCGCCTTAATCCCGCAGAAGCTGGTAGAGGGCGGGGTGGACCGGTCTGCCGCCGTCTCCCAGTTTGGAGTGGTGTGCGGGATGACTATGCCCATGCTGTCCCTGCCCATTGTGTTTTTGGGGGCGCTGAACCTGGTGCTCACCCCCCGGCTGGCCCGGGCCTGCGCCCTGAACCGCCCTGGCGAAGCCAGAAGGCTGGTCGCCCAGGCCATTTCGGCGGTGTCGCTGCTTACCCTGCCCTGCATGGCGCTGATGGTGGTGGTGGGGCCCGACTTGGGCCGGGCGATGTTCCACCAGGAGGCAGTGGGGGAGTACCTGATACCCCTAGCCTGTGTGATGGCAATGAGCTGCGGGACTTCGGTGCTGGCCTCCTCCCTCAACGGCCTGGGCCGCCAGCGGACGGTGGCCGCGATTTCCTTGGCGGGCGGGGTGACCCAGCTGACTTTTACCCTGGCGTTGGTACCACTGCCCGGGGTGGGCATGGCAGGCTATGTGGCCGGAGCAGTGGCGGCTTCCGCGCTGGAACTGGGGCTGTGCCTGTGGCAGATGGTCCGTGTGACCGGGCTGGAGGTCCGGCCCTTCCAGTGGATGGCCGCGCCCGGGCTGTCTGCGGCCCTGGCTGGGTTGACAGGCAACCTTTTGTTCCAGGTCCTCAAAGACAGCGGACTCTCCTCTGTTCCAGCCGGACTGGCTACCCTGGTCTTCTCCCTGATTCTCTACCTTGCCGCCCTTCAGGCCCAGGGGGTCAAGGTATGGGAGGTCCTGCGGCTGGATTGGTGAACAGACTGCCGGAGTTTTTAGTTAAATCTTGACAAAACTATAAATTTTCGATATTATAATTTTGGCAGATATGTGGAGCATGATTGTTTGTACCGATAAGAGGAGAAAAATAATGAGATTCAAGAAATTGAGGAAGTCCATTGCCGCTTTATTGGCGATGACTATGTTGGTTGCTATGATGCTGGCCGTTTCCGCATCGGATAGCTCTGGAGGTTTTCCAAATACTCCTCAAGATGTTTATGTCGAAGCGGTTGAGGGTGGAAATCTTTTTGCGCAGAATACGGATGATGGCGATACTATTGTTATTGTAACAAATGACGCTGAGCATACTATTTCCATTTCTATCGTATATTCAGGACAATCAAATGTTGTCTATCAATGGTCTATCAAAGACTATCCCGTAAGGGAATTCAGTCCGGATGATCTTGATTTTTGGAATGACATCATCTTGTATGCGGAAGATAAGATGGATCAGGCCGAAAGGTTCGATGTTCCATTTACAGTAACAACGGAAGATGATCCAATGCCAAGCAGTTCAGCGAATGCGGACTTAATGGAGGACTTGGAGGATATCGTTGGGATTCCATATGACAATAAATATACTTACCAGTCAAGAAGAATGGATGGGCATGACTATAAGCTCTATGAATCAATGAGCTTTAATATTAAATTCATCGGGTCCTCTACTATAGCAGAAGGTTTATCTGCTACAAGTTACCTTGCAAGCGTACTGAGTATTGTGGCGACAGCCCCTAATGTGGCGCTGGTTGCCGGAGTATTGGGCCTTGCACTCGCTTTAGGTTCCGATTTGATGCCGGCCGGAAAAACTAATAAGTATTCTTGTATGGTTTTGTATCATCGGTATGTGACCGTTGATGGTGGCAGCTATCATTATGCGGACGCATATAAAATTAGATCTTTTAGCGGTCTTGAAGATGCAAACCCAAACAGCAGAGGCAGAGCACATGTATTCCCTGATACCGAAGAACTTTATTATGATCTGAATCAGTCAGCCGAATTTTTTAATAGCGGAATCTTTGATGCAGCCTATAGAGAGTATAATTATAATTAGGACAGGGGGAGTGTGAATGAGAAAGACTCCTAATCTAATAAGTACAATCGGCTTTTATACAGCGTTTGGCCTAACGCTTATTGTAATCAGGATGGAAGAGGGGGCAAACGTATTGCGAAACCTCTCCGCCGTTTTTTTACTGATAGCGGGCACTGCAAATCTCATCAATTGGATCAAGTGGAAGAATTCAAAAAAGAGATAAAGAATATCAGACCGCAAGCCTATGCGCTTGCGGTCTGTTTCGTTATGGTTTTTCCCGCATGGGGGCGACTTCTTTTTTGTAAACCCAGTAGAGGAACAGGGCGCTGAGGGTGGTGGAAAACAGCTCCGCGAAGGGGTAGGACCACCAAACCACATCCAGTCCGCCCAGCCGGGACAGCACAAAGGCCACTGGCAGCAGCACCACCAGCTGGCGGACCACCGAGACGGCAAGGGACAGCACCCCATGTCCCAGCGCCTGAAACACGGAACCGCAGACGATGCAGAATCCGGCCATGAGAAAGCTGGTGGAAATGATGCGCAGGGCGGGGACGCCTATGGCCAGCAGGTCGCCGGCGTCTTCCCCCTCAGCCTCGAACAGGCCCAGGAAGACATCGGGAAACAGCTGGAACAGGGCCAGTCCTACCGCCATAATGCCGACCGCGTAGGCGATGGACAGCCGGACGGTTTTGATAATCCGCTCGGGCTTGCGGGCGCCGTAGTTGTAGGCCACGATGGGAACCATTCCGTTGTTCAGACCGAAGACGGGCATGAAAATAAAGGACTGAAGCTTGAAATAAATTCCGAATACCGCCGTGGCAGTGGCGGTGAAAGCAAGCAGAATCTGATTCATGCCAAAGACCATGACAGAACCGATGGACTGCATGATGATGGAGGGCAGGCCCACGCTGTAGATGCCGCCAACAATTTCACGGCTGGGGATCAGGCCACGGAAGGACATCTGGAGTTCCGGATTTCGGGTCAGAGAAAGATACAGTCCCACCAGCCCGCCGATGATCTGACCAGTTACGGTAGCCACAGCGGCCCCAGCCACCTCCAGCCGGGGGAAGCCGAACAGGCCAAAGATCAGAATGGGGTCTAGAATCAGATTGATGACCGAACCTACGCCTTGAATTATCATCGCGTATACCGTCCGGCCGGTGGCCTGGACCAGACGCTCGCAGGCCACCGACAGAAAAATGCCTATGCTGGCCCCGCAGATGATGGTGAGATAGGTGGAGCCGTGGTTCACAATGCCGGAAATGTCGGTTTGGACGGTGTAGAACAGCCGGGAACAGGTCAGGCCCAAAACGGTAAATACCAGGCCGCTCACAAGCTCCAGCATCATGCCGTTCATGGCGGTGCGGTTGGCCCGTTCCTGATCCTTTTGGCCCAGGCTGCGGGAGAGCAGGGCGTTGATGCCCACGCCGGTGCCCACTGCCACGGCAATCATCAGGTTCTGTACCGGGAAGGCAAGCGAGACCGCATTCAGTGCGTCTTGACTCAGCTTGGCGACAAAGTAGCTGTCTACCACATTGTAGCAGGCTTGAATCAGCATGGAAATAATCATCGGCAGCGCCATATTCAGCAGCAGCTTGTTTTCAGGCATAACGCCCATCTTGTTCTCTTGCGGCGGCACTTCAATTCCTCCTTCTGTAAATTCGGTAAACAGCGCAATTCCCGCCCTGCGGGCGGGAATGCCATATTTCTTCCTTTTTCGCTTGGAAACCCATTATAGAGGAAACAATTTTTTATGTCAATGGCGGATTCTACAGATTTTCAGTTTTCCAGCCTGTCCCATTTATGATTGACTTCTTCCCCGCAATTCAGTATGATAGGAAGGAATGGAAAACGTTACAAAGGAGAAACGAATATGCTCACCCTGGAATCCTTCAAAGCGGCCCGGAGCGTTCTCCAGGCCGTACTGCGGCCCACGCCGCTGATTTATTCCCCCTACCTGTCCAAAACCTGCGGCAACAACGTGTATCTCAAGCCGGAGAACATGCAGGCCACTGGGGCCTACAAGCTCCGGGGGGCCTACTACAAGATCAGCACCCTCTCTCAGGAGGAGAAGGACCGGGGACTGGTCACCGCCTCCGCCGGAAACCACGCCCAGGGTGTGGCCTATGCCGCCCAGGCCGCAGGGGTAGCGGCTACTATCGTTATGCCCACGACCACCCCCCTGGTGAAGGTGAACAATACCAAGGACTACGGCGCCCAGGTGATTCTCCACGGCGAGGTCTTTGATGATGCCGCAGAACTGGCCGCTCAGCTCTCCCAAGAGCGGGGGCTTACCTATGTCCACCCCTTCAACGATTTGACCCTGGCGACCGGCCAGGGAACCATTGCCTATGAAATTTTTCAAGATCTGCCCGACGTGGAGGCCATTTTGGTGCCCGTCGGCGGCGGAGGGCTGGCTGCTGGTGTGTCCACCTTGGCCAAACTGCTCAACCCCCATGTGGAGGTTATCGGGGTGGAGCCGACTGGCGCGGCCTCTATGAAGGCCAGCTTGGAGGCGGGCCATGTGACGACCCTTCCCGCCGCCACCACCATCGCCGACGGCGTGGCGGTGAAAACTCCCGGAGACCTGGTTTTTCCCTATGTACAGAAGAATGTAGACCGAATCATCACCATCGACGACAGCGAGCTGGTGGAAGCCTTTTTGGACGTGATGGAGCGGCACAAGATGGTGGTGGAGAACGCCGGCCTACTCTCAGTGGCCGCCCTGCGCCACTTGGGCTGTGAGGGCAAAAACGTGGTGTCTGTGCTGTCTGGGGGCAATATGGATGTGATTACCATGTCCTCTCTGGTTCAGCACGGCCTGATTGGCCGGGGGAGAATCTTTACCTTTGCCGTCCAGCTCCCCGACCGGCCCGGGTCTCTGCTCCGGGTGGCCCAGGTGCTGGCCGCCAACAACGGCAATGTGGTTAAGCTGGAGCATAATCAGTTTGTCAATATCAACCGCCAGTCGGGCGTGGAGCTGCGGGTTACCCTGGAGGCGTTCGGTCACGACCATAAAAAGCAGATTCTTAATGCCCTCCAGGCCGAGGGCTTCCAGGCGGTAGAGACCGATACCGGCGACATTTACAATTGAATTTGCCCTGTGCCGCCCGCCAGGGCCTGAAAACAGCCCCGACGGACGGCTATCTGAAAGCGGACGGCCAGCCGGGCCGGTGCGGACGGGTTTGGGCCGTGGGTGCGGCCCGGAGCGGCCCGCCCGAACTCGGGACCTCTCTCCGCTGAGTTATCCTATGCGCCGGGGCTGTCCGCAGCGCATGTCCATCCAAAGAAGGAGGAGTCTTCTTATATGATTAAAATTGCCCCTTCCATCCTGTCCGCTGATTTTGTCAACTTGGAGCGGGATATTCAAATGGTCTCCAGCGCCGATTATCTCCATGTAGATGTGATGGATGGCGCGTTTGTACCCAATATTACCATCGGCGTGCCGGTGGTCCAGTCCATCCGGAAATGTACCAGCATGTTTTTAGATGTTCATCTAATGATCGACAAGCCGGTACGCTATGTAGAAGCATTTGCCAAGGCGGGAGCGGATATGCTGTCCATCCATCTGGAGGCCGACCACCCCACACGCATTGCTGAGGCCCTGAAGGTTATGGGGGACTGCGGGGTGAAAAAGGCGGTGGCCCTGCGGCCCATCACCAGCCCGAGGGCGGTTCTGCCCTACATCGATGAGCTGGATATGGTGCTGGTGATGACGGTGGAACCTGGTTTCGGCGGGCAGGCTTTTATGGAGTCCCAGCTGGATACGATCCGCCAAGTCCGGGCCCTCCTCGAACGGTACAACCCCGCCTGTGAACTGGAGGTGGACGGAGGCATTGCCCCCAAGACCGCACCACTGGTGATAGAGGCTGGGGCCAATGTTCTGGTGGCCGGTTCCGCCGTCTACGGGGCAAAGGACATCCCCGCCGCCATCGCGGCGCTGAGAGGTCCTGAGTAAAGGCGGCCAATGTGCGCCCAATCTTGATTTCCGGAGGTCCTATCCATGCAGTATTTTTCCCCCGCTCTCGAAAATTTAGTGGAACATTTTGCCAAGCTGCCTGGAGTGGGTGTAAAGTCCGCCCAGCGGCTGGCCTTTTATGTGCTTTCCCTCCCAGAGGAGGAGGCGTCTGCCTTTGCCAAAGCCATTGTGGACGCTAAGGCCCACATTCACTGCTGTCCCATTTGCCAGAACCTGACCGAGGGGGACGGACCCTGCGGCATCTGTGCCAGTGCGCGGCGGGATAACGCCACCATCTGTGTGGTGGCCGACCCCAAGGACGTAGTCGCCATGGAGCGCAGCCGGGAGTATACGGGGCAGTATCACGTCCTCCATGGGGTACTCTCCCCCATGAACCGTGTGGGGCCGGATGATCTGCATATCCGCTCCTTGGTGGAACGGGTGTCCGCCGGAGGGGTGGAGGAAGTGATTATGGCCACCAACCCGGATACCGAAGGGGAGGCCACTGCCATGTATTTGTCCCGCCTGCTCAAGCCCTTTCAGGTGAAGGTCACCCGCCTTGCTTACGGGATTCCGGTGGGCAGCCACCTGGAGTATGCCGATGACGCCACCTTGATCCGAGCCCTGGAGGGGCGGCGGGAGATATAACAAAGCCCGGCAGGCCAAAAGCCTGTCGGGCGCATGTGTTCTTATTCTGCATCTGTGCTGGGGGCGCTGGATTCTCCGCCGCTGGCGGTTTCGCCGCTGTCCACAGGGGCGGCTTCTCCAGGTTCGGAGGTCTGGCTGCTGCGTTCCTCCTCGTCCTCCAGCACGCTCTTGCACTCCTCGTCGTCTTCTTTGACCAGGCCGCGCATGGAGACCGCCAGCTTGTAGGCTTCGGGGTCGTGCTCCATCAGGTACTGCTCGTCCTGCGGCGGCACCTTTTTCCCCTTCATGATGTTAGAGGCAATCTTCATACATTTCATCTGAGAGTTCAGCTGTTCGGACAGCGCGTCCAGCTCGTCGCTTCCCGCGTCGGTTCCGTCCAGCATGTCCAAAATGCCGTCCGATTTTTTTTCCTTGGCTCCGGCCAGCAGAGCGGCCTCAGATTGAGAACGCTGGTCCTCCATATTTTGGACCCACTGGCGGGACAGTTCCACCCGGTCGGTGGAGGGCCGCTGGGGAACAGACGTCTTGCGTTCCTCCGCTTTGACCGGACGGGCGGGGCTGTAACCGACTCCTCCTGCTACCTGTCTTATCTCCATGTTACGCACCTCCTGTCTCTGTGACGCCGCTTATTCGTCGGAGCTGTCTTCCAGCTCGTCTACCAGAATCAAAGCGGCAATATCTTGACACTTCTGCTGGAGCTTTAATTCTTGAGACCTAGCCTCCAGCTCTTCAAAGTCGGCGATTTCCGGTTCCTCCGGAACTCCGGCCGGCATCCGGCTTCTGGCCGCCTTTTGGTAGAGGGCCATCGCCGCCTCGGCCTGCTGTTCCTCTGCCTGCGGCGCCCACTGGCGCACTAGCTCCAGACGGTCAACAGAAGGCCGGCTCACGCCCCCGCCGGGAACAGGCTGTTCCGCGGAAGGAGAAAATGTATCTGCGTCTATTCCATGGTTCGTGTCTATTACAACTGCCTCCTTTCCGAGTGATCTGTAACATACATCGGCAAAAAAATAAAAAACATTACCCCTTTCTTCCACCGCCAATCAGGCTTACAGGGATTTCTTCCTGGGCAGTCAGCCTGCCTGGTTCCACTTTACATGTCAGGCCAAGTACCTTTACGCCGCGCTGCGCCGCGCTGCGTAAAGCCGCCCCGAATTCCGGGTGGGCGGCGTCGTTGGGCTCCACGTGGTTCATGCCTGACATCTGGACGATAAAGCATACTCCGGCTTCATATCCTGCCCCGCAGGCCAGGGCCAGTTCTTCCAGGTGTTTGATGCCACGGAGGGTGGGGGCGTCCGGGAAGCGGGCGATTCCATTTTCCTCCAGAGTGACCCCCTTGACCTCCCAGAATCCCCGGCGGGTCACGCCGTTTTCGAAAAACTCCCAGTAATAATCAAATCTAGAATTCCTATAAGTTGTCTCGGGACGAAGGAGTGTGGGGGAGAAGCCCAGTCCGCCTGCCGCCGCCCACTCCCTAAATACCCGGTTGGGAGCCTGAGAGTCCATATTGATTAGCAAAGGGCCGTCTGTGCGCACTTTCTCCACAGCAATCAGGTCATACCGGGTCTTGCGGGCGGGATTGGAACTCTCTTCCAACCAGACCGTAACGCCTGGAATGAGCAGTTCCCGGCACCGGCCCGTGTTTTTAACGTGGCAGACTTCCAGCCGGCCCTCGATCTCCACATGGGCGATAAACCGGTTGGGCCGGGCCTGAAAAATGCCCGGCAAAATTTTTCCATATACCATCTTATTTTTTCTCCAGCTTCTTTGATCGGAGGGGAAGGCAAACATATCCGTCCCCAAAAAGTGAAAACAAATTTGAAAGGAGTCGATGAAATGTCCTGTAAAGAGGAGTTTATTGAGATTTTTAAGGCAAACATTACCCGCGATGGGTCTGACAAGCTGTTGGATTACCTGGAACATAAAAGCGATTTTTTCACCGCCCCAGCCTCCGCCCGGTACCACGGGGCCTATGACGGCGGGCTGTGTGAGCACAGCCTGAACGTGTATCACTGCTTGGTGGATTACCTCCAGCGGGAGCGGGTGCAGGAGCTGTATGGATTGGAGTACAGCAGCGAGTCGATTGCGATTGTAGCTCTGTGTCACGACTTTTGCAAGATTGGCTGTTATAAAAAGGGGTTTCGCAACGTAAAGGATGATGCGACCGGAAAGTGGGAGAAGGTGCCGTCCTATACGTTTGATGACCCCCTGCCCTATGGCCACGGCGAGAAGAGTGTGTATATTGTCAACGGCTTTATCCGCCTTACCCGGGAAGAAGCTATGGCCATCCGGTGGCACATGGGCTTCTCCGGATTGGAAGACAACCGTACGGTAGGGCAGGCTTTGCGGATGTATCCTTTGGCCTTCGCTCTGGCAACGGCGGATATGGAGGCGTCCTACTTCTTGGAGAGTGAAGAGTGACAAAATGCCCCCTTGTTGAAAGGGGGCATTTGGGGATTCAAATATGGGTCAGCGACTGAGGACGCACGTAGGGACGCAGAACAGGGAGCTTCGGCAGGGCAAACAGCAGAAGGGTTCCCAGCACGTAACAGGCAATGGCCTCGCCCACTACGAACGTAGACGCATTGAACACGCAGGCGGCCCAGAAAGCGGGATTGACGGTTCCGACCTCCGCCCAGGCCCATATGGGAGGCAGGATGACGGCGTTGACCAGGATGGGGGGCAGTGCGGCCAAATACCAGCGGGGCATTTTCATCGTGAGCCATGCGGCAATGGCGGTAGCCAAGGTGCCGAAGACCACATCCAACGGACCGTAGAGGGAGAGCAGGTTGGTGAGGAAACAGCCAACAACTAACCCCGGAGCGGTGGCCGGGAATACAAAGGGCAGAACAGTGAGCGCCTCGGCAAAGCGGCATTGGATTGGGCCGAAGGTCAAACCAAAGATGTTCCCAAAGTATCCCATTACGGCGTACAGCGCCGCCACCATGGCGGCTAAGGTCAGGTCACGAACGGTAAATTTGCGCATAAAAAAACCTCCATTTTTTATTTAGAGAACGGCGGCAGAGCGCCGAACGAACATATCACGCCTTGCCGGTTCGCAGCGGCACAGACATGTCTATGCTTGGACGAGATGGTATAAACTCGTCAAAACGCATTATATCATAAGCAAGACGGTTTGTCTAGAGAGATTGTAAAAAGGGTGCGTCTTATTTGCAGGACTCCGGAAAAAAGTTTTTTGGGGGTGAAAAATTTTCCAGAATATGATATACTCTTGGTGTTCCCATTATTGCAGCGGGGCTGGCGGGTCCCAGGAGAGAGGAGGATTTTTTTGAGTTTATCTGACCGGACTGGAGGTCCTATTTACGAAGGAATATCCTTTATCAAGTGGCTGCTGTATTCCTGTTTGATCGGCGTGATCGTTGGGCTGGTGGCGGTGGGTTTTCATCTGGGCATTGACTTTGCCGCTGAACTGCGGGCGGAACACCCTGCAATTATTTGGCTTCTGCCATTGGGCGGCCTGTCCATTGTGCTGATGTACCGGGTTTGCGGTATGGAAAAGGACCGGGGCACAAATTTAGTACTGGTAGCTGTGCGGGACGCGGAACGGCTAAAGCTGCGTACAGCGCCCCTGATTTTCCTTTCGACTATCCTGACCCATCTGGTGGGTGGTTCGGCTGGGCGTGAGGGCGCCGCCCTTCAATTGGGCGCCTCCCTGTCCGCCTACATTGGCCGCTTTCTTCACCTGGACGAGAAGGATGGACGAATTGTAGTGATGTGCGGCATGGCCGCCGCCTTTTCCGCACTGTTCGGAACCCCGCTTACAGCAGTTGTGTTTGCTATGGAGGTAGTCACGGTAGGCCGGATGTACTACGCCGCCATGGTTCCCTGTCTGCTGTCGGCCTATACATCGTCTCTGGTGGCCCATGGTTTCGGCCTCCACGCCATTCACGGCTACCCCGTCCATGATGCGCTGGAGCTGGAACTTCTGCCAATTCTTCAGGTGGCCGCCCTTGGGGTGCTGTGCGCAGGACTGTCCGTCCTCTTCTGTAAAGCCATGCATATCGCCCCTAAACTTTATGCCAAGTACCTGCCGGATCCCCTGATTCGGGCCGCTGTGGGCGGCTGTCTGGTGTTAGGACTTACCCTGCTGGTGGGCAGTCAGACCTACAACGGTGCAGGAGACAGCGTAATTCGCCAGATGCTGGCCGGAGATACTATCCCGGAGGCTTTTTTGCTCAAGATCCTGTTTACTGCGCTCACCTTAGGAGCCGGGTTCCGGGGCGGCGAGATTGTCCCTGTGCTGTTTACAGGGTGTGCCTTTGGCACTTGGGCTGGGTCGATGCTGGGCCTGCCCCACGACTTTGCCGGAGGACTGGGAATGGCGGCTCTGTTCTGCGGCGCTACCAACTGCCCCCTCAGTTCCGTTTTTCTGGCCCTGGAGCTGTTCGGCGGTGACGGCCTGCCCCTGTATGCCCTGTGCTGTGGGGTAGCCTATATGCTCTCTGGGTACCACGGGCTGTACAGCGAGCAGAAAATTATCTATTCCAAGTTCAAGCCCGAATGGGTAGACAAAAAAGCAGAATAAATTATGTGAGAAGGAGTTAGAACTATGACCGTTTTCAATCATTTCAATTTCAATGTTCTGGACCTGGATAAGAGCCTTGCGTTTTACAAAGAAGCCTTGAACCTGTCCCCTGTGCGGGAGAAAGAGGCCGCAGATGGTTCCTTCAAGCTGGTCTACCTGGGGGATGAGGCCGGTTCCCCCTTCCAACTGGAGCTTACCTGGCTCCGGGACCGGACCCAGCCCTACAACCTGGGCGAATGTGAATTCCATCTTGCGTTCCACACCGGTGACTACAACGGGATGTACGAAAAGCACAAGGCCATGGGATGTATCTGCTTTGAAAATCCCGCTATGGGGATCTACTTCATCACCGACCCGGATGGCTACTGGATCGAGATTGTACCGGAGAAGAAGTAAAGGGAACCTGCTTCTGGTGCAGACTGGTCTGAGCTGAAAACATTAGAAGCTATACCATGAGCCAAAAATGGAGGCGATTGGTACAGCTTCTAGAAATGTTAAAGCCGCCTGTTGAATAGGCGGCTTCAAAAGAGCCTGTATTCACAACGCCGAAGGCCGTAAAGAAGGCGGCCTCGGGTGTGAATACAGGTTTTAACTTTTTACTGAATGGTGTTTCGTTGATTTAAGCCATGGCTTCGAAGCCGGAATTCTGCTTGGATTCCTCCTGCTGAGGTTCCTGGACCGGATTGGCCTTGGTGGTGGTGCGGGTGGTGCCTCCGGAGACATACACATCACCGCACTCAGGACAGATTGCAGTGTGGATGGTCACCGACTGATTGACTACCTTGCGGTCCTCCCGCTTGGCCTTGGCTTGTTCCCGGACTACATGTTCCTGCTCATGTCCCCGGACCGCCGCCGCCGCCTGCTCAGGCGCGACGTTGGTGGCCGTCTTAAAGGATACCCCTGGGTCATCGGAGCCGTCCTGATATTTGCGGTTCTTGCAGGTCTGGCACTCGGAATCCTCCATCACTTCCTGGGGACTCTTAGTGTCCTCGCCTTCTGGGGAATCCGCCTCCTTCTGTTCCCAAGGAAGTTTGACCGCATTCTCCAGCTCTCCGCCCTTGCGTAATCCATCCAGACCCTTGGACTGGTTCCAGCTCAGCGGCTGATTCTCCCCATCTTCGCGGTCCAGATAGTGGATGCGGGCCCGCACGGCCATTTCAGCTGGGTCCGCCCCCTCGCGCATGGTGGGGAACTGGCTTTGCTCCTGGGGGAACTGAGAGGCCCCGCGATGGACGGCAGGAACCTGCGTGACCGGGGGTACGGGCGAAACCTGCCCTCGGGAAACCCGGTCTACCGGTTCTGTGCCGGTGGGGTTGGCGCCTCCGCGCTGAAGTCCATTGTTATATAAACCGATGGAATAGTACCCGCCCATGCTGCCATAGCTTCCAATTGCACCGATGGCTGACATTGCGGTCACCCCTTTCTTGCTTTTCTTACAGGGTAATTATACTAGATTCTCCCATGCCGCGCAAGAGGTTTTCAAAAAAATTCCCGGCAGAGTTAAACTCTACCGGGAATGGGGCGCCATTCAGGTTGAAATGGGTCAGGCCGCAGCGCCGTTCTTCGCGCCCATGCGCTGGAGAACCACAACGCCGCCCACAATGACAAAGCCAACAAGGTCGCTGACATTGCCAGGGATCATCATGCCCAGACCGCCCGCAATCAGGAGCACGCGGAACAGGGGATTGATGGGCCGGTAGAGGAATCCGTTCAGCGCAGAGGCAATGCCGAACAGGCCGATGAGAGAGGTGACTACGATCAGCACGGACTGAATTACCATCGTAGTGCTGGAGGTGCCGGCCTCGAACTCAAAGAGCATGACGGGGCTGAATGCAAAGATATAAGGCACCACGAAAGCGGCAATGGCCAGACGGGTGGCATTGATGGCCGTCTTCATGGGAGGAGCCTTGGCGATGGCGGAGCCGGCATAGGCGGCCAGAGCCACAGGCGGGGTGATGTCGGCCACGATGCCGAAGTAGAATACGAAGAAGTAAGCGGCCACGGGCATGATGCCGATGCGCTTATCCATCAGGATGGGGGCGCAGGTGGAGGCCATGATACAGAAGTTGGCGGTGGTCGGCACGCCCATGCCCAGCACGATACAGCAGATCATGGTCAGGAACAGGGCGATGATGGCCTGCCCGCCGGAGACCTTTACGATGGTGGTGATCAGGGTAGAGGCCAGACCAGTGGTGGTGATGCAGCCGGCCACCAGACCGGCCATGGCGCAGGCCACGGCCACGGTGACGGTGCTCTTGCCGCCCGCTTCCAGAGCGTCGAAGAACTTGGCGACGGTGAACTGCTCAGCAGGATCGTCGATGTTAGCGGCCTTGTTGACGAAGTTGTTGATTACGCCGACCACAATGGTGACCATAATGGCGATGGCCGCAGACATCTGCATGGTGCGGATCTGGGTGGACACCAGAACCACCAGAACAACCAGGGGCAGCAGCAGGTAGATCTTGGGAAGCAGTTTGCTGAACTTGGGCAGCTCATCTTTGGGGATGCCCTTCAGGCCCAGCTTTTTGGCCTCCAGATGGACAGCGATGTAGATGCCGGTGAAGTAGAGCACGGCGGGCAGGATGGCCTTCAGTGCCACATGCGAATAGGGAATGCCCATGTACTCCGCCATCAGGAAGGCGGCGGCGCCCATGATGGGGGGCATGATCTGTCCGCCGGTAGAGGCGGCGGCCTCAACGGCTCCGGCAAACTCGCCCTTGTAGCCGGTGCGCTTCATCATGGGGATGGTGACGGAACCGGTGGTCACGGTGTTGCCCACGGAGGAGCCGGACACCATGCCGCACAGGGCGGAGGAAATGACGGCCACCTTGGCGGGTCCGCCCGAGGAGGAGCCGGCCACGCAGTTGGCCAGGCTGATGAAGAAATTGGAAATGCCGGTGCGCTCCAGGAACGCGCCAAAGATGATAAAGACGACGATGTACTTCTGGCAGACGTTAATGGGGGTGCCCATCACGCCGCTGGGGGTGTAAAACAGGTCGTAGATCACCTTGCCGAACCGGGTGGTGGCGAAGGTGTAGACCAGCAGAGCGCCCAGCACGCACAGAATGGGGATACCCACGCTGCGGCGGCACAGCTCCATCATGGCCAAAACGCCCAGGATGGCGAACACCACCATCATGGGGTCCTTGGTGATACGGGATGCCTGCTGAATAACGTAGTTGGCCTTATACGCGAAGTACAGGAAGGGCACTGCGCCCACAATCATGATGAGAATATCATAAATTGGCAGGCTGTTGGGTTTGGTCATGCCTTTTTTAATGGGGTAGTGCAGGTAGCCCATAATGAGGATCAGAGCCAGAAAGATGTTCAGCTTCTGTTCCGGCAGGGTGGGCCAGCCCTTCAGGGTGGAGAAAATGCAGTAGCACGAGAAGAGAATACCCAGAATCTTGATGATTAAACCGGGCGTTCCCGTCCAGACGCGGGTGTTGGATTCCCGGTCATACTTTTTCATGACCGCTTCAACGTCGGCAGCACTGCCGGTCCCGCTGTCCTCCTCCAGAATGGGGTCGGGGTTCACTTTTTTGTCCTTTGGGTCCATATGGTTCTCCTTTCTCCTTTTTCTGCACCTCGCGGCAATCGCGAAGCAGATTTATCCTCATCCCGCCAGATAAAGATAAATTTGATCCGCCATGATACCGGTCTGTTTCGATGCAGTGCAGTCAAAAGCGGCTGCGGCGGTACCAGTCCGCCGCAGCCGCCTGGCTTACGCTAGGGTAAAATCTGGTTCTTTCTTACTTGGCGTTCACGCTCAGGCCCTTGTCGGCAAAGTAGGCGACAGCGCCGGGGTGATAGCCGATAGAGGTCACGGAAGCGGCAAAGTCCAGGTCCAGTTCAGCGGCCTTGCCGTGGGACAGGTTGGCAGTGTCCTCAAAAGTGCCGTACAGGAAGTTGTACACGTCCTCGCTGCTCACGTCGTCACGGGCAACAACAACGGCGCCCACAGCCACGGTGGTGGTGTCTTCGGCAGTGCCGTACACGTCCTTGGCAATGGTGTCCTTGCTGTAGTAGGGGCAGGAGGCGATAAGCGCATTGATGTGCTCGTCATCCAGGCTGACCAGGGACACGTCACGGCCGGAAGCCAGGTCGGTCACAGCGGTGGTGGGAGCGCCGGCCACGACGAAAGCGGCGTCGATCTGACCGTCCTTCAGGGCCTCGGTGGAGTTGCCGAAGTCCTGGTAGGTGGGAACGATGTCCTTTTCGACATCCAGTCCATAGGCGTTCAGCACGTCAACTGCGTTGAAGTACACGCCGGAACCGGCGGCGCCGACAGAGACGCGCTTGCCTTCCAGGTCAGCAACGGTCTTGATGCTGGGGTCAACGGTAACGATCTGAACCTGCTCCATGTACAGGTTGGCAACGGTGGAGAAGTCGGTGGAAGCGCCAGTCTCGGCGAAGGTGCGCTCGCCGTTGTAGGCGTAGACCATAACGTCGGACTGCACGAAGCCCAGCTGAGCGTCGCCGTCTTCCAGGGCCTGGATGTTGGCGGCGGAACCGCCGGAGGTGATGGCCTTGACGCTGGTGCTGGTCAGGTCGCCCACCTTGTTGGCAATCACGTTGCCGAAGCCGTAGTAGGTGCCGGTCTCGCCGCCGGTGGTGAAGGTCAGGCTAGTGCCGCCGTCCTTGGGGGCTGCGCCGCCATCGCCGCCGCTGGGCTGGCTGCCGTTGGGCTGGCTGCCATTGGGCTGGCTGCCATTGGTGTTGCCGGCAGGCTGCTGGGAGCTGGTGCCGCCGGTGGGGGTGCCGTTGGACTTTCCGCCGTCATCCTTGTTGCCGCAGGCGGTCAGCGCCAGGGTCATGATCATAGCGAGGGAAAGGGCAATTGCAAGTTTCTTCTTCATATTCTCGTTCCTCCATTTTAGAGTTGGCCTGCTCTCCCAGCCTGGGAGAGCGAAAAGCCCGAACGGGCTTTTCACCATGTTATCTACAGGGCTTTCGCACCTGTGTTCCTTATTATATTACATCCCCGGCGGAAATGCAAGATGCTTTTTGAATTCCTGGAAAAAGGGAAAAAATATACAAAAACCGGACCGCTCTCTGGTGGAGCGGTCCGGACCGGTCGGTTTATTTGCCGGGTTTGAAGCCGTCTTTCAGGCTGACGGCCCGGTTAAACACCAGGCAGCCGGGCTTGGAGTCTTTGCTGTCTGCACAGAAATAGCCCAGCCGCAGGAACTGGAACCGGTCTGCGGGCTGCGCCGAGGCCAGCGCCGCTTCCAGTTTGCAGCCTTCCAGGACCTCCAGAGAGCCGGGGTTCAGACAGTCGAGAAAATCCTTGTCGCCGCCGTCGGGGTTTTCGTCGGCAAAGAGGTTGTCGTACAGCCGGACTTGAGCGTCCACGGCGGTGGCGGCGTCTACCCAATGGATGGTGGCTCCCTTCACCTTCCGGCCGTCCGCCGGGTTGCCGCCGGAGCTGTCCGGGTCGTACTCGGCCAGAATTTCTACCACATTCCCCGCCTCGTCCTTTACGCATCCGGTACATTTGATGAGGTAGGCCCCCTTCAAACGGCACTCAGGACCGCCGGGATACAGCCGTTTGTACTTGGGGATGGGGGTCTCCATAAAGTCCTCCGCCTCCACATACAGATTTCGGGAGAAGGTAACGGGCCGGGTTCCGGCCCCAGGGTCGTTGGGGTTGTTCTCAACCTGGAAGGTCTCGCTCTGGCCTTCGGGGTAGTTGGTGATGGTCAGCTTGATGGGCCGCAGCACTGCCATCATCCGCTGGGCGTGTTCGTTCAGGTCCTCCCGCAGGCAGTGCTCCAGGAACCCAAATTCTACCGTGGAGGTATTTTTTGCTACGCCGATACGGTCGCAGAAGTTTCGAATTGCGGCGGGGGTGTAGCCCCGGCGGCGCAGGCCGCAGAGGGTGGGCATGCGGGGGTCATCCCAGCCGGAGACATAGCCTTCCTCCACCAGTTTGCGCAGCTTTCGCTTGGACATGACGGTATAGTTGATGCCAAGCCGGGCAAACTCAATCTGCCGGGGCTGGGAGGGGACGTCGGTGTTATGGATGACCCAGTCATAAAGGGGGCGGTGGTCCTCATATTCCAGAGAACACAGGGAGTGGGTGATGCCCTCCAGAGCGTCCTGAATGGGGTGGGCAAAGTCGTACATGGGGAAGATGCACCACTTGGTTCCCTGGCGGTGATGCTCAATATAGCGGATGCGGTAGAGCACCGGGTCGCGCATGTTGAAATTGCCGCTGGCCAGATCGATTTTGGCCCGGAGGGTATATGCCCCCTCGGGAAACTCTCCGTTCTTCATCCGCTCAAACAGGTCCAGGCTCTCCTCTGCGGGCCGGTCCCGCCAGGGGGAGCGGGCCGGGGTGTTGACATCCCCACGGTACTCCCGGAACTGCTCCGGGGTCAGCTCGCACACGTAGGCCAGTCCCTTTTTGATCAGGCCCACCGCCAGCTCATAGGTTTTGTCAAAATAGTCGCTGCCGTAGAAAAAACGGTCCCCCCAGTCGAAGCCCAGCCAGTGAATGTCCTCCTGGATGGCATCCACAAACTCAGTATCCTCCTTGGCGGGGTTGGTATCGTCCATGCGCAGGTTGCAGATACCGCCGAACTTTTCCGCCGAACCAAAGTCGATAATCAGGGCCTTGCAGTGGCCGATGTGCAGATAGCCGTTGGGCTCCGGGGGAAAACGGGTGTGGACCTGCATCCCCGCACACCGGCCACCCTCAGAGATATCCTCTTGGATGAACTGGTGAATAAAGTTCTGGCTCTCTCCGCCGCCTTCTTCCACAGCAGAGGTTTTGATTTCGTCAGACATGGGCTTCTCTCCTCCTTTGTCAATGGGGCTATTTTACACCAGAAAGCCGGTAGTTGCAAGTATTTCCTGAAAGCTCTTGTCCCAGACCATAAAAAGAGGTATAATAACGGCGGTCAGGGATGGGGCGCAGCATGCGCTTATTCGAAATTCAGCCCGGACAAAACGGCGGACGCTTCGGGTGCGTCCCTGCGAAAAGGAGTATTGCATGACATATGATATCCTTGTTTTAGGTTCTGGTCCCGCCGGCCTAGCCGCAGCTGTGGCCGCCCGGGGCCGGAACAAAAGTGTTCTGGTCATTGGCAACCGCTGGCAGGACAGCCCCCTGGCCAAGGCCGAACGGGTGGACAACTTTCTGGGCCTGCCTGGGCGGACCGGGCTGGAGATGCTGGGGGAATTTCACCGCCACGCAGAAGCCTTGGGCGTGGAGTTTGTGGTGGGCCGCGCCCTCTCTCTGCTGGCCTGGAACGGTTTTTCTGTGACTGTGGGCAGTCAGGTCTGTCAAGGCCGGACGATGGTGCTGGCTCCGGGTGTGGTGCGTGCGGACAAGTATCCGGGTGAGGCGGAATTTCTGGGCCGGGGCGTGAGCTACTGCGCCACCTGCGACGGGATGTTCTACCGCGGCAAGCCCGTTGCCGTGGTGGGGCTGGCGCCCGACGCCCCCGCTGAGGCGAACTATCTGAAAAGCCTGGGCTGTCAGGTGGTCTATGTCTCCCCCCACCGCCCCGAAGGACTGGACGGGGATATCCCCGTTGTTCGCTCCGGAGCCGTGGCCGTGCAGGGGGAACAGACTGTGACCGGACTGGAGGCCGGCGGAACCGTCCTCCCCTGTAACGGGGTGTTTATCCTTCGCCGCGCGGTCGCCCCCACCGATCTGCTGCCCAATTTGGAGACGGCGGATGGGGCCATTCAGGTGGATCGGAGCATGGCAACCAACGTGTCCGGCGTGTTTGCCGCCGGGGACTGCACCGGCGGTCCGCTTCAGGTGTCCAAGGCGGTGGGCGAAGGTCATGTGGCCGCCCTGTCCGCCTGTGCGTATTTAGACCGCGAAACGTCCCGCATTACAACAACGGAAGGAGAAAAAACATGATTCATTTTGACAAAGAGACCTTTGACCAGACGCTCAGTGAGGGGAAGCTGATGATGGTGGACTTTTGGGCCGAGTGGTGCGGCCCCTGCCAGATGCTGGGCCCTGTGATTGAAAGTCTGGCCGAACAGTACGACGGAAAAGCCGTTATTGGTAAGGTCAACACCGACGACGAAGGAGAATTGGCCATGCGGTATACCGTTATGAATATTCCCACCGTGATCTTCTTTAAAGACGGCAAGGAAATCGACCGCAAGGTGGGCGTCATGCCCCCCGACGCCTTCGTTCAAGTGCTGGAACAGAATCTGTAAGGAACAAAAAGAGGCCCTCCCCGGGTCCGGCACGGCTGGAAAGGGGAGGGCTTAGCGTATGGAGTGGGCCCTGTGGTGCCACAAGGATGTATGGCGCTTCATACACTGGTTTGCTGGCATATGAGCTCAAATGCGCTCCCGTCTGAAATGCAGACGGTGAGCGTATTTTTTCTGTCGTCCACTTCGATATCAGAGATGTCCAAAGAATCACTCTCATTGAGCAGGTCAAATACGATGTCCTTAAAATAATTTAACTCCATTTCATCAAAACCCTTCCTATAGTATATGCGTATACGCACATACTATTTTAAATCGCCGCAAGATAAAATGCAAGAGGGAAGCGGTGAAAAAGATGATAAAATATGATCGGCTATGGGCCACTTTGAGGCAAAAGAATATCAGTCAAAATAAATTGATGCGAGATTATGGAGTGGATAGCGCACAACTTCATCGTTTGAGAAAAAATATGGTGATTAAAACCATTACAATTGACAATCTCTGCCGGATTTTAGATTGCCAAGTAGAGGATATTATGGAATATATACCAGATGAGACGGAATAGAAGCATTTCCAGGCAGAAGCTGTGGAAATGCTTTCTTAATTATGTCCAGAAGATAAAAAGAAGTTTGTAGTTATAAAAGCGGAGAGAAGCTGTCCCTGTTGATTTTTCTTTGAAGGAGCAGTATAATAAAAAGATAAAGTGCTTTTGTTGGAATCGAGGAGAATCCCGCTATAAGAAATATTAACAGGGTGAACGCATATGGCAATCATTGGTATTGATTTAGGCACCACCAACAGTCTTGCGGCGGTGTGGCGCAATGGAACAAGCGAGTTGATTCCCAACAGCCTGGGGGAGTATCTAACTCCCAGTGTGGTCAGTGTAGACAGCGATGGGACAATTCTGGTGGGGGCAGCGGCCCGGGACCGGCTGATCACCCATCCGGAGCACACAGCGGCGGGCTTCAAGCGGAGCATGGGCACCGGCCGCCGTTATGAGCTGGGGAGCCGGGTGTTTACAGCGGAGGATCTGTCCTCTTTTGTACTGCGCCGCCTGCGGGAAGACGCGGAGGCGTACCTAGGCGAGGTGGTGGATGAGGCGGTGGTAAGCGTTCCGGCCTATTTTGCCGAGTCTCAGCGGGCCGCTACGAAGCGGGCGGGCGCTCTGGCTGGGCTGAAGGTGGAGCGGCTGGTCAACGAGCCCTCTGCTGCGGCGATGGCGGGCCATATCGGCGAGGGGGACGGGGACAAGGTGTGCCTGGTCTTCGATTTCGGCGGCGGCACCCTGGATGTATCCCTGGTGGAGCGGTTTGAAAATGTGGTCAGCGTCACCGCCGTCAGCGGAGACAACTACCTGGGCGGCCGGGACTTCGACGAGCTGATCGCCCGGGGCTTCTGCCAGGACTGCGGGCTTTCGTTCGACGATCTGTCCCGCCAGCGGCAAGAGACGCTGGTGCGGCAGGCGGAGACCTGTAAAATGGCCCTCACCACCCAAGAACCGGTGATTATGGCCGTGGCAGATGAGGAAATCTCCGCCTCCATCGCCCTTACCCACGAATGGGTCATCCGCAAGAGCGGGGCGCTGTTCCAGCGGATGCTGGCCCCGGTGCGCAAGGTGTTTATGGATGCTGGGATGGGTGTAGACGAGCTGGACGAGCTGGTGATGGTGGGCGGGTCCAGCCACATGCCGGCGGTGCGCCGGTATATCGCCAAGGCGCTGGGCCGGGAGCCCGCTTCCGGAGCGCGGCCGGACACCGCCATCGCCGTGGGGGCGGGTATCTGCTCCGGAATGAAGGTCCGGGCAGACGGCCTGCGGGAGCTGGTCCTCACCGATGTGTGTCCCTTTACCTTGGGCATCAATGTAATCAACGAGGCCCAGCCGGACAAGGCCCGTATGTCCCCCATCATTGAGCGCAACAGTGTTCTGCCAACCAGCAAGGAGGGTATCTACTACACGGCCCGGGACAACCAGCCGGCTATAGACGTAAAAATCTATCAGGGGGAGCAGCGTTACTGCGACGATAACACTTATCTGGGCCATTTGGAGGTGGCCGTGCCGCCCGCGCCCCGGGGAGAGCAGTATGTGCGGGTGCGGTTTACTTACGACATCAACGGCCTGCTGGAGGTAGACGTGGTGGGCAAAAACGGCCAGAGCGGCCGGCTGGTTCTCCAGGGCGCCGGCATGAGCCAGGAAGAGGTGGAAACCCGGCTGAAAGAGCTGGAGTCACTGAAAATGCACCCCAGAGATCAGGAGGGAGCCCGGACCCTCATCGCCCGGGGCGAGCGGTTGTACGCCATGACCGTGGGTCAGATGCGGGACCAGGTGGCATGGATGCTGGATTGGTATCAGCTCCAGCTGTCCACCCAGGAGAGCCTGCGTATTGCCAAGGCCAGCCGCAAGGCGGAGGCATTTTTTGACCAGGCAGAGGCGTACATCGGGCTGAGCGATCTGCCTGCGCTGGATCTGGACCCGCTGGCACAGGATGAGGAGGAAACATGAGCTGGCCTTGGAGCCAGCTGGGTCTGTCCGGGCCTTCCTCCCTGCCGGAGATCCGCCGCGCTTATGCCGAGAAAGTGAAAACCGCCCATCCGGAAGAGGATCCGGAGGGGTTTCAGCGGCTCCACGCCGCCTACCAGCTGGCCAGCCGCATGGCCCGCCAGAAGCAGCGGGAGGAATGCCGGACGTCGGGGGATGATGAACGGAAGCCGCGGCCGCAAGAGTGTGGAGCTCCGCCCCACCCTATTCCTGAAGAGGAGCGGAACTGGGAGTTTGACCGTCTGCTGGAGGAGGACGAGACGCCGTCCCGCCCCGTTCCCGAAGAGGAGCAGAACTGGGATTTTGACCGTTTGCTGGAGGAGGACGAGACACCGCCCCGCCCTGTTCCCGAAGAGGAGAAGGACTGGGACTATGACCGGCTCTTTGCTGAGGGAGAGGCGGAGCGGGCGGAGGAACGCCGGCGCCGCGGGGAGGAGCGCCGGAAGGCACAGGAGAAACGGAGCCTGCGCACAGAGCGGGAGGAGGACCGCTGGCGGGGGACAGAGGCGATTCTCCACACCATAGAGCAGCTGCACCAAGCCCATGCGGAACAGGAGGCGTGGGAAAAATTTTTCCAAAGCCCGCAATTTCAGTGGGCCATGAGGGGGGTGGACCTGGTTTTTGGTCTGGAGGATTTTATCAGCGCCCGAAATCCCTCCCAGGCGATGCGCATTGCCCTGTTTGGGGCCTGCGGCTTCGAAAAGGGCGTTTCCCGGCCTGAACTGCGCCCTTTGTACCAAATGCTTCTGCCCGCCTGGAAGGCGAAGAAGAGGAAGCAGCGAAAGAACTTGCTTTATACACTTTTGGGGGTCCCCATTACGATGGCAGTGATGCTGGCCGCCTGTGTGATCTTGGCCTCCAGCTGGTTTCTTGGCTTTGTGGCCCTGGGGATTGGGGCGGTGTTCGGACTGAAAAAGGGCTGGCTGAAACGGATACCGGAGCGCGTCAAAAAGCGAACGTTTAACGGTTCTGCGCTCTGTTTTCTGGCCGGCTGTGTGATTGTGGGGGCGGCTGTTCTGCCTGGTATCCTGAACTCATTCCAAAAGGCCGCGGCCGCCGCCAATCCCCGGGAACAGGTATGCCGGTATCTGGAGGAGGATTTCGGCGAAAACTTCCGTTCCGTTTACAACAAAAACGCTCCCGATGAGCGGTACAGCAATGTGTTTGCCCAAGAAGACAACCCGGCGAAGCAGTTTATGGCGGGGCCGGACGGGGTGCGGAACGTGAAAAATGGGCAGTACGGCTACACCACCAACTATCCCGAGATTAGGATGCTTTGGGCGCTGCAAGACTTTGCCGCAGACCACGGCATCACCGGCATAGACAATGCGGACCGGAGTCAGGGACTGGAGCGGTGGAAAACCTCGGGAACGTTTCTGATTACGCTGCCGTTCTACGGGGCGGAGGAGACCATTGAGGCGCTGGGCGGCCTGTTGGAGTCACTGTCGCAAGAGTCCTGGTATCAGGTCAGAACGCCGGACTGCGAGCTGGTCCTCTGCGGACAGCCCCTGCGGGAGGGCCGGCTGGTTATCAGCCGGTACAAGACAGCGGATGGAGCTTTTGATACCGAGAGCGTCCGGACACAATACACCAGCTCCTTTGCCCACATCTACTGCGCCCAGCTGCTGCAAGATCTGGAGCTGGACCGCGACTTCCGAAACGGCGGGGAACCGCTCTCTCCCCTGACCAACGAGGGAATGGCCGAGCTGAAGGGAGAGACTTGCTGTAAGCTCTACGGCCTGGACAGCGAAGGCGAAACGGCCCTGGAGTACTATGTCAGCGTGAGCGGGACCACCATTTACTGCGTCCCCGGCGGCTTTTGGGCATCCGGCGGCACTGAGGAACAAATTACCTTTGCCCAGGTCCTCCACCGGAAGGACGCTAATGGCGTTCCTACCGGAATTGTGCTCTTGTTTGAGCCGTGGCTGATGCCGGTAACTTGATTGGAAAGGAGACGAGCATATGCTTCGATTTGACCCAGAACGCTATGCCTACCCCTCCCGGCGGAACGTGGTTTACGCCCGCCGGGGAATGGCCTGCACCTCGGTCCCCCTGGGGGCGCAGGTGGGGCTGGAGGTTTTAAAGTCTGGCGGAAACGCCGTAGATGCCGCCGTTGCGATGGCGGCCGCCATGCCGCTGCTGGAGCCCACCGGAAACGGGCTGGGCTCGGATGCGTTTGCCCTGGTGTGGGTGGAGAAGGACAAAAAGCTCTATGGACTCAACGCCAGCGGGACAGCCCCTGCCGCCCTGAGTGCGGAGCTGGTCCGCGGCCTGGGCTTTGCCCAAATGCCGAAGGAGGGCTGGATTCCCACCATGGTCCCTGGCGCCCCAGGAGGCTGGGCGGAGCTGAACCGCCGGTTTGGCACAAGGCCGCTGACCGAGCTGTTTGCCCCAGCGGTATCCTACGCCCGGGAGGGAGCACCCGTCCCGGTGAACGTATCCCGGCAGTGGGAAAAGGATTGCCGGCGTATTCAAAAGGCGATGGAGCGCAATTCTGCCCCCCACACCTACTGGTGGGAAGCCTTTATGAAAAAGGACGGCACGCCCTACCGCTCTGGCGAGCTCTTCCGCTGGGAGGAATACGCCCAAACATTGGAAGAGCTGGCCGCCACCGGCTGCGAGAGCTACTACCGGGGCGGACTGATGGAGAAAATTGTGTCGTTCAGCCGCCAGACCGGCGGGTATTTTACCGAAGAGGATTTTCAAAATTACCATCCCCAGTGGGTAGAGCCCATCGCCGCCGGCTATCAGGGGTACACGGTCTGTGAAATTCCACCCAACGGCCACGGGATTACCGTTCTGATGGCGCTGAATCTTCTGAGCGGGCTGGAGCTGTCTCAGGAGCGGGAGTGTGCGGACACTTACCACAAGATTCTGGAGGCCATCAAACTGGCCTTTGCCGACACCAAAACCTATGTGGCCGATCCCAGATACATGCGGACCAAGGTAGAGGATATGCTGTCCGAGCAGTACGCCGCCCGCCGTCGGGCTTTAATCACAGATCGGGCCTTGTTCCCGGAGGCGGGGGACCCCTCCTGCGGCGGCACTATCTACCTGTGTACCGCAGACGGCGAGGGCAATATGGTGTCCTACATTCAGAGCAACTATACCACCTTCGGCGCGGGGATTGCGATTCCCGGCACGGGGATTTCTCTGCAAAACCGGGGAGCCAATTTCTCTCTGGAGGAGGACAGCGACAACGTTCTGGCTGGAGGGAAAAAATCCTATCACACCATCATACCCGGCTTCCTGATGAAGGATGGAGAGGCAGTGGGGCCCTTTGGGGTGATGGGGGCGTTCATGCAGCCGCAGGGCCATATACAGATGATGGTGAATACCCTCCATTATCATATGAACCCCCAGGAGGCCCTGGACGCGCCCCGGATGCAGTGGATCGGCGGGCGGAAAATTCAGTTGGAGCGGGAGGTTTCCGCCCATATTGCCCAGGAACTGGCCGCTATGGGCCATGAGGTGGAGATTGCCAACAGCAATATAGACATGGGCCGGGGCCAGATTATCTGGCGGACGGAAAACGGTCTGCTGGTTGGAGGCACTGAACCCCGCTGTGACGGGACCATCGCAGCTTGGTGATGGGATGCAGGCAGACAAATGGCGCATGCAAGGAAACAGAGAAAAGAAAGCCGAGTTTTTGCTTGTGGATGGTCATTTTGGAATGGGACCGGGGCTGAGACTGCGTTCCGGTTCCGTCCAGAAAGGCGGACGTCAGGATAAAATGGATGATTTTGGGAAATGTGCAGGAATGTTACAAGGATACCAGTAGAAAACCGGAACAGATCTTAGAAAAATTTATGTTTATGACAAATGGAGATTTCTTTCAAAAAAAGGAGGAAATAGGCTGAATCAGTCGATTGTTGCATCTTAGTTGGAAAAAACAGAGCAAAAACCGAAATTTATCCCGTAAAAGCGGGCAAAAATTCCGGTAATATTTGTGCAAATATCCATTGACGAAACCGGGATAAATCTGCTATGCTAAGCACACATCCTATAAATAGGGCGGAGGTACGCGATATGTATAGTCAGGAAGCCGTCGTAAACAACCAGGTCGGTCTCCACGCCAGACCTGCCACCTTTTTCATCCAGAAGGCGAACGAGTTTAAGAGTACCATCTGGGTGGAGAAAGAGGAGCGTAAGGTCAACGCGAAGAGCTTGCTGGGTGTTTTGTCTCTTGGCATAGTAAAGGGCACCCCCATCAAGCTGATTGCCGACGGTGCCGACGAGAAGGAAGCGGTGGAGGCTCTGTACAAGATGATCTCTTCCGATTTCTCCGAGTAAACACCCCCAATCACGAAAGGCGCCGCAACGCGGCGCCTTTTTTGATGTTGTGCAGGAGGAAGAAACGCTTATGACCTTTGACGAGTTAAAAGAAAAGGCCCACAGTCTGCCGTTGAAGCCGGGCGTCTACATCATGCAGGATGCCCAGAGTACTGTAATCTATGTGGGCAAGGCCAAGGCGCTGAAAAACCGGGTGAGCCAGTATTTTCAAGACTCCGCCTCCCACACGGAGAAGACCAGGGCCATGGTGTCCCAGATTGACCACTTCGATGTTATCATTGCCGACAGCGAGTTTGAGGCTCTGGTGCTGGAGTGTTCCCTCATCAAACGCCACCAGCCACGGTACAACATTTTACTGAAGGACAGCAAGGGATACCCCTATATCCGCCTGTCCAACGAGCCTTACCCCAAATTTTCCCTGGCCTCCAAGGCGGCGGAGGACAGCGCCCGGTATTTTGGTCCTTACGCTGGCCGCCACAGCACCCAGGGCATTATCGACGCCCTGAAAACTGCCCTTCGCCTGCCTTCCTGCAACAAAAAATTTCCCAGGGATATCGGTAAGGAACGGCCCTGCCTCAACTTTCACATGGGCAAATGCGACGGCTACTGCCGGGGAGACGAGCTGCGGGAGCAGCATGCGCAGGCCGTCGCGCAGGCGGTGTCCCTTCTGGAGGGACGGTTCAAGGACGTGCAGAAGGACCTGACGCAGGAGATGGAGCGGGCGGCGGAGGAACTGCGTTTTGAGCGGGCCGCAGAGATTCGGGACCGGCTCCGGGCGATTGAACTGCTGGGCAAGCGGCAAAAGGTAATCGCCGGTTCCCTGGCAGACACCGATGTGGCAGTTTTTTTCCGTGGGACAGCGAAGAGCTGTTTTGTGGTTCTCCACTTTTTGGATGGGGAACTGGCGGCTAAGGACTTTGACTTGCTGGAGACGCCCATGGAGGACGAGGAGGGCGCGGTGCTTTCCTCCTTACTGCGGGAGTTCTATGTGGGCCGCACCCGTCTGCCAAAACAGATTCTCATTCCCTGCGAACTGCCCGACCAGGTGCCCCTGACCCGGATGCTGTCGGAGCAGGTGGGCCGCCGGGTGGAACTGGTTACCCCCCAGCGGGGCGCGAAAATGGACCTGATCAAGCTGGCCAACCAGAATGCCCGGGAAGAGGTGGAGCGGGCCACTACTCACGAGGAGCGGCGCAACAAGCTGCTGGAGGCGCTGGGGAAGATGCTCAGCCTGGACAGCCCCCCGAAGCGAATGGAGTCCTATGATATCTCCAACACAGGGAGCAGCGACATTGTGGCCTCTATGGTAGTTTATGTAGACGGCAAACCCTTAAAACGGGACTACCGCCGGTTTAAGCTGAAGGACATGGAGGGACCAAATGACTATGCCTCAATGGAACAGGTGCTCACCCGCCGGTTCCGCCGGTATTTGGACGGGGATGAAAAGTTTGCGGACAAACCGGACTTGCTTCTGATCGATGGCGGACATGAGCATGTAAAGGTGGCGGCGCGGGTGCTGGAGACCTTGAACTTGGAGGTTCCCGCCTTTGGTATGGTGAAGGACGACCGCCACCGTACCCGGGCGCTGGTCCATCCGGACGGGCGGGAAATCGGTATCCAGTCCATTCCGGCGGTTTTCGCCCTGGTCGGGCAGATTCAGGAGGAGACCCACCGCTTTGCCATCGAGTACCACCGCCAGCTTCAGGCAGGCCATGTAAAAATCTCACTTCTGGACAAAATACCGGGGGTGGGGGAAAAACGCCGCCAACAGCTTTTGAAGCATTTTAAGACCATCAAGGCCATAAAAGCCGCCTCTTTGGAACAACTTCAGGAGGTGGTCCCGAAAAACACCGCACAGGCAGTGTATGGGTATTTTCACCAGGAGAACCGCGAAAAAGACTCCGTTTGAGAGGAGCCTTTGGAGAAAGGAAGATCGGAATGCGTATTATTTCCGGTACGGCCCGCGGCCGTAAATTAAAGGAGCCCCAGGGAATGGACACCCGGCCCACAACAGACAAGGTGAAGGAATCGCTGTTCAACATCATTCAGTTTGAGTTGGAGGGGCGGCGGGTGCTGGACCTCTATGCGGGCACTGGCCAGCTGGGGCTGGAGGCCCTGTCCCGGGGGGCAGAGCACTGTACCTTTGTGGACCAGCGGCGGGAGGCGGCCGCCCTGGTGCGGGAGAATGTGAAACTGTGCCGCTTTGGGGACCGGGCCCGGGTGGCCCAGGAGGAGGCGCTTTCCTTTCTGTCTGTCTGCCGGGAGAAGTTCGATGTCGTTTTTCTGGACCCGCCTTATCAGAGCGGCTTGCTGGAAAAATCTCTGGAACAGTTGACACAGTTTGACATTTTGCGGGAATATGGTATAATAGTGTGTGAAAGCGGGGCGGAGTGGGCCCTTCCCCCGATGGCCTTCCCCTATGAACCGGGGCGTGAGTACCGGTACGGGCAGATTAAGCTGACTGTCTGCCGCCGGGCCGGGAGTGTGAGACAACAATGAGTACAGCCATCTATCCGGGCAGCTTTGACCCGGTGACCCTGGGACATCTGAACATCATTAAGCGTGCGGCCGCCTGTTTCGACAGCCTTGTCGTGTGCGTTATGGTAAACTCCAAGAAGACGGGCATGTTTACGCCGGAGGAGCGGGTCGAGCTTTTGAAAAAATCCACCGCCCGGTTTCCCAATGTAGAGGTGGATTTTTCCAGTGATCTGCTGGCCGCTTACGCCAAGCGCAGGCGGGCCCATGTGGTGGTGAAGGGCTTGCGGGCGGTGTCCGATTTTGAACAAGAGGTTCAGATGGCGGTCATCAATCGCAAGCTGAACCCCAAGCTGGAGACCATGTTTTTGGCGTCCAGCGAAAAGTATACCTATCTCAGCTCCACCATCGTCAAAGAAATGGCCCGGTATGGGGCCAAACTGGAGGATTTCGTCCCCCGGGAGATTGCCGATGATGTGAACCGGCGCATGAGAGAGATGGAAGGAAAGGAAGGCTGACAGATGGCGAGCGGTGTGGAAGAATTATTGGATATGTTGTTTGATATGATTGACGAGGCAAAAAACGCCCCTCTGTCCAGCGATAAGTGCGTCATTGAGCGGGACCGGGCGCTGGACCTGATCGACGACATCCGCAGCCAGTTCCCCATGGAGCTGACCGAGGCCCGGAAAATGATGGCACGCCGGGCGGAGATGGAGGCGGAGTCCAAACGGAAGGCCGATTCCATCGTCCGGGCGGCAGAGGAGCGGGCGAAACAGCTGCTGGCTTCCGACACCCTGGCCCTCCAGGCCAAGCAGCGGGCTAATGATATGATTCGTCAGGCAGAGGAACGCAGCCGCGCTTTGAAGCGTTCGGCCAATGAGTACTGCGAGGATGCCCTGCGCCGCACCGAGGAAGCAGTTGCGGAAGCCTACGATGAGATCAAGCAGTCCCGCGCCCGGTTCCGGGCCGCCGCTAATGCCGCCGCCTCATCCGCTGGGGCGCAAGCCCCTCAGGGGGGCGGGCGCACGATATTCAACGCCGCCGACCAGAGCTGAAATCGCTGTAGGCTCAGTTCAGCTTATAGCTTCGGAAAAATTGACGTCGGAGAACCGGTTAGGTTCTCCGACGTTTATTCTATCTATGCGCCGCTCCATTTTTTGCCCCAGGCGGTTGCCCAGCCTTCACAATAGAGCGCATCGTACGCAGTACCGCGTTTCGCTCGGAAACCGGCGAAGCAGTGGTACCAGATAATGCTTGGGAGGGCGACAACGACCCAATACAAGGGGCCAAGGAACAGGCATTGGATCGTGTGACCGTATTCATGGGTACAGAGACCGCAGTGCTCCTGGGTTCCGGAGACGCTGAGAAAAAGAAAGATACCCAGGGACAATCCCCCACGGTTTCCCGGCAGATAGGTAACCACACTGTTGTAGAAGGATTCGCTGCGGCCGTGTCTGCGGCAGATTAGAAATACCAACAGGCCGGCCAAGTTGACGGACAGCCCCCAAGTGAATTGAAGCAGGTAGAACAGTGCTCTGGGCCAGCCAACGGAGGCGATGGCCCTAGAAGTTCTGGGCGGTTCCACAGCTAAAACTGGAAAACTGCGCCGGCCACTGCCGCAAGGGCGATAAACACCACTGGATGCAGTTTTTTCAGCTTTTCCTGCCTCATGCACAGAAACACCACTACCGCCAGAATCACAGCGGGCCAGTGGACGGAAAAGGCATGTTCGGTTGTGCTGCCGGCGGTGAAGAGGACGGACATGGCAACCGACAGGCCAGCGGCGGCAATCAGCGCCGTAGAGGCGGGGCGAAGTCCCTGAAAGATGGCGTCCACCGTTTTGGATTGCCGGAATTTCTGCAAAAATCCGGCAATGATCATGATAATGATAATCGAAGGGGTAATCAGGCCCAGGGTGGCAATTACTGCACCGGGCAGGCCCGCTGTCTCAAAGCCCACATAGGTGGCCATGTTGACCCCCATGGGGCCAGGGGTGGACTCGGACACGGCAATCATGGTAGTCAGGTCGGTGCTGGTAAACCAGCCGGTATTGGCCCCCATATTTTGGAGAAATGGAATGGTAGCCAGTCCGCCGCCCACGGCGAAGAGCCCCACTTTGGCAAACTCAAAATACAGCCGCAGAAGAATCATTTACCTGCACCGCCTTTCTTTCCGATTCCGTAAATGAGAAAGCCGGCTGCACCGGACAGAACAATCAGCACGGCGGGAGAGGTCAGGGAGTTTAGAACAGCGGCCAGCGGGCCATAAGTCTCAAAGCCGGCCAAAGTTCCGGCCCCGGCTAGGACTAGCACACATAGGAAAATGGCGACGGCAACCCCGTTTTTCAGGGTGGACTTGCCCAGCTTTAACACACTGGAGGCGATGAGGGCCACTACAGCGGCGTTGATGCCGGCCAAGGCGTGCTGGACCATCGGGAACTGGGCGAAGTTGGAGAGAAACGTAGCAATTGCGGTGATGATGACCAGGGAGGGAAAGACCAACCCCAAGGTTGACAGCACGCCGCCTGGAATTCCTCTGTGTTTGGTGCCGATGAAGGTGGCTGTGTTAACGGCAATGATACCGGGGGTACACTGGCCTACAGCAAAGTAGTCGGTCAGTTCCTCGTCAGTGGCCCATCCCTTTTTCTCCACAACCTCCCGTTGGAGGATGGGAAGCATGGCATAGCCTCCGCCGAAGGTGCAGACTCCCACCTTGGCAAAGGTAAGGAACAGATCAAGATAGATATTCATAGCGTTCCCGTCCCTTCCAGCTGTTCCCGGGCTATCTTCAGCGCCTCGTCCAATTCCTCCCGCAGTTCCTCCTCTGTAATGTCCATTACCCCGGCGGTCAGCTTGATTGCGTCTTCCGGGGACACGGTGCGCCAAAGACGTACCAAACTGCGGGTTTGCATCAGGGCGAAGGTAAACTGCTGCTCCGGCGGGAGCTTGGAGACCCGCTCTCTTAGATCGTGGCTCTCCTGCTCCACCTGCGCCATTTTACTGGTCAGAAATCCCATCTTGATACCTGCGTCCAAAAATGCGCCCAAGTCCAAAGCAAACCCCTCCTTACACGTTGAATCGGAACAGGATGATATCCCCGTCCTGTACCACATACTCTTTGCCCTCCGAGCGTATGAGGCCCTTTTCTCGGGCAGCGGCCATAGTTCCGCAGGCCATCAGGTCGTCATAAGAGGTGACCTCGGCCCGGATGAAGCCCCGCTCGAAGTCGGAGTGAATCTTGCCTGCCGCCTGGGGCGCTTTGGTGCCCCGAGTGATGGTCCAGGCCCGGCATTCATCCTCGCCGGAGGTGAGATAGGAGATGAGGCCCAACAGGGTGTAGCTGGCTTTCACCAGCCGGTCCAGGCCGGACTCCGAAACCCCCAGGTCGTCCAGAAACATCTGCTTTTCGCCGGCGTCCAGCTGGGCGATCTCCGCCTCCAGTTTGGCGCAAACGGGGATCACCTGGGCGCCCTGCTCCTTAGCACGCCGTTCCACCTGAAGATAATATTCTACCCCTTCCGGATTGGAAAAACCGTCTTCGTCCAAATTGGCGGCGTAAATCACCGGTTTCAGAGACAACAGTTCGCAGTCGGGGTACTTGGCGGCGATGTCCACTTCGGTGTAGCTCCGGGCAGATTTGCCGTCGTTGAGCCAGTTCCGCAGGCCCTCAAAATCAGCGGCCTCCTGGAGGAACTTTTTGTCCCCTTTGGCCGCCTTTTTGGCCTTGTCAATACGCCGTTCCACCATCTCCAGGTCGGCCATGACCAATTCCAGGTCGATGGTGTCCATGTCCCGCACAGGGTCGGTGGTCCCCTCTACATGGATTACATTGTCATCGTCAAAACAGCGGACCACATGGACCACTGCGTCGGTGGCCCGGATGTTGCCCAGAAATTTATTGCCCAGACCCTCGCCCCGGCTGGCGCCCTTGACCAGACCGGCGATGTCTACAAACTCGATCACCGCTGGGGTGGTCTTTTTGGGGTGGTACATCGCGCTTAAGCGGTCCAGCCGGGTGTCGGGCACAGCCACCATGCCCACATTGGGGTCAATGGTGCAGAAGGGATAGTTGGCGCTCTCCGCACCGGCGTTGGTGATGGCGTTGAACAGGGTGCTTTTGCCTACATTGGGTAGACCCACAATGCCTAATTTCATATTGCTTTTCGTCTCCTTAAAAAGTCTTGATTTATCAATGGTTTTCGGGTTATGTTCCTTTAGATCTTCACCATTACTGTACCATTTCTTCACCATTTTGTCATTAACTTATGTGCAGTTACATTCTGC
>JAAWIE010000081.1 GCA_022796195.1 Lawsonibacter sp. | reverse complement strand
TACCAGCCCGAGGAGCAGGGCGTGCTCATCGCCTACGCCTCCATGTACGGCAACACCGAGTCCGCCGCCCAGGCCCTGGCCGCCAAGCTGTGCGAGAAGGGCTGCACCAACGTGTGGGTGTACGACGTGTCCAATACCCACGTGTCCCAGCTGGTCAGCGAATCCTTCCGGCTCAGCCACCTGGTGTTTGCCTCCGTCACCTACAACCTGGGCATCTATCCGGTGATGCACGACTATCTGATGCACCTAAAGGCCCTGAACTTCCAAAACCGCACCTGCGCCATCGTCGAGAATGGCTCCTGGGCCGTGAAGTCGGGTGATTTGATGCAAAAATTCCTGGAAAATGAGATGAAAAATATGACCGTGCTGGGCGACCGGCTCACCCTGGCCTCCGCCCTCCACCCGGACAAGGCCTCCGAGCTGGATGCCCTGGCCGACGCCATCATCGAATCCATGGAGAAAGTGTAGGCTGTAAAGGCTGAGAGGCCGGGCAATCGTTTAGGCGTTTGCCCGGCCTTCTTAGATTCCCTATCGTTAGAGCCTATGCCTCGACCCATTGCAGCACAAAATTTTATTCATATGAGCTGGACATCAAACAGAAAATCAGACAAGGAGAATTTTTTATGCGTATTAGCCTCGAAGAATATTGCAAAAATCATGGCAAAATCGGGTTGCTGCAGCAATGGGATACTGAGAAAAGCTTACCTTTAACCCCAGAAACAGTTTCCTATGGATCCGGCAAAAAAGCATGGTGGTTGTGTCAACAGCAGCATTCCTGGAGCGCCGCTATCAGCAGCAGGGTCAAGGGCAGCGGCTGTCCTTTTTGCTCTGGAAAGGCAGCAATCCCTGGCCTCACTGATTTGCAGACTCTAAGACCTGATCTGGCCGCCCAATGGCATCCGACTTTGAATGGGAAGTTGGAGCCTCGCCACGTGACCTGCCGCTCCCATAAAAAAGCTTGGTGGCTTTGTGAAAATGGCCATGCATGGCAGTGCACAGTTGACAAGCGATTTTGCGGCCAAGCCTGTACAATATGTTCCGGTCGCACGATTCTCCCCGGCTACAATGATTTGGCTACTTTGCGGCCTGATCTGGCGCAGGATTGGCTGTACAAAGAAAATGAGCCTCTATTGCCAAATCATACTGCCCCTTATTCCAACCAAAAGGTGTGGTGGAGATGTAAACTCGGACACGTCTGGCAGGCTTGTGTAGGAGACCGATTTTCTGGCAATGGTTGTCCCTTCTGCTCTAACCACCGAGTCTTGGCAGGCTTTAATGATTTGGCGACTATTGACCCTCTTTTAGCTGAGCAATGGCATCCTACCCGTAACGGAGATTTGACTGTCACGCAGGTAACCTGTAATTCTGACAAAAAAGTGTGGTGGCAATGCAAACAAGGACACTCCTGGCAGGCGCTGATCGGTGACCGGCATAGAGGTAACGGTTGTCCCTATTGTTCTGGCCGGCGTGCTGTCTCTGGTGTTAGTGATTTGGCTACATCCCATCCTGATCTTGCCGCACAGTGGGATAGTCAAAAAAACGGACCCCTGCTCCCCTCCGATCTCTCTGCAGGTTCTTCATACAAGGTATGGTGGAAATGTAAATTGGAGCATTCCTGGAAAGCCTCTGTTTCCAATCGCGTCAAGGGAAAAGGATGCCCTTATTGCTCGGGGCAAAAAGTATTGTCTGGCTATAACGACCTGGCCTCTCAATCACCCAGTCTGGCTGCACAGTGGCACCCTGAGAAAAATAACGGCTTACTTCCGGATCATGTTACAATACACTCCGGCAAACGTGTTTGGTGGCGCTGTGAACGAGGTCATACATGGCAGGCTACGGTGGCAAGCCGATCCGCAGGTATTGGTTGCCCATTTTGCTCAAACCGACAAATCCTGCTTGGATTCAACGATCTGGCCACTGTTGATCCAAATCTGGCGCGTCAGTGGCATCCATCCAAAAACGGATATTTAACGCCCTATCATGTAACAATCGGTTCCAACAAAAAAATATGGTGGCTATGCGAAAAAGGTCATGAGTGGTGCACGACTGTAGCAAGCCGCTCCCAGGGCACCGGTTGTCCACATTGTTCTCCTTCAACCTCTTTTGCTGAACAAGCGATATATTTTTATTGTAGCCGTATGTTCACAGCGTATAATCGCTTCCGATACCAGGGACGGGAGCTGGATATATTTCTTCCAGATTTTTCTATAGCTATAGAGCATGACGGCCCCTTGCACGAGCGTGAAGCGATCAAAGCATCTGATTCAGCTAAAGATGACCTCCTGCTGCGGAATAACATTTTTCTCTATAGAGTAAAAACGGGAACTCAATTTCATGTTTCACCTGACAAACGCACCATTACCTATCACTATGGCGCAGGAAGCCTCTCTAACTTGGAGGAAGCACTTCAGGCCCTTTTCCAGCTTATTTCCGAACAGCTGAAACAGCACTTACCCCTCGATATTGATTTAAAACGCGATCAGGGCGCCATATTGTCATTGTACCGGCGGCCAGAGGCAGAGAGAGCCCTTTTTCGAAAAATTCCCGAAGCAAAAAAATATTGGGATTATGAAAAAAATGCGTTGCTCAATCCTGATTTCTTTTCTTATGGTAGCGGTCAGCAGGTGTGGTGGAAGTGTGAGAATGGACACTCCTGGCAGTGCCCAGTTGCTGCATTCTCATCAGGCCAACGGTGCCCCTACTGCTCAGGACGCCGGGTTTGGATTGGCTTCAATGATCTGGCCTTCTGCAACAAGCCTTTGGCTGCTCAGTGGCATCCAGTTTTAAACAATGGTCTCACCCCTGAGCAGGTGACATGTCATTCTGGTAAACGTATTTGGTGGCTTTGTGATAACGGCCATGTGTGGTTAGCCAGGGTTGCAGACTGATCCAACGGGCAGGGATGCCCATATTGTAAAAAGCACCGCAGACAGACTTCAACAGAAGCGGATACTAATTAAGTTTCAGCAGCCTGGTGCTTAAGAGCTTGAAAGATTGCGATTTGTTTAAATGATCTGCAAAACAATAATAGTTGTTCACAAATTCCTTTGCCCGCCGGATGGTCCACAGTTCGTGGCAGTAGGCACACTCTGTTTTTAGGACACTGAAGCAACTCTTGATGGTCGCGTATCCAACGGGGCCCTGGCCTGTATATAAGAGCTGCCTGGCTTCTGTGCATACTCGTTGGAGGCGTATTGAGCGCCCCTTGGTTTGTGCGTAGACCCGTTCCCTTGCAAAGCCTGTTTCTGTGCGATATATCGCACCAGCTGTTTATCCAGATATTGTGCCGTCTTGTAGAGAAGCGTCCCCCATCATCCTGACAGGGGACGTTTTTCTATGCGCTGATAGCCGATACTGGCAAAAAAACAACAAACCCGAACCCGTCCCCGGTGGGGAACAAGTTCGGATTATGTTGCTTTGTCATGTGTTGACAAAAAAGATGCAGGCCCGCAGCCGTTGCGCCGCAACAGTTTCCACAAATTTTACGACGTAGAGAAATGGCGAAAGCATTTTGGACAGTCCAGAAAAAACTGTCCAAAATACTCCCGCCAAGTCAAGCTTTGCTACCCAAGGAAAATCACTTTTCCAGAAGAGATATGGTATTTCGGCAGTTCCCTACTACAATAGTCTTATTATTCAAAAAGTTGAGACTATACCGGTCACCTACCCGGATAAACTTATCAACAAATGCAACGTGAAACAGAGCCACTTTTCGATAAAAAGGTTCGAAAAGCGACCCCGCTTCACTTGGAAATCAAAACAAGCTCTTTCGGAGATATTTAAGAAAACGTGTTTGAAAGTCAGACAACACATTTTTATCGAATGCGTTGCGGATAAAAACATCAAGTTCTCTCCAATTTTCATTTGGGCTACCTTTGGCTACAGTGTTAAAGAGGTTAATGAAAACCTGATGTACCTTTTTATCATTAGACTCACCTCTAAACGAAAAGTATAAGGAATTATAGTAGTGGGGAAGCCATCCAGAAGAATTAGCTAACTCAACAAATTTTTCCATTCTTTTAATATCCAGGAGATAGTCGAGAGTAAGATATCTTAATATATAGCATTTTGATCCGTTGATACTCTCAGAAAAAATGTTCTTACCAAAACCACCTATATTGAGCAAATCTTTATAGACATCTTCACTCAACACAATTCCCGTAGTTTTAACCGTTCCCTCAAGAAGATAGGCATCCACATAAGCTTGTCCAACTATTAGCCCTTTACCAAGAGTTGACATTTCTCTCGCTTGGAGTTTATCGAACTCACCTTTTGCTATTGCACCTCGAATTAAGATGCTATTAGCAGAGAACTCTTTTTTGCATATGGTATCAATTGCCTGAACAAGTTCATCAAGGGATATCTGACTTGTGTCCGCTGAATAGATAATAAATGAGTCACTTACAATATACCCGTTTAAATGCTTAGGATCCATATCTCTCCAAACTGCATATGCTGTTGACGAAAAATGGCCTATAAACTGTCTGGCCTCATCGTGCTTCATTGCTTTCAGCTTTTCTTTAAATCCAAGAATATCCAAAAAAGCAACATATTTCATACTCATTCTCTCCAAATACTTTTTACTACGTATATCCCCAGGACTTTGACCTGGGCTCTCGAAGCTATTATAGCAGACACTTTACGACAAAGATAGCCCCAATTGTTGCGCGTTGATTTGTAATGCACTATCTGAGTTAATGGATGAGGTGAAACTTACAGTTTTTATCAAACTAAAATTCTTTAATCAAGGCATATAGGAACAGACTGAACAAAAATGAATTCGGTGTGTTCCTTGTCAGAACCTGCCGAATTTTTTGGGGTTGACAAAAAGACGCACATTTATAAACTTATGAACTGCAAAGCCGAGAACTACCGTGGGCGACGTCAGTGGGAGTTCATATCCCTGCATTTGCACGTTTTGCTCTCTGATTTTGAATTGTTTGCTATTGCCCAGTGACACAGGGTGCCCGGAGTCGAAAAAGCCTGTAGCCCTTGAAATACAAGGGCTACAGGCAAAGAACGACCCTACCTAATCCGAACAACTGACAAAAGTTTGTTCAGATTAGGTAGGGTCGTTCAAGTTGGCGCGGAAGGAGGGATTTGAATTATTGGGTGTGGGTGAAATAGTGTGCAACCCGGTGCGCATGGTCCTTGTGCCGCAACAGTTTCCTGGTTTCAATGTAAAATGCTGTGCAACGTTGTGCGGCGGCTAAAGGGTATTTTGAAGGGTATAGAGCAGCATAAATATCAGTGGTAGGGGAACACCTCATAGAATGACATCGGCTCACCCAGCAGACCTATATTGCATAGCATTTCTCAATGCTGCACATCCTTATCCTTGCAATTCAAGAAAAGCCGTGGTACAATCGAAATATCGAAAGGGTATTTAGGACATCTTAACGGTGAAGGAGTGATTACGATGGCATTGCCAGCAGAAAAGGAGCGGTACACATTTGCGGATGTTCTGGCGTGGCCAGATGATGAACGGGCAGAGCTCATTGACGGCGAGGCTGTCATGATGGCCCCACCGCCGTCCAGCACCCACCAGGAGATCAGCGTGGAGCTCACAAGGCAGCTCGCCAACTACCTGGAGGGGAAGCGGTGCAAGGTCTACCATGCCCCCTTTGCCGTCCGTCTCTTTGAAAAGGACGGGGACAGTCCAGAGGACGTGGACACGATGGTGGAGCCTGATATTTCAATCGTGTGCGACCAGAGCAAGATTGACAAACACGGCTGTAAGGGCGCCCCGGACATGGTGACGGAGATCCTTTCCCCTTCGACACAGCGCCATGACCGGCTCGTAAAGCTGAGCCTATACCAGCGGGCCGGGGTACGGGAATACTGGATTGTCAGCCCCGATGAACAGACGGTGCAGGTGTTCTTACTCAGGGATGGCTCTTTGCAGCTCCATGAGGTCTATGACCGGCAGGGCGTGGCAAAAGTCAATGTGCTGGATGGCTGCTTTATCGAACTGAGCAAAGTATTCAGGTAAATAGAAATCCCCTGGGGCAGTAGCCCTAGGGGGTTATGTATATTCGGGTATCTCTATAGTTATGTGTAGCCGGACGCGCAAAACGCTATTTTTTCCTTAGTCTGCAAAATGCCCTCAAACCGTTGGGGCCGTATGGCTAAAGCCTATTTTTATTAAGGAAAAAAAGACGCGCAAAACGTAAGTGAGACCTCGACTAAGGAAATTCCATTCCAGGGAAGCAAAAACCCGCAAGCCTTTGAAATTACAGGGCTTGCGGGTTTTCTTCTGTTTCGATAAAGGAAATTGACTAAGGAAAAAAGGACACGCAAAACGAAATTGATAAATATTCATATAATTTGAATATTTATGCGAGTCAAAGCTTCATTTCTTCGCCATACTTTTCAAGATAAATATTTACTGCGTCTTTGACTGATTGATTAATACGGTTTGTTGCCACCAAACAGGAATTCTTGAAGTTTACCCATCCCATTGCATCAGTTTTTGGAGGTAGTACGGTATCAGAAGACACCATCATAGTTAGCTTTTCCAAATCGTCGATGACAGAGCAAATTGCTTTTCGATATGCGGTAGTTTCCTGCGGGTCTATCTTCCGAGCATCTAAAGCGCCTACTAAATGGCAAAATGCTTGTATCATGCAAACAAGATCATCCCCAGTTGCGCCAAGGAGCATCTTTTCAAAAGAAACCCGTAAAGCATTGTACTTTGCTATGGCCCCTTTATCTGTTGTCATATCCCATTCAGGCAGCGGAGTTCCAACACCCTCAAGCATCCACTCCTCGCTAACTGAGAATTTTGCACAAAGAAACTTAATTAGGCTTTTTGACGGATTGTCTCTCCCGTTTTCAATACCAGAAATGTGCGTTTGGGAAATGCCTAATTCATAGGCAAACTGCTGCTGATTAAAGCCTAACTCTTTCCGAATGTCTCTAAATCGCTCATTCACCGTTGACACGATACCCCTCCTTATCGGAAACCCATAAATTTTTGTTGACAATATCGGTATCCGCTATTATAATAGAAGCAGATACCTTATTATATCGGAAACCGCTAAGAATTTCAAGGGGGTGAAGTTATGTCGAGAACAACAAACCTTCACAACAAACCACCGCTGGGAACTATGATAAGCAAACGCTTAAAGGAAATGGACAGACAGCAAAAGTGGTTAGCACAAGAGGCCCAGATATCAAAAACATACCTGTGCGCTATCATGAATGGCCGCGCTATCCCGACGTTGGCGGCACTTAAACAGATTGCCAAGCCGCTGGGCCTTGACCCTTTCGACCTGGTTGCGGCCCTGTTTGGTAAGAAATCCTGACTATTTGCAGTCCCATAATAATTTTTTCCTGTTTGGGATATAGTTAGTTCGACAGGAGGTGATGCGTTTTGACATGGCTTACAGTTGGAGAAGCCGCGCAAATTCTTCATATCGGCGAAAGAGCGGTTCGAGCCGCCACACAACAGAATAGATACCAGCACCGCTATGTCAACGGCATGGGCCGGGGTGGTAAGCAGCTGCGCATCGCCTTAGAATCACTTCCTGATAAAGCGCAAGCCCTGTATCGCGGGGAAGTACCCCCGCCCGTGGATATCCTGCAATTCACGGGCAAGCAGCGGGACGAGGCCAACGCCAAGGCGTGGGTGGTGGAGCAGTACCAGCATGAGGGCCTATCCCCGGATGATTTTGTATCCTGGTTCAATTCCAATAACCCCGCCGAGGACGCTATCACCAAAAGCAAGCTGTTCCGCTGGCAGCACAAATATCAGGGGAAAGACGTGGCGGAGCTGATTGACCGGCGCGACGGGCACAACCGGGGAAAGGACACCATTCCCGAGGACGCATGGGAATTGTTCTACTCCCTCTATATGACCCAGCAAAAGCGGTCTGTCCGCCTTTGCCACCACATTACCAGTATGGAATATCCCGATATTCCGTCTTATAAAGCCTTTGAGCGCAAGATCAAGACCATTCCCATGTATGCGATTCTTCGTTACCGTGAGGGGCTGAAAGCGTTCACAGACGCCCTTCCCTACATGGAGCGCAGCAAGCTGGATATCGCCTCCAATGATATCTGGTTCTCAGACCATCATTTGGTGGACGTATTCGTAAAGAGCGCAGACGGGACAAAGGTTATCCGCCCGTGGCTGACCGTGTTCTTTGACGCCCGATCTAACCGGGTTGTGTCCTTCCTTGTTAGGAACGCAGATCCCAACGCAACAGCGGTGAAGAAGTGCTTCCGCCTGGGCGTGGAGCAGAACGGGGTGCCCAATGAAGTGTACTTCGACAACGGCAAAGACTACCGCTCCAGCAGTTTCAGCAAGGATTACCCCATGTCTTTGGTAAAACAGTTGGGGGTAGGGACGATATACGCGACCCCCTATCACGGTGCCGCAAAGACCGTGGAGCGGTTCTTCGGCACGTTTACCAACCGCTTTAGCCGCCGTTTCAAGACCTATACGGGCTGCAACGCCAAAATCAGGCCGGAAGAAATGCAAATCCCCAACAAGGAGATTTTGCCACTGGCCCTCACGCTGGATGACTTCATAGCACAGCTGTCCGCATACATAGACGAATACAACCAGACGCCCAACAGCGGGATTGACATGGAGGGCAAGTGCCCAGACCAGGTATATGCTGAAAATCTGGCCGTTAAACGGGTTGTCCGTGACCATGACGCCCTCCGTCTGCTGTGCGGCAACACTGAGGAACGGGTGGTCAATAAAAGCGGCGTCTCCATTAAAAACAACCACTATTATAATGATGCACTGCTTTCCCACATGGGTGAGCGCGTCATGGTGGTGTATGACCCGGACAACATCGACAAAATGGCCGTCTTTGATATGAAGGGCCGCGCAATCTGTTTGGCAGAAGCCAAAATCCGCACCCCGTTCCGGCATACCAGCGAGGAAGACTATATCCGGGCCGCAAAGGAGAAGAAAGCCGCCCGGGCCATCGTCGCCAAGTACAAGCCCGCCCGGGAAATGGACATTCACGAAATCGTGGCCCGCAACCAACTCATGGAGAAGACCTTCACCGAATCCGGCGATCCGGATATCGTGGAGCATATAGCGCCCCAGGCGACGGAGAACTCCGCCATCTTGAAGGCCACCGACCACACCGAAACCACCCGGCGCATTCGAGAGGAGGATAGCGTAAGCGCCACGCTGTTAGGATTCTACCAAAAGCAAGCGTAAAGGAGGGAATGTAATGCTCGCAGAAACAAGAGCCGCCCTTGCTGATTTCATGGAGCGGAGCGGCAAATCACAACGGCAGATATCCCGCGAAACGGGGCTTTCTACGTCCGTTATCTCGCAGTTCTTGAACGGCTGCTATACAGGGGACAATGAGGAAGTCGCCAAATCCATCAACCAGTATCTAACCATCGGTAAAGAGCGTTTAAACACTGTTTCAAAGACGCCGTTTTACCCGGAGCTCTACAATACACGGGAGGTTCTTTTCACCTGTCTCTATGCGCACCAGCACAATGACATCACTTTGGTAAGTGGTGACGCGGGCGCGGGGAAAACGCGCACTCCAGGCCGTACGCAATCTCAATGATCTGGCCGGGGTGGGGATCGTCCTATCCGGCAACGATAAGATTTACCGTCAGATGAAAGCCGGACGCCGCAGCTATGAGTTTGACCAGCTTCGTACCCGGATTGTCATCCGCAAAAAGGTATACAACGATTACAAAATCGAGGAAATGGAAGCCATGTTCCCCGGCCTAAGTGAAAGCTGTATCGGCTACCTGCTGAAACTGGCCCACGGCGAAAGCCTACGTACTGCCAAAAAGCTGTATAACGTGGCAGCGGAATTTGCTGCCGCCCAGGGGAGCACCCTCACGGTGAAGCACCTTCGTGATACCCATCGGCAGCTTTTGGGGGAGGTCTGCGCATGAACGCCTACATAACAGCAGACAGGATAAATGAGAAAAGGACGGCTGCTACCGCAAATAACAGCCGCCCAGGCGCTGGGGAAACTTCCGTGTAGAAGTCCCCTACAGTATATCATCTGTTTCACAGTTTTTCAAGATAGGACAAGCCCAATATTTTGAAAGGAGCGGTTTTTGTGGAAATGTTTGATTTTGAAAATCTCAATATCAGCACCGCAAGCAATGAAACGATTGCGGCGTTGGCCGAGGCCCTTTTCCCTCTTACCTCTGAGCGCAGCGAGGAGGAGCGGGAAATTGATCGTGATTTTGAAGGGGTACTTGAAACCCTGGAAAGCAGCTTCAACCCCAAGCAGCGCAAATGGTTTGAGCATTACCAGCAACAGGTAGACGCTGAACTTCGTGTAGCTGAGCGGCGGCGGTTCGTGTGCGGATTCAAAACGGCCATGCGGCTGGCCCTGGAAAGCATGAAGTAAGGAGGGACACACAATGTTAAGCAGAAAAGTGCTGGACGCCCTACGCGATGAATTCAACGAGGAATTTGGTGAACTGAGCGAAAAAGACCGCTACATACAGCAGATGAAAGCGGATGCCTTCGCGCTGATCGGTAGCATGGCCCCCAATGACAAGCGGTTAGAGTTCGAGGTCGATGACGCCATCACGGGCATTGTCTCGGCTTCGTCCCTGCTGGGCTTTTATATCGGCCTCAAGACCGGGGCCGATATGGAGCGGCATATCTCCGATTCCAAATTCCCGGAGCAGGTTTTGAAAGTGTTCCGGGAGCTCAAAGAATAATCTTGTTTCTACCCCCGTTATCACGCGTGATAACGGGGGTAGAAGTGTTTGGGCATGATTGTATGCCATCTTCATACAAAGCCGTTTATAGGCCCTTTAAACCGCAATATAAGCAGGTGGTGGATATATCCTGCGCGGCGGGTTTTGTTGTCTCCTTTATGTCTTGCTTAGAAGCAATTCCAAGAAATGTTTCAACAGGACTTTTCGCAGAAATAGTGTTACTATTAAAAAGCAATTTGTTTGCTGAAAGGCGGTGTATAGCGTGCTGGAGCCATGGACAAATGAGCTAACGTCTTCCATTCTGCCCGATGGGATTTGTAAAAGAATCGCTGAGGAAATCGGGGCGGACAATCTTCTAAAATTGGCTATACTGGTTGGCGGTTCAACCTTCTATATGCCTCAAGCCGAAAGTATTCTGCGTCCGCTCAAATACCGGAAAATCAAAGAGGAATACAACAATTATAATGCTCCAGAGCTTGCAAAAAAATATGGCGTCACCCAGCGGTTTGTTCAGCAAATTGTAAGGCAAAAACCAGTTTATCCCACATCTGACGAATGTCAGCGCCGATGATAAAATGAAAGAAAACGCCGAGGAAAAAATGTAGTTTTGTGGCGAAGGAGGTAAAAAAGAGATAGACTCCCAATAGGGCGAA
>JAAWIE010000080.1 GCA_022796195.1 Lawsonibacter sp. | reverse complement strand
AAAGCGGATATTCCAGAGTTGGAGGCCAGCTTGAACGCCACCGCTGACAAAGCCGGAGATTTACAGAAGTTCATCCAGCGGGCCAGACAGGTGACACGGTTGACGGAGCTGACGCCTGAGATTGTCCACGAGTTCATTGACAAAATCGTGGTATCCAAGCCGGAGAAGATAGACGGCAAGCGGCATCAGAGAGTGGACATTCACTACAACACCATTGGTCTGTGGTGCGCTCCTTCCCCGGAGGAAATGGAGAAGTTGTTCCAGGAACATCTTGCAGACAAACGGAAAAAGACGGCGTAGCCATAGCTATACCGCCCTAATAGATAGAATTTCTTTACAGGTTTGCCGCAAGGCCGACACTTCTTTACGGAGTGTCGGCCTTCCTGGCAACTCCTCTTTGTGTTATGCTTGCAGAATAAACTTTTCCAACTGATGGGCGACTTCTTTCACGTCAATCGGCTTAGCCACATGGGCGTTCATACCGTAGTCCAGGCACCGCTGGATATCCTCCGAAAAGGCGTCCGCTGTCATGGCAACAATCGGAATTCGCTTGGCATCAGGGTGGCCCGAGGCACGGATGGCCTGGGTCGCCTCATATCCGGTCATCACAGGCATCCGAATGTCCATTAAAATGGCGTCATAGTACCCCTCGGAGGAGGTCTCGAATTTCTCCAGGCAGATCTTTCCGTTCTCCGCCCAATCCAACACCAAGCCCAGCTCTGAAGTCAGCAACTCCTCGGCAATTTCCCAGTTCAGGTCGTTGTCCTCTGCCAGCAGAATCCGCCGGCCTTCCAACCTCTTGTTCAAGGCGCTTTCGTTCTCCTGCCCTTCTTGGGTCAGATCAGACATAAAGGGCTTGAGGCCATAGAAGAGTGTGGATTTAAACAGGGGCTTGGGAATAAAGCCTGTTACCCCCGCTGCCCGTGCCTCGTCCTCAATCTCGCTCCAATCATAGGCAGAAATCAACAAAATGGGAATATTGTCCCCATACAGCCGGCGAATTTCCCGTGCAGCGGTGATGCCATCCATATTGGGCAGCTTCCAGTCCAGCAGAATGATGTGGTAGTCCTGGTGGAGCTTGTGACGCTTGCCCACCATCTGAATCGCAGTCTCTGCGTCCAGACACCAGTCAGGATTCAGCCCAATGGCCTTGAGGGAAGCAACCACACTCTCGCACAGCTGCTCGTCGTCGTCCACTACCAGCATATCCCAGCTGGGGAGCACCATGTCCGCCTCCTGCACCTCTGCCTTCAGCAGGTCCAGGATGATGTGGAACTCACTGCCCTTCCCCAACTCGCTTTCCACCTGGATGGTGCCCCCCATGGCATCCACAATGTACTTGGTGATCGTCATACCCAGGCCCGTTCCCTCGGTCTTCTGTACCCGGGTGGTATCCTCCCGGCTGAAGGAGTCGAAAATCTTCTCCTGATACTCCTTGGACATGCCGATTCCGGTATCCTTCACCACGATATGGGTACGGATATATTCCTCTCCCTTCTCCGAATCCTCCTCGTACAGGGAGACGTGGATCGCGCCGCCGTCCGGGGTAAATTTGACAGCGTTGCCCAGCAGATTAATCATCACCTGGTTCAGGCGCACACTGTCACAGCACACATTTTCAATGGAGATGTCATGGATAAAAATATTGAAGTGCTGGTGCTTTGCACGAATCTGGGGCTGGACAATGTTGACCATGCTGTCCATCACCTCGCGCAGAGAGACTTGGTCCACATTGAGGGTCATCTTTCCACTCTCGATTTTGGACATATCCAGCACATCATTAATCAGCCCCAACAAATGCTTGCTGGACAGCGCAATTTTCCGCAGGCAGTTCTGTACCTGCTCCTTGCTGTCCACATTGGCAATGGCAATGGCAGTCATACCCACAATCGCGTTCATTGGGGTACGGATGTCGTGGCTCATGTTGGACAGGAACTCACTTTTTGCCTTATTGGCCTTCTCCGCCTCCTTACGGGCCCCATCCAGCGCTGCCATCTGCCGCTTGGTCAGGCTCAGATACTGCCAGAAAATAAAAATCAGAAGCAGCAGAATGACCATACAGCCCAAAAAGACCATATAAACCAGCTGATGGCTCAGCTCAGAGACCATCTGGTCCAGAATGCCATAGGGCATAACCATAATCAGGAACCACTCAGAGTAGGGCAGCTTGGTGCTGTACAGGTTGCGGCGCTCGCTGCCAATCTCCAACACAGCGGAGTAGTCCTCCCCCGCCTCCATCGCGTTCCGCAATCCTACAATATACTGCTCCACGCCAGAAATTTCAGCCTCATCAAAAATTGCCCGAATCCGATCAAAATAGCTCTCTCGAAAGGCCTCGCCCCCTCGAATCACATAGCTGCCGTTCTTACGAATGATGTGGGAGTTTACCAGCGCATCCGAGCCCAGGGAAAGGGCCTCACTCAGGTCATCCACAGGCAGCCCGGCCACCAGAGCAACTGACGCTTCTCCATCTGCTGTTGGATAGGCACTGGGAACTCCAATTAGAACGGTGCGTTCCTCTGCCTGATTGACGCCCACTGCCACCTTCTTTTCGCCATTGTGCATAGAGCGATAAAAGGACTCTGGATCCTCCAGTGTAATCGTATCGCCGTAAATCATTTCCAACTGGCCATCCTGGGTATACAATGCCAGGTAGTTGAATCCCCGAGCCTCCGCGGTATACTGAAGCGTACTCCGCAGTTCCTCCTCACTGCGGCTCCCCTCCGGTGTAATGGTCTGTACAATCGCATCCAGCTGAGAGACCCGCAGATCAATAATACTCTGGAAGTGGAGTGTAATCTGTTCACTCATACTGGTCATGTACACGCTGCCCACATGCTCAATTGTACCCTCAGTTTTCCGGTTCATGTAGACGGCCAGGAAGGCGAAGATACACAGGGTGAGCACACATACCCAAATCAACCGGATAGCCAAAAAGCGGATTGGATTGACGGCTTCCCTGCTTCGATTCATCCCCCGGCCTCCTTTTGGAAGGCCTGGATTGCGCAGACTGTTATCTGGTAATCCTCCTTCACCTGTTGATACAGTGCAGGGGCCTGGGGAGTAAAGCCGCTCCGCAGAGCCTCGCTCAACTGGCTGCTGGAGTCGCCCAGAGCGGTGAAGCTCAGATTCTGGCACATCCCCTTGATGGTGTGGGCAGCCCGGAAGGCCTCCTGATAGTCCTCCGCCTCCATAGACTTACAGAGCAAGTCATAACTGCTGTCCGATAAAAATTTCAGAACAAATTTTTGGACCAGCCGCTCACTGCGCAGGCGTCCGACGACCTCCTCATAGCTGCCTCCTATGGCGGCATAGCACTCCTGTAATGTCATTTTGACTCTCCTCCTTGTTCGTTGGATCCGTTGTCGATGGGGGAAATCACAGACAATGTCTTCTCCATAGAGCTGTCAAAAAATCGATAGTGACCCCGACCGCCCCGTTTCACTGTGTACAGCGCCTGGTCTGCTGCATGAAACAGTGTTTCGTATTCTGTCCCGACCTCGGCCGTCACTGCCACCCCCATGCTGATGGAGATGGGGAAGTTCTCATATTTTCCTCCAGCCAAGCTCTGATATACCCGCTGAATGGCCAATTCTGGGTCAGTTTTGTACTCCAGGAAGATCAGAAACTCGTCCCCGCCCACCCGGGCAGCGATATCTCCGCTACGCACGCTGTGACGCAGCCGCTCAGCGATGTACTTCAGAACCTCGTCTCCAAACATATGTCCAAAGGTGTCGTTGGCCGACTTGAAATGGTCCAGATCCAAAATGGCCATGGCATACCGGCCGTCAGGGCGTTCCTTCAGCCGGGCCATGATCCGCTCCCGGGCATTGGCGTGGTTCAGCAGGTTGGTCATCGCGTCATGAGAGGCCATCTGTTCCAGGTTGTTCAGCTTGGTCCGGGACTCATGAACGTCGATTGCCTTACCGATGGTGCCGGTGTACCGCGGCGGCTCGTCCGAGGACCACATGGCCCGAGCCGTAATACGGAACCACCGGGGGCCTGTGGGAAGCTGTATCTGACAGTCGTAGGTCACAACCGGGTTGCCCGGGGTCGTACTGTGAAGCATGGCGGCCAGGCCCTGAAGGTCCTCCTCCTTCATCAGAGAGAGAACTTTTCGGTTCTGGCGGGGATCAATGGTGAACTCCTCCAGACCAAGCTTCTCCGCCCCCCAGGAGGTAAGCGTTACCATAGCGGGCTGGAGGGTATACTCAAACTGAATTTCCTCGGTGAGGGAGGCAAAGAAGTTGTATTTCATCCGCTCGTGCTCCAGAAGCTGTAACGTGCGCTCCGAGGCGGTCAGCTCCTCGTGCCGCTGCATCTCCTGCACAATATTCTGCATCGTCCGCTGGTCAGCCTTATCCTGATAGCCACTGTTCATGACGTCGGGAAGCTCAGGTGCGATGTCCTGAAGGCACTCCAGCATCAGTGGGTTGAAGACGCCGCACTTTCCATCCAGAATCATTTGGACAGCTGTCTCGTGGGGGATAGGCGGTTTATAGACCCGTTCACTGGTGAGAGCGTCATATACGTCGGCCATAGCCACAATCTGGGCGGAAATGGGAATTTCGTCCCCCTTCAATCCATCGGGATAGCCCCGGCCATCGTAGCGCTCATGATGCCAGCGGCAGATATCATAGGCAACCTTGACCAGGGGCTCCTGCTGGTGGAAGGGCAACTTGGACAGCATATCGGCGCCAATCATGGAGTGGGTCTTCATCAGGGCAAACTCCTCATTGGTCAGCTTACCCGGCTTGTTCAGTACCTCATCGGGAATCGCAATTTTCCCAATATCATGCAGGGCAGAGGCTGTCCCTATCATGGAGATATCCGCCTGCGTGATGTTGTAGCGGTCTGTCTTTTGCATCAGCGTCTTCAGCAGCAGCTCCGTTAATGTGCGGACATGGAGCACGTGCATCCCGCTCTCTCCATTCCGAAACTCCACAATGTGGCTGAGGATATCAATCATCAGATTGTTATTTTGCTCTTTTTCATAGATCTGGTCGGCCACCATGTTGACCAGCTTTTTCTGCTTGGCGTACAGCAGGATGGTATTCACCACCCGGCGGTGGACCACCAGGGCGTCAAAGGGGCGGCTGATAAAGTCCGTCACACCCAGACCATAAGCCCGCTCCACATGGGAGGCACTGCTCTCTGCCGAGATCATAATCACCGGGATATCCTCAATCCAGTGCTGCTGATTCATCCAGGTGAGAACCCCAAAGCCGTCCATTTTGGGCATGACGATGTCCAGCAGGACCACAGACAATTCGCTGCCATACTTTTGAAGGGCAGCCACCGCCTGAACCCCGTCCTCTGCTTCCACGATCTCGTACTCGTCCCCCAGCATATCGGCCAGAATAGACCGATTCATTTCTGAGTCGTCCGCAATCAAGATATTCTGCCTGCGTTTCTGTCCCATTATGGAAATCACTTCCTATCCATGCTCGTTCTGGATCTACAGACACACAAGAGGCAATCCGGCGCCAGACTTGTTCTGATCAGACCTTCTTATCCTGCTGAGCTCCAGCGCAAATTTATTTTCCTTATTATAACACCTTCCACCTGTCTCGGCAAGATATTATTTCAGGCTTTTCGCTTTATCCCGCTCCTTTTTTCTTTTCCTTTTCCATCCATTTCCTCTTTTGCCTGGAAAAATACCCAGTTTCCCCCACATTTTTCCGCGTTTTCCGCTTGCTCTCTGTAGGAATCCTGCCCTAGACCGCAGAAAAAAGCGGCGCATCAGACAAATTGCCTGACACGCCGCCTCCAGAGCACTACAGCACACCCTTGGTGGATACCACCCTGGCGCCCTCCACCCGGACTGCCTCCTGGATCGAGACCCCCAGGGATTTAAACAAAGCCTCCGTTATATGATGGGCATTGGCCCCATAGCAGCACCGCTGATGGAGCGTGAGGCCGGCGTGCATCGCCAGGGCCCGCATAAACTCCACTGTGAGACAGGCGTCATATTCCCCGATCACCGTCTGGGGCATATCTGCATCAAAGACCAGAAAGGGCCGGTTGGAAAAATCCAGGGCGGTGAAGCACAGGGCCTCGTCCATGGGGATATAGGCCGAAGCAAAGCGCCGGATTCCTCTCCGGTCCCCCAGCGCCGCCTTCAACGCCTGCCCCAGGACAATGCCAGTGTCTTCCACTGTGTGATGGCCGTCCACCTCCAGGTCCCCTTTCACCGTCAGTTCCAAACCCCACCCGGCATAGAAGGCCAGGGCGGTGAGCATGTGGTCAAAAAAACCGATGCCGGTGGCAATTTCCACCGCTCCTCCGTCCAGGGACAGCTTCAGTGTTATGTCACTCTCTTTTGTTTTCCGCGCAATCTCCGCACAGCGCATGGTCTCTCTCCTCTCTACTGCCGCCCTCCGGCGGCATAGGGGCTGGGACACACGTCCATCAGCTCCCGCTTGGGGGCAACAATGGCGTCCTCATACTGACAGCGCCACTGGATGTCCCGGCTCAGCTGACCGTCCTCTGTAACCCCATCCACTGTCTCGCCGCTTTTTATGGGGGCGTTGTGGGCAAAGATATAGCTGCACAAATTATAGGTGTGCATCACAAGAACGTCAGGGTTCAGGGTGTGGAAGTGGAACTGGACATCGGGAAGGCCCATGGCGTACATGCCCAGGCTGTCAAGTATTTTGTCCTCGCTGCCCTGAATGTTGAAAAGCCGCACATTTACTCCGAAGTAGACAAAGCGGTCCTCCCGGGGAATCTTGTGGCTTCGGACCTGCTCCGCCGTGAACAGCTTCCAGGCGTGGGGGAACCAGACGCCCAGACAGTCGGGAAAAAGCTCCACCGCCGCTTCCAGGTAATCCATCAGCATCGCGCACCGCTGGGGATAGTCCATCACCGCCATCATGTCGGAAAGTAGTATCTTGTGGGTTGCTCTCTCCAGCAGCTTGTCCCCCTTGGGGACATTCCACAGCTGGCTGCGCTCCATGGAACCGATTTCCGCTTGGTCAAAGGGCTGGGGCGGAAACATCACCACCTGAGAGGGCAGCTTCCCGTCCTGAAACTGGGCCATGTGCTTGGGGACGGCAAAGGATCTGGCCTCACCGCCGCTTACCAAATCCACCTGGCCGTATTTCTTCTCCAGAACCTGCTGCATCCTTTCCAGCGCGGGCATCTGAGGGGTATGGTCAAAGAGAAGCCACATGAAGTAGACAGGTTGCTCCTTCCCCTCCAAATCCAGGGGCTCCTCCGGCTTAGCCTCCTGCGTTTTCTCCGGTTTCTTTCGGAATTTGTCCAAAAATCCCATGAAAAATCCTCCTTATCGGGCAGCTTGGGCTTCACCCTGGACCCACCACCCTTTGAAAAAGAGCGGCCCTAAATTTTAGCTGTTTTTTGAGATCAGCTTGGTTCCGAGTGGCTTTCTTCCAAGCGCACCCGGATGGAGTTGGCATGGGCGGTGAGGCCCTCTGCCTCCGCTAGGGTGACAATCTCCTTCGCCAAGGGCTGTAGGGTCTCCCGGCTGAACTCCAGCACGCTCATGGATTTCAAAAAGGCATCTACACTGAGAGGAGAGAAGAACCGGGCGGTGCCGCTGGTGGGCAGAACGTGGTCCGGCCCAGCCAGATAGTCCCCCAGAGGTTCCGGGGTATAGGCCCCCAGAAACACAGCCCCGGCGTTTTTCACCAGAGGCAGCAGGGCCCTGGGGTTTTTGGTGACGAGCTCCAAGTGCTCTGGGGCAATCTCGTTGGCCAGGGCAACGCAGTCCTCCAAACTCTGACAGACAATGGCACATCCGAAATCCCGCAGGGACGCCTTAATCGTCTCCTGGCGCTCCAGGCCGGCCAGCTGGCGTTCCACCTCCTCCGAAACCCGCTGGGCCAACTCCTGGCTATCCGTGAGGAGGACGGCGGAGGCCAGCCTGTCGTGCTCCGCCTGGGACAGCAGGTCGGCGGCCACATAGTGGGGCTGGGCAGACTGGTCGGCAATCACCAGCACCTCGGATGGTCCGGCTACCATGTCGATGTCCACCGCCCCATAGGCCAGCCGCTTGGCCGCGGCCACATAGGCGTTGCCCGGCCCCACCAGCTTATCCACCTTTGGGATAAACCCTGCACCATAGGTGAGCGCGGCGATGGCCTGGGCTCCGCCCACAGCAATCAGCCGATCCACCCCCGCAATCTTAGCGGCAGCCAGCACTGGCATACTGAGATTCCGGGTGGGCGGCGTCACCATAACCACCTCCCGCACCCCGGCCACCTTGGCGGGGACCACGTTCATCAGCACACTGCTGGGATAGGCGGCGGTACCTCCGGGGACATACACCCCCACCCGGTCCAGGGGACGGAGGATGCGGCCCACCATCCCGCCATCCGGGGATGGCCACTCCGCCGATTTCTTTATCAGGCGCTGGTTGTAGTCCCGGATATTCCGGGCGGCGTGCTCCAGTGCGGCAACAAGGGCCGGCGGACAGGCGTCATAGGCCTCCGCCAAGGCTTCCGGGGGAATTTCGCAGGGGACGGCATGGTCAAATTGACGGGTATACCGCTCCACAGCGGCAAATCCCTCTGCCTGTACAGCAGCCATCACAACCTGCACCGTCTGCACAATATCTTCACTCTGGGCCGCGGCCCGGGCGGCCATGGCCTTCAGCTGGGTCTGCTCTGCCGCTCCGTCCGCCGTAATAATGGAAATCATGCCTGCTCCACCCCCTTTTCACACCGTTCAATGAAATCAAGAATCAGATCCTTGTACAGCTTCATGCTGGCCGTGTTCACAATCAGACGAGCGGACACTGTCTCCACCGTCTCAATCGGTATCAGACCGTTGGCCTTCAACGTGGCCCCCGTCTCCACAATATCCACAATGGCGTCGGCCAGCCCCAGAATAGGCGCCAGCTCCACACTGCCCTCAATCTGGATGACGTCCACATCCATCCCCTTCTGGGCAAAGTAGGCCCGGGTGAGGCACGGGTATTTGGATGCTACCCGCCGGGTCCTGTAACTGCCATAGAAGTCGCTGCCCTCCTTCACCGCCAGGGCAAAGCGACAGACCCCAAGCTCCAGGTCCAGCACCTCGTAAAAGGTGCCCCCCTTCTCCAGAATGGTATCCCGTCCCACGATGCCCAAATCGCACACCCCATGCTCCACATAGGTGATGACATCAGGGGCCTTGGCCAGCACCGCGTCCAGAGGGTAGTTGGGCAGGGCGTGGACCAGCCGCCGCCCTGGGCTGCGGATGGGGCCGCAGTTCAGGCCCACCCGCTCCAGCAGCTCTGCCGACTGCTCCAGCAGCCGGCCCTTGGTCAGTGCAATCCGCAGACGCTCTCTCATACCGGCACCATCCTCTCTCCAGCCTTATCCAGCACCAGCACCGTTTTCACGCCCTTATCCCGGGCCAAATTCCGGCTGGACTCCAGCGTGCGGCAGGGGGACAGCTCGCAGGTACCGGCGGGACGGCTGTCTATTACCTCCAGGGCCTGGGCCAGATACCCCGGCTCGTAATGAACCACCGTCCGCAGCTGGGGCAGCGAGGTTTCGGGCAGCGTGCGGGCCACTGCGTCGATGTCCACTCCAAACCCCGTAGCCTGGGTCTCCCGGCCAAAGTGCTCCACTAGGTGGTCGTACCGACCGCCGGACAGGACTGGCTCCCCCGCTCCTTCCGCAAAGCCCCGGAAAACAACCCCGGTGTAGTAATCCATCTGGTGGACCATACCCAGATCAAAGCGGACATAGGAGGCATATCCGGCAGCAGACAGCTCGTCATACAGCTGGCGCAGATAGTCCACCGCCCGGGTGGGACCGGCCAGCTCCTCCGCCTGGGAGAGCACCTCCTCCCCGCCGAAGAGGCGGGACAGTCGCTCCAATGCCTCACAGGCGGGCTTTCCCCAGTGGGGGGAGAGCCACCAATTATTCAGTGTGGCGAAGTTTTTGCCCTCGATCATCAACCGCAGGACCTCCACCTCGTCCGGGGCCATTTCCAGCTGGCTGGCCAGGTCCCGGAAAAAGCCGGCGTGGCCCAGCTCTACATGGAACTGGGCGGTCCCACAGGCACGCAGGGCGTCGATGGCTGTAACAACAATCTCCAGGTCGGCCTTCAGCCCCGCAGCCCCGATGAGCTCCACGCCGCACTGCGGGACCTCCCGGCTGGCCCCGTTACCCGCCACCCGGTAGACGGTCTGGTCATAGTACAGCCGCTGGGGCAGAGACACCGTGCGCAGCTTTGTGGCCGCCACCCGGGCAATCGGGGTGGTAGAGTCGGGGCGCATCACGCAGAATTTACCGCTGGGATCGGCCACCTTAACCATCCGCTCCTGGTCAATGGCACAGCC
>JAAWIE010000008.1 GCA_022796195.1 Lawsonibacter sp. | reverse complement strand
CCGGGTCACATCCCGCTTGAACATGTTGGCGTAGGCCATCATGTAGTGGGCGAAGGTGGTGGGCTGGGCCCGCTGGAGGTGGGTGTAGCCAGGCATGACGGTCTCAAGGTGGTCTTTGGCCTTCTTCACCAGAACCTCTTCCAGGTCCAGCACCAGTCCGATGAGAACGGGAATTTCTTCCTTCACATACAGCCGGGTATCCACCGCCACCTGGTCGTTTCGGGACCGGGCGGTGTGCAGGCGTTTGCCCGCGTCCCCCACCCGCTGGGTGAGGATGCTCTCGATGTTCATGTGGATGTCCTCGTTGTCTGCGGAGAACTCCACCTGTCCAGCCTCAATATCGGCCAAAATAGCGTTCAGACCGGCGATAATGGTTTCGGCCTCGTGTTCCTCAATGATACCCTGACGGCCCAGCATCTGTGCATGGGCGATCGAACCGGTGATGTCCTGTTTATACAGCCGGGCGTCAAAGTCGATGGAGGAATTGATTTCGTTGACCAGAGAATCCGTCTCTTTTTGGAAACGGCCAGCCCAGAGTTTCATAATGCGTTCCTCATTTCGTTCAGCGTTCCAAGATTCCCCCTTGTGAAGGGGGCTGCCGGTCTCTTACAGTTTGCCCTGTTCCCGCAGGGCCTGAACCTTGTCAGGCAGGCCCCACAGGTTAATGAAGCCCTGGGAATCCTTCTGGTCGTAGTCGCTCTCTTCAAAGGTAACCAGATTTTCGGAGTACAGGGTGCAGGGGGAGGTGACCGAAGAAGTGATAATATTGCCCTTGTAGAGCTTGAGTTTGACAGTGCCGGTGACATACTTCTGTGTGTCCAGAGCAAACGCGGACAGAGCCTCCCGCAGGGGGGTGAACCACTTGCCGTTGTACACCAGATCGGCAAAATCCACCGCCAGCTTGGTTTTCATATGCTTGGTGTCCTTATCCAGGGTAATCATTTCCAGAACCTCGTGGGCCCGGTAGAGGATGGTGCCGCCCGGTGTTTCGTATACGCCCCGGTCCTTCATGCCCACCAGACGGTTTTCCACGATGTCCAGCAGGCCGATGCCGTTTTCACCGCCCAGCTGGTTCAGTTTGCGGATAATGTCGCTGGCTTTCATCTGCTCGCCGTCCACGGCCACAGGCCAGCCCTGTTCAAAGTCCAGGGTGACATAGGCGGGGGCGTCGGGGGCCATAGCGGGCGAGACCCCCATTTCCAGAAAACCAGGCTTGTCGTACTGGGGTTCGCAGGCCGGGTCCTCCAGGTCCAGCCCTTCGTGGCTCAGGTGCCACAGGTTTTTATCCTTGGAGTAGTTGGTCTCCCGGGAGATTTTCAGGGGGACGTTGTGGGCTTCGGCGTAGTCGATTTCCTCGTCCCGGCCCTTAATGGACCACTCACGCCAAGGGGCGATGATTTTCATCTCTGGGGCGTAGCGTTTGATTGCCAGCTCAAAGCGAACCTGATCGTTGCCCTTGCCGGTGCAGCCGTGGCAAATGGCATCGGCGCCCTCTTGTTGGGCGATTTCCACCAGCCGCCGGGCTATGATGGGTCGGGCGAAAGCGGTGCCCAGAAGGTAGTCCTCATATTTTGCCCCCATCATCATAGAGGGGATAATCACTTCGTCTACCATCTGGTCGGTGAGGTCCTCCACATAGAGCTTGGACGCCCCCGTCTTAAGGGCCTTTTCCTCCAGGCCGTCCAGTTCGGTGCCCTGGCCCACGTCGCCGGAGACGGCGATAATCTCTGGATTGCCGTAGTTCTCTTTCAGCCAAGGGATGATGATGGATGTATCTAAACCGCCGGAATATGCCAGCACAACTTTTTTTACGTCAGCCATGATAATTTTCCTCCAAAATCTGACCGGCGGGACGGCCGGAAGCCGCCGCCGGAATCGTATAGGGACAGTTTACCACGGGAAGCGAGGAATTGCAAGTGTGCTTTTGCATGAGTATACATTTTCGCGCCTTACTTTTCCGTATACATTCAACAAAACGAATATTATACAGGAGCAAGATGAATTATTATTCAAACTGCAGAAGGAAAAACTTTTTCTGAAAAAGCGGAAATCCCTCTGGCAGAGCCCTGAAAACTATGATATAATGACTGTGTTTATCCGGCTTTGCGCCCAAGCGGTATGTTGAAAAGCGCAGGCCCATTCCCCAGGTCAAGACTGGTAAAGAAAGGAACGACTGATTATGGATGAGATGCAGAGCTGTCTGGATGTTCTGCGGAATAACGATGTGGACGTGGACAATGCGGTAGACCGTCTCATGGGCAACGACAATCTCTATCTGGAATTTATCAAGCGTCTGCCCGAGGAACTGCACTTGGCTACCATCCGAGAGGCCCTGAAACAGCAGGATGCGGAGGCATTCCACTTCCATTTGCACAACCTGAAGGGATTTGCAATCAATTTGGGAATCACCGAAATTGCCGATGCCGCCCAGGCAGGCCTGACCGAGTTCAGAGCCAGCCAATTTCGCAATATTACAAAACTGGAGGGACTTCTGGATGAGATTGAGGCTTCCGGTGAGAAATTTGCCTCAGCCCTGATTGAGATTAAAGAGATCGAAGATGCCAGCGAAGCGAAGAAGTAAAGGGGGAGGGAATCATGCGCAATACCCTGTTAATTATTGACGATTCCGAGCTGGATCGTGCGATTTTTAATGAAATATTCAAAAAGGAGTACCGTGTTCTGCGCGCTGCTACCGCCAGCGAAGGGATCGATCTGGTACGGAAAAACGCGCAGGATATTGCCATAGTGGTATTGGACATCTGCTTGCAGCGGGGACCGAGCGGCTTCTCTGTGCTGGAGCGGCTCCACAAGCAGGAAGGCTGCGGACAGCTGCCTGTTGTCCTTCTAACCGCTGAGGCGGAACCGGAATGGGTTTACCGCGGCGTAGAGCTGGGCGCGGTGGACTTTTTGGTCAAGCCGCTGGCTCCGGTGGCGACGCAGAACCGTGTCAAGGCGATTATTGAGGACATCTGGGGCGCAATGGAGGAGCAGGACGAGGATGCGCCTCAAGGGAAGATTTCTCTGCAAGAGGCGGAGATTCTGACCCAGCGGTGGCAGAAAAAGTTTATGAGCTTCTGCCAGAACCATGATGAAACCTTCCCCAGTTACACACAGCGTTTGCGCATTATCACCAGCGCCCTGGCGGATGCTTATTATATTTTGTTTCCAGAGAGCGGCCTGACTCCCTATGACTGCAAGCTGATTAGCATGGCCTCCGGCTTTGCCGAGGTCGGCCAGCTGGCCCTGCCGGACGACATTATCTGGGGCGGAGCGGAGCAGCCGGAGCCTGGGCGGTCCCAGTTTTTCCTGCATACCAAGCTGGGCGGTGAATTTTTTAAGGACGGTCCGGAGGAGTGGGAGCCGCTGATGTCCTATTGCTCTGAGGTTGCCACCTACCACCATAAGAATTATGACGGTACCGGTTATCCAACCGCCCTGGCCCGCGATAAAATTCCTCTGTCGGCCCAGCTGGTGCGTGCGGCGATGCTGTGCAGTGATTTGGCGGACCGGTATGAGAAGGAACACGATATTTTTAGAATGGTTTATCGGGCGCTTGCCCTTCAAATGGGGCATACGCTGTCCCAAAAGATGCTGAAAGCGGTGGACGAGTCGCAAAAGACCCTGGAGAATGTGTTCAGAACCATGAAACTCCACCGGAAGCCGCCGGAGGAACAGGCGCAGAAGCCTCAAGTTCAGGAGGCGATTACTGCCAGACCGGCGCCCGCCGGGGAAACCCTGTCTCAGCAGGCAAAAAACACGCGGACTCAGCTGGACAGTCTGCTTCGCGCCCGCTGGGCCAAACGATCCGATAGCTGAAAAAAAGGGCCGAAAGGCCCTTTTTTGCTTAATCCTCCCAAAGGTGGCAGACACGCCACGCGGGTGAACTGTCTTCCCGCCAGCACTGCTCCTCGTAGAGATAAATAACATTGTTGTCCGCCGGGTTGCGGAATACCTCCCGGCCATACAGGGACTTTCCATAGGTGTCTCGGATCCCGTTGACCTCCAGGTCATGGTCCGGATGCCGGTCCCAGACGATCTTCTGGATGGTTCCAGCGCTAGTGCAGCCCTTGGGCAGCTGTGTGAGCAGTTCGCTTTGCTCCTGGTCGGCTGGAGTGAATTGATACAATGTTCCGTCCATGCGGATCAGCCCTTCCTGATAGTCTGGGTTGACAAAACGGCTGCAAAGACCGGATTTTCGCTCTTCTCTGGCCGGTAAGTAAGTGTAATCACCGCATCTTCTATGTAGGTCAGTTCTTTCAATAGGGAGGAAATCTCGTCCTGTTTTGCAATCAGCTCCTCGGCAGATAATGGATATTCAACCTCATTATCAACCGGTTCTATCCGGGTTAGAGTTCCATCTTCCTCGACTCTTTCCATCGTACTGCTGGCTTGAGGTTGAGTGGAACAGCCGCAGCTTAGGATCAGGAGCAAAAGAATTGGGATAAGGACGAAAATAGATTTCAGTTTCATATATAGCCTAATCATCCTTTCGTGGGTGTGATTGCATTTACCAAGCAGAAATATGGTATCAATGGATAGATTTGTATCAATAGCATTTTGCAAACTTCAAAATTGCTGACACTGGACTTATAGGGGGGCCTGCGGCCACACGAAATAAAAACCTCCAAACACAGTTGGAGGTTTTTTGTGTATCCAATTAAGCCAGCTTAGCGCCGTTAACCTTAACGCCGGGACCCATGGTCGCAGCCACAGTGCAGCTCTTGATATACTGACCCTTGGCGGCGGCGGGCTTGGCCTTGATGATGGCGCTCATAAGGGCGGAGAAGTTCTCAGAGAGCTTCTCGGGACCGAAGGAGACCTTACCGATGGGGCAGTGGATGATGTTGGTCTTGTCCAGACGGTATTCCACCTTACCGGCTTTGATCTCGTTGACGGCCTTGGTCACGTCCATGGTGACGGTGCCGGCCTTGGGGGAGGGCATCAGACCCTTGGGGCCCAGCACCTTACCCAGACGGCCCACCACACCCATCATATCGGGGGTGGCGACTACAACGTCAAAATCAAACCAGTTTTCCTTCTGGATCTTCTCCACCAGGTCCATCTCGCCCACAAAGTCCGCTCCGGCGGCCCGAGCCTCATCAGCCTTGGCGGCCTTGGCAAAGACCAGCACCCGCTGGGTCTTACCGGTGCCGTGGGGCAGAACGATGGCGCCGCGGACCTGCTGGTCGGCGTGGCGGGAGTCAACGCCCAGCTTTACATGCAGTTCAACGGTCTCGTCGAACTTGGCAGTGGCGGTGTCCACCACCAGCTTCATGGCGTCTTCCGTGTCATACAGCGTGTTCTTGTCGACTTTCTTTGCGCTGTCCTGATATTTCTTTCCTCTAAACATTCCTGTACCCTCCTTACTCGCCCACCAGGATACCCATGGAGCGGGCAGTGCCGGCAATCATGCTCATTGCGGCCTCAATGGAGGCGGCGTTGAGGTCGGGCATCTTGGTCTCAGCGATTTTACGCACGTCCTCTTTGCTGATGGTGGCGACCTTGTTCTTATTGGGCACGCCGGAAGCCTTGTCAATGCCGCAGGCTTTCTTGATCAGCACGGGAGCAGGGGGAGTTTTGGTGATAAAGGTGAAAGAGCGGTCAGCGTAGACGGTGATGATGACGGGGATAATCAGGCCCACATCGTTCTTGGTCCGCTCGTTAAACTCCTTGGTAAAGGCGGCGATGTTCACGCCATGCTGGCCCAGCGCGGGGCCGACCGGGGGGGCGGGAGTCGCCTTGCCGGCGGGAATCTGTAATTTTACGTATCCAGTTACTTTCTGTGCCACGAAAGAGCACCTCCATTTGAAAATGTGGTCGTTTGGCGGAGTTTGCTAACTCCTCCCACTTGGTTGCAATCATTGTCTGTAGGAACGCAACGATGTGCGTCCATTATCATGCTGCCTTGTTAACGTGCGGGCGCACAACATGCGCCCCCGCACTCAGGCGTTTGCCGGTTCTACTTGGTCCAGCTCCAATTCTACGGGGGTTTCCCGTCCGAACATGGACACCACCACCCGGACTTTGCTGTTATCCAGATCAATTTCGTCTACAGTACCCAAGAAAGACTCCAGGGCGCCGTCTGTGATGCGTACTGTGTCGCCCAGCTGATAGCTGACCACGATCTCCCGCTTTTCCACCCCCAGGGCGGCTACGTCGGCTTCGCTCAGGGGGATGGCCTTGTTGCCCTCTCCCAAAAAGCCGGTAACACCCCGGATGTTGCGTATAATGTGCCAAGTCTCGTCGTTCATGACCATTTTGACCAGAACATAGCCGGGAAACACCTTGCGCTCCACATCTTTGGGTCCGTTTTCTGTAATTTCGGTCACGGTTTCCAGCGGAATGCTGATCTCATGAATCAGCTCGTGCATATTGCGGTTTTCGACATACTTCTCGATGGTGGCCTTTACCGTATTCTCGTATCCTGAGTAGGTGTGAACCACATACCAGTTCGCATTGTCCGCCATCCCCGTCACCTGCCGAGGAGCAAGCTGATCGCCTGATTGGCTACAAAGTCGAACAGGGCGATGAAAATACCGACCACAACGACGCAGGCAATGACGATCAGGGTGTTATTGATGGTCTGCTTGCGGGTGGGCCACTGGACCAGTTTCAGCTCGCTCTTCATATCCCGGAACCACTTGCCCGCGCGGGCGAAGATACTGGGCTTGCTTTCGGACTTTTTGTCCTTTTTGGCCTGTACGGCCTGCTTTTCGTTCTCAGCCATTACTTACCCTTCTTTCATTTCGGCCTTTGCGCAAATCACTTCGTCTCATTGTGAACGGTGTGCTTCCTGCAGAAGGGGCAGTATTTGTTCAACTCCAGACGGTCGGGGGTATTCTTCTTGTTTTTGAATGTGTTATAATTTCTCTGTTTGCACTCAGAACACCGCAGGGTGATCTTAATGCGTGCGCCGGCTTTCGCTGCCATGTGTTCGGCACCTCCTTTATTATTTGAACAAACCGCGTAGCATTGAAAAAGAAAACGCCGGATACGGCCTGTCCTTTGCCGAATCCAGCGCACGAAGGGCGTGCAGACACGCCCAAGGTTACGGTGGAAAGCGGCAACTGCCTCCCTGTGGCCCAGTTTGCAGGGTGGAGGGGTCTGCCCGCCGGACACCGTATCCGGACAACAGAAAAAGGCCCCTTTTCACAGGTAGAGTTACTATATCACGCCTGTCCGCCGCCGTCAAGCCCTTTTGCCTCTTTTTTGTTAAAATCTTGTGAAGGTTTCCAGCGGCGGATAAAATAGGTTTGCATTCCCCCGGCAGGTGTGGTATACTCTCTGCTTAACTGACACAGGGAAAGTTTTCCCTTTCTGCGGGAAAATAAACCAGGTGCCGCCGCATTTCGTATGCAGCCGGAGAATGTTGCCGGCTGAACAAATTCACATAAATGGAGTTGATGGTTCCCCTATGGAATTAGACAGTGCCAGTATTGCCATGCTCATTACGTTAATCATTCTGGTAATCATGTCCGCCTATTTTTCCGCCACCGAGACCGCCTTTACATCGCTCAACCGCATCCGCCTGAAGACGCGGGCGGACGCGGGCAGCCGCCGGGCGGCCAAGACCCTGGAGCTGGCGGAAGAGTACGACAAGCTGCTCTCTACCATCCTGATTGGCAACAACATTGTCAATATCACCGCCACTACGGTGTCCACCGTGCTGTGTACCAAGTGGTTCCACCAGTACGGCCCCACGGTGGCGACGGTGGCGCTCACCGTTATTATTCTGGTATTTGGAGAAATTACTCCCAAAAGCCTGTCCAAAGAGCGCCCGGAAGATTTTGCCATGTTTGCTCAGCCCCTGCTCAAGCTGTTCATGGTGGTGCTTACTCCGCTGAATTTCTTCTTCAGTCAGTGGAAAAAGCTGATGGCGAAGGTGTTCCGCGCCAAAGGAGAGGACGGAATTACCGAAGAAGAACTGGTGGGCATGGTGGACCAGGCCCAAACAGAGGGCGGGCTGGACGAGCACGAAAGTGATCTGATCCGCAATGCCATTGAGTTCAACGACCTGGAAGTGTCGGAGATCCTCACCCCCCGAGTGGACCTGACCGCCGCCGGTGAAGAGAGCACGATGGAGGAGATTGCCTCTTTGTTTGCCGAGACGGGCTATTCCCGCATCCCTATCTATCACGAGACCATCGACAACATTGTAGGGGTTATCCACGAAAAGGACTTCTATGCTGCCCGCTACCGGGGGGAGACTATGGTGTCCAACCTAAAGTCGCCAGTATTTTATACCACGGGCAACACCCGTGTGTCAGAGCTGCTGCGCATTTTGCAGAAAAACAAGGCCCACATGGCGGTGGTGGTGGATGAGTACGGCGGTACCCAAGGGATCTGTACGCTGGAGGACATTTTGGAGGAGCTGGTGGGCGAGATCTGGGATGAACATGACGAGGTGATTGAGCTGTTCCAGAAGCAGCCGGACGGCAGCTATGTGATCGCCTGTTCCGCTGATTTGGACGATATGTACGATCTGTTTCAAGTAAAGGGAACCTGTGACGCGGCCACCGTCTCTGGGTGGGTGCTGGAACAGGTGGGCCGGGTCCCCGAGGCCGGGGACCACTTCGAGGCTGAGGGCCTGGATGTCACGGTAACGCGTGTGGAGCACCGCCGGGTGCTGGAAATTCAGGTGCGGGTTTTGGAGAAAACCGAGGAAAATAAGTGAATATATGCGCAAAAGCCCTGCCTTAGGCAGGGCAAGACGTTCAAAGAAGTACCGGCGGAATAAAGGGCGCTTCTTTGATAAGCAGAACGGTATCCCCCGGCTTAGGCCGGGGGATACCGTCATATACCTTTATATTTTTTTCGGGTGGCAATGCCGCCCCGGATGTGGCGCTCTGCTTTATTCTGCTCCAGTACCTCTTTCACCTGGAGATAGAGCGAGCGGTTAAAAGTGGGCAGACGTTCCGCTAAATCCTTATGTACTGAGCTTTTACTGATTCCAAACTTTTGTGCCGCGGCCCGCACCGTAGTCCGGTTCTCCAAAATGTAGAGAGCCAAACGTTCGGCCCGTTCCTCCATATTTCCTTTCAAAGCACAACACTCCCCGACTTTGGGAAGCGCCAGCCTGCCCTCTGTCTTGGCGGGTCCAGCCCTTCCCTTTCTGTTCCATCCTATGCGGGTATCCAATGGGATATGAGGCTTTTTCCCGCCGGAGCATAGACGGGCTTGTGATCCCTTCGGCCGCAGACCATAAGGACCTGCGGCCGTGTCTCTGTTAGGCGTATTCAAAGCTGGCGAGGGAGTCGGTGCGCTGAAACAGGATATTGTTTCCGTGCCGAAAGCGGTAGCGTACCTGTGCGCAGAGGCTTTCATGAATTGTGCGCACCATACTGCCCTCTGCCGGGGCGTGGAGCGCCAGCTTCTGCGCCTTCAGCAGTTCCGCTTCCAACAGGTAGTTTCCCTGCCGGATGACTGCACCGGCAGGAGAGACCGCCTGAATTTTTGCCCCCAGGTAGGTTGCCAGCCGGTATTCCCTGCCTTGATACAAGACCGCGCAGATACAGCCGGTAAAACCTCCAATCGGGAGTGGGACCGACGCGGCTGCCAGCATCAGACTGCCGCAGTTTGGCCCGGCCCAGACGCACTGGGTCCAGAGGTAAGTGCGGGGGAAGGAGCGGCCGCGGTCCGTCTCTATATAGCCAATCCCATGGGAGAAATCCAGCTGTTCTCCGTTAAGGGTCAGTGTTCCACAGAGCGAATGTCCCATACTGATTACCCCATGGGAACACTGCATCCCCGCGAAGAGCTGAAATGGTCCCATAATGTCCGAACGGAGGGCAGTAAACGGGCCGTAGGTCAGCGTGCCATGCAGAGAAAGCCCATCCTGCTGGATGTGCAGGTCAATACCCTGGGCACTGAAGCTGGACTGCCCCACCTGAATCCGGAGTTGGGCGGGAGATGCTTGAAACTGTGCGTCAGAGTATTCCAGCCACCAGGCACCGCAGTTGGAAATGACTTGGAGCGATGCACTGCGGCGGCCCCTGCGGTCGATATGAAATGCGGGAATTAAGGCAAGCATTTGCCCATGCGTGTTCTGGTGCTTCAAATACCAGCCCTCAAAATAGGGGCCGGAGCGGTTTGCGCCGTGAAAAAACTTCATATTTTGATTCCTCCAAGTCCAGGGTGCCCAGGATTTGGAGGTTTTATTATTTTAAGAGGCTGCTCCCAAAAACGGTTGTCATATCCACCGGCTTGTCCTCATAGGATGGGACAAAGGCTGGTGAACGGTAATGATACAAACGATACAGAGCTATGAACAGGCGGTCCAGGCCCTGCCCCTGCGCCTTCGGCGGGAAGCCCTCTCTCTGCCGGAGGGGGACCGGGACCGGGCGGAGGAACTGCGTCTGCGAGTGGGCTGGCCCATGACGGTTTTGGTGGAGGGCAGGGAGCGATCACTAGGCGGTCCGCCGGTGGAACGGGGAGAGCTGGACCAGCTGGTAGAGATTGCCAGCCGGGCGTCCCTCCATACGGTGTTGGATCAGGTGCGCCGGGGCTACCTTACCATGGAGGGCGGACACCGAATTGGCCTATGTGGGACGGCGGTGCTGCGGGAGGGGGAGATCCACAGCCTGCGGAACCTGTCCTCGGCCAACCTGCGGATTGCCCGGCAGGTCAGGGGGGCCGCCGCGCCGGTGCTGGACAGGCTGTGCCCCGGCGGACGGCTGGCTGGAACGCTGATTCTTGCTCCTCCCGGTCAGGGCAAGACCACCCTGCTTCGCGACCTAATCCGCTCGGTGTCAGAGGGGGAGGGGTGCTGTCCGCTTCGGGTGGCGCTGGCCGACGAGCGGGGCGAGGTCGCCGCCATGTACAATGGTCAGCCCCAGTTGGAGGTGGGGCGGCGCACCGATGTCACCGAGGGCTGTCCAAAGGACCAGGGGCTGATGCTTTTGCTTCGGGCTATGAATCCCCAGGTGCTGGCGGTGGACGAGATCACCGCGCCAGAGGATGTAAGGGCCCTGTCGGCGGCGGTGGGGTGCGGGGTCACTCTGCTGGCCTCAGCCCACGGAGAGGGACGGGCCGGTCTGGAATGCCGTGCGCTGTACCGGCCGCTGCTGGAGGAGGGCATGTTTCGATTTTTGGTTCGTATCCACCGGGAGGGGGAACGGCGTGTGTACACTGTGGAGGAGCTGAACTAGATGATACATGTGTTGGGCGCCGCCCTGGTGGCGGCAGGCGGGGCTTGGATGGGCTTTCAGGCGGCGGCGGGCTTGCGCCGAAACGTGGAAGCAGTCCGGCAGATGGGGGCCGGTCTGGCCCTGCTGGAGCGGGAATTGGAGCTGTGTGCCCCTCCCTTGAAGCAGCTTTTGAACCGGGGCGCCGCTGGGAGCCAAGGACCAGCCGCGGCCCTGTTTCAGGGCTGTGTTCAGGGCATTGACTGCCTGGCTCAGGAGGATTTTTCCAGCCTTTGGCGCCGGCTGGTCCAGGAGCTGGAGGAACTGAATCAGGAGGGACAGGCTGTTTTGCTCCCCCTGGGTGATACGCTGGGGCGGTATGAGGAGGCGCGGCAGCGGGAGGCGCTGTCTGCCGCCCGCCGCAGGCTGGAGGAACTGGCTGGGCGGATGGAAGAGGACAGCCGCCGTCTGGGACGGGTGTATCAGGTACTGGGGCTGTCCGGCGGGGCGTTTCTGGTGATTTTGCTGCTTTGAACTTCTCCCGCCGCGATGGAGGAAACAGCCCCCCCTGAGGGGGATGGAAGATTACGAAAGAAGGCGAACATGGGTATGGAAGTGGATTTGATTTTTAAGATTGCGGCTATCGGAATTCTGGTGGCGGTGCTGAATCAGGTACTAAGCCGGGCCGGACGGGACGAACAGGCGATGATGACCACGTTGGCAGGGCTGGTAGTGGTGCTGATGATGGTGGTGCAGGAAATTGCCAGTCTGTTCAACTTGGTCAAGGACCTGTTCGGACTGTGATGGAGGTGATGGCGAAGCTGGCCGCGGTGGGGGTGACGGCGGTAGTGCTCAGCGCGGTGCTGAAAAAGAACACCCCGGAGCTGGCTCTGCTGCTGGTTCTGGCCGCAGGGCTGTGGATGTTGACGCTGGCCGCTGGAGGTCTGGGGGCGGCGGCAGCCCTGATGGAGGAGCTGGCTCAACAGGCTGGACTATCGGAGGCCCTGTTGGAACCAGTGGTTAAGACGGTGGCCCTGTCAATTTTGACAAAGCTGACCGTGGAGCTTTGCCGCTCGGCGGGAGAGGGGGGGGTAGCTGCCTTTGTGGAGACGGCGGGGGCGGTTTTGGCCCTGCTGGCGGCTTTGCCGCTGGTGCGGGCGGTGGCCCAGCTGATGGGGGAGCTGTTGTCATGAGAAGAGTGATTTGTTTTTGTGTCCTGGCCCTCCTATGCGCCTTCCCCGCCCTGGGGGCGGAACTGACGGTCCCCGAGATGGACCAGGTATGGGAGGCGGCAGAAGGCTATGGCGTCACCGGCGAAACCTCGCTGGACCAGGGGCTGTCCGCTCTGCTGAATAGCGCCGCAGACCAGGCTGGTGGCCTTTTTCAGGCGAGCATATCGACGGCAGTAAAGCTGGTGGTGGTGGCCCTTCTGTGCGCTCTGGCGGAGAGCGCCGGGGCAGGGGAAGGGGAGGGGCTCCAGGCGGTGACCATTGCGGGGGCCTTAGCTATTACCGCCCTGACCATGACGGATATGGATACCATGATTGGCCTGGGCCGGGATACCTTGGAGAAAATGGAGGGCTTTTCTGAGCTTCTTCTGCCGGCGGTGGCGGTGCTGACTGCGGCGACAGGGGGCATTACTGGGGCGGCGGCACGGCAGAGTGCAACGGTGCTGTTTTCCCAGCTGCTGATTTCTGCCATGGACAGGCTGCTGGTCCCTTTGGTCTACGCGTTCGTGGCGGTGAGCTGTGCCCACGCGGCGGTGGGCAATCCAGGACTGAAAAAGGTGGCCGATCTGCTGAAAAATATGATTACATTTCTTCTGACCGCCCTGCTCCTTGCCTTTGTGGGCTATCTGACCGCCAGTGGTGCAATCGCGGGCAGTGTGGACGCCGCCGCCGTAAAAGCGGCCAAGCTGGCGATCTCTCGGGCGATCCCAGTGGTGGGCGGAATTTTGGCGGACGCCTCCGAGTCGGTGCTGGCCGGAGCTGGGGCGCTGCGGAGCGCGGTGGGAGCGGCGGGGATGATTGTGGTGCTGGCAATCTGCTTGACCCCTTTTCTCCAGCTGGCTTTGCAGTATTTGGTCTACAAGGCGGCCGCCGCCCTGTGCGCTACGGTGGCCCAGCCCAAGCTCTCCGGATTGATTGATGCCATCGGTTCCGCCTTTGGGTTGGTGCTGGGGATGACGGGAGCGGGTGCGCTGGTTCTGCTGGTCAGCCTGGTTTCGGCGGTGAAGGCGGTGATTCCCTGATGGAGGTGGTGCGAGCCTGGCTGTTGAGTTTGATTGCGGTGTCCCTTCTATGTGCGTCAGCCGGGGCTCTGATGCCCAAGGGGGCCGTGCGTCAAGTGGGACGGCTGGTGTGTGGTCTGGTGATGCTGGCGGCAATTTTGTCCCCTGTTGCGCGTTTGGATGCGGCGGAGGGCCGGCGCTGGCTGGCCGGCTACTTCGCCTCGGTGGAACAGCGGCGGGCGGGTCTGGAGGAGACGGTAAACAATCAGATGAAACATATCATAGAAGGGGAGTACGCCGCATATATTGTGGACAAGGCGGCGGAATTGGGCCTGACCTGCACCGCCCAGGTGGAATGCCAGCGGTCAGCGGAGGGGCTGTACCTTCCAGTACGGACGGAGGTGACTGGAATGCTGACCGAGGACATCCGTATCCAACTGGTCAGGACAATTGCGGAGGACCTGGGCGTCCCAGAGAGGGCGCAGGTTTATTACACGAAATGAAACATGACGTTCTTCTCCCTGAGGGGAGGAGAGCAAAGGAGGAGATGCCGTGAACTGGAAGTGGCCCGAAGCGGCCCAAATATGGAAGGGGGCGCTGAGGAAGTATCAATATGTGCTGTTGGTGATTGCGGCGGGTGTGGTACTGCTGCTATTGCCATCCGGTGGACGGGACAGCCCCGAGGCGCCGCCCGCCCAGGTGGAGGGGACCTCCTTCGACCTGGACGCCTTTGAGGAGAAGTTGGAAGCAGTCCTCTCCCAGGTAGAGGGGGCGGGGAAGACGAAGGTGGTTCTCACCTTGGACGGCGGGAGCCGGCAGGTGCTGGCCCGGAACCAGGATCGGGAGGGAGACGGAGGAAGTTCCAACACCGTGGTCACGGTGGGAAAAGGCTCTGGGGCACAGGATGTAGTCCCACTCCAGACGGTGGCCCCCCAGTTTCGGGGCGCTCTGGTGGTCTGTCCCGGCGGCGGAAACGCTCAGGTCCGGCTGAAATTGATGGAAGCTGTCTCCGCCCTCACCGGACTGGGTGCGGACCGGATCTCGGTGTGCCAGGGAGGGACATAGCGGAGAACCGGCGGACGGCGAGGGCCGTCCCCAAATAGAGTCATGTAAGAAATAATAAGGAGGAAGAACAATGAGAACGAGCAAAAAGGGGTCTGACTGGTCCCAGCTGTGGAAGCGGAATGCGGTGGTGGCGGCGATTGCCCTGTTCGTGTGCGCGGCGGTGTATCTGAACTGGAACTACGGCAAAGAGTCCAGCACCGACGCAGGCAAGACGTTGGGGCAGTCTGCCATGGTAGGGGGAAAAGCACAGGACCCGCTGGTTGGGGGAAATAGTTCCGCCGCAGGGACGCAGGGCAGCGCCGGCGGCACGGAGACCACAGGCGGTTCGCAGACCACAGACGGCACACAGACGGGAGACAGTACACCCACAGCCGGCGGGGAGCCGGGAGAGAGTGGGAGCGCCTACTTTGCCACCGCCCGGCTGAACCGCCAGCAGGCGCGGGACAGCGCACTGTCTCTGCTCCAGGATGCCGCCGCCCGGGAAGATGCGGATGACACGGTGAAAACTCAGCTCAATGACAACATCCAGACCATGGCCGACTACACCGTTACCGAGGCTCAGATTGAGAATCTGGTGGTGGCGAAGGGCTATGCCGATTGTGTAGCATTTATTGGAGAGGATGCCCTGTCGCTGGCCGTCGCCGCCCCGGAAGGCGGGCTTGCCGAAGCGGACACCGCCAAGATTGTGGATGTAGTCAAGCAGACTGCCGGATTTACGGCGGACCAGATCCATATTATCGAAGTGGAGTAAGGCCGCGTCATTTCCAGGCACATGGGATGTGCGTAAAGTTTTTTACCTCCACAGTTGTCAAACGGGGAAAAATGTGGTAAGATATAGTATCCGATTTGAAAACTGGGAACAGGAGTGGTATCACATGGGTGAAAGCAAAGATTATGTCTCCCGCTCGGATGAGCTGGGCAACATCCATATCTCGGAAGAGGTGCTGGCGGCGATCTCTGCCGCCGCTGCCCTGGAGGTGGAGGGAGTCAGCAGTCTGACCGCCAACCCCAGCAAGAAGAATGCCGCCAAAGGCGTCCATGTCAAGCTGGAAGAGGAAAAGGTGGTGGTCACCATGTCGGTCCTCATGGCCTACGGCCATACCATCCCCGAAATGGGCAGGGCTGTGCAGGAGGCTGTGAAAACCGCCATCGAGTCCATGAGCGGACTGGAAGTCTCCGCCGTCAATATCAGTGTGGGGGGTATCGTCTTCCCGCCGAAGGAGCTGTAAAACTGTGTATCCTTGGCAGTATGAAAAAACGGTTGCAGTTCCAAACATAAATAGGGTACAGCATGGAATGGCTGTACCCTATTTTATCGTAGTTCAATGATTCGCTATCGGTGTACGTTGGAAGAGTGCGATACTTTGCGCCGGCGGAGTTGGGGGAGGAATGTTTCTGGGAGCAGGGGCAGATCAGCTGGTTGACCGATGCACTCTGACGGACAGGGGAATGATTTCCGCATTAAAAGATAAAAAATGTCCCGGACGGAACTGGATAAGGGTTCCGTCCGGGACATTATTGTTACCATCGTTGGAGCTGGCGAAGCAGAATTCCGGCGATATCCTCACAGGAACCCTGAATTTGTACCGCGCCGATGTTGTGGGCAACCATAGGCATTCCATAGACCACGCTGGACTCCTTGTCCTGGCCGATGGTGTAGGCTCCAGCCTGACGCATCTTGAGCAGGCCGTCGGCTCCATCGCGGCCCATGCCGGTCATAATGATGCCGGCCATTTTGCATTTGACCTGTTCGGCCATGGAGAAAAACAGAGCGTCTACCGAGGGGCGGTGGCCGCTTACCTTCTCACCTGGGGAACAGCTGACGGTATACCGGGTTCCAGAGCGGACAATCCGCATTTGATAATCGGCAGGGGCCAGCAGAGCCAAGCCGCGGTGGAGCTCGTCGCCATGCTTGGCCTCACGCACCTCCATGTGGCACAGGCGGTTAAGCCGTTCCGCGTACATCTGGGTAAAACCAGTGGGCATGTGCTGGACGATGAGCATGGCCGGGATGTCGGCAGGGAGCCGCTTCATAACCTCCAGCGTGGCTTCGGTTCCGCCTGTGGAGGCGCCAAGACCGATAATGATGTTGTCCATTGGCCGGTTGCCCAGAAGCGGCGGGGCCGGCAGAGCGGGCTGTTTGCCGCCCAGCGGGGTGCGAGGGGCGCTGGCCGCCTTCACTGCGGAGGGAACAGGAGAAATACCAGGCCGGGCGCGCACATGCGCACCGGCGGCAGAAATCACTTTCTGGGTGAGGGAAGTGATAAAGGTCTCATTTTGACCGGGCTCCGGTTTGCGGACAAAGTCCACCGCTCCGGCGGACAGTGCGTCAAACACCCGCAGATCCAGGGAGGACACCAGAATTACCGGCAGAGGAACCACTGGGAGCAGCTGTTTCAAAAATTCCAAACCGTTCATCCCTGGCATTTCTACATCCAGAGTCATGACGTCGGGCTGAAATTTATCGATCTTGGCCCGGGCATCCTGTGCGTTAAAGCTGGTGGCAACCACCTCGATCTGTGGGGAGGCGTTTAAGCCGTTCGAAATCATGGTGCGGGCAAGAACCGAGTCGTCCACGACCATTACACGTATTTTTTTATTTACTGGCCACATTGGGAATCACTCCTTTCACGGGCAGTCGCACTCATCCCGACCCAGAGGGTCCGGGTCGGGAAGAGAGATCATTTCTTTTGGAACGTGGAGGGCGCTACTGTAGTATAGGGAGCGTCCTTGCTCAGGTTTTCCGAGTGACTGATCATCAGATAGCCGCCGGGGACCGTCGCCTCGTAAAACCGGCGCACCAAAGCGTCTTTGGTGGGCTGATCGAAATAAATCATCACGTTCCGGCAGAAAATAACATCAAATTTGGTCCGGAAACGGATGGGATCCATCAAATTGAAGGTTTGAAAGATTACATTGTTGCGTATCTCAGGAGATACCGCGTATTGGCTGCCCTCCAACTTTTTGAAGTACTTTTTGCGCCAAACCTCGGGCACTGTATCGGGGAGCTCATAGACCCCCTTTTTGGCGGCGGACAGGGCCTTTTGGGAGATGTCGGTGGCAAGGATGCGGGTGTCCCACTGGCTGGCCTGCATACCAAGAAAATCCTTGATGTACATAGAGAGGTTGTAGGGCTCCTCGCCGCTGGAACAGCCGGCGCTCCAAATCGCAATCGACTTCTTGCGCTGATACTTTTGCACCAGCTGAGGCAGAATCACCTTGGTAAAAAAGTCAAAATGCTCCGGTTCCCGCATAAAAAAGGTGTAATTTGTGGTCAGACGGTTGAGGACCTGCTCCATTTTCTGGGGGTCCTTCTCTTTCAGAAAATGGTCCACAAACTCAGAAAAGCTGTTATATCCCTGTTCCATCAGCAGTGAGGACAGGCGGCTGGTGACCAGCTGACGCTTCTGCTGCAAGGTAATGCCGTATTGGGATTTGATAAAGTTGGTTAGTTTGCGGAAATCTTCATCCGAGATGGCCTGTATCATCTCAGAGCTCCCTCCTTAAGGTGATGTTTTCAGAATTAGTCGTGAAGCAGAAGCCCGCAGTCCAGTTCCAGCATCGTGTTGCCGTCAGGCAGAGTACACATGCCGGACACCATAGCCTGACCGCTGTTGGTGGGAACGGGCAGAATATCGCCCAGGGGCACGTCTACCATCTGCTCCACCATGTCCACCAAAATGCCGACCATGTTGCCGTCTACATCGACAACAATGCCGCAGAAGTTGTCCTGAGGCGCCTTGCCCAGGCGCAGGCGGATATCCAGCATGGGGATAATCTGCCCGCGCAGGTTAATCACGCCCCGGACATAGTTGGGGACCTGGGGGATGCCGGTGATCGCGTAGTCGGTAATAATATCCTTTACCTGTTCAGCCTTGATGCCGTACATCAGGTTGTCGGAAGAGAAAATCAAATATTTTTCAGTAGCAATCTCGACGGACTGGTCGGCGCGCTGCTGTATTTGCTGTGCCTCTGTGGCGAATAACATTTCATCGGTTTGCGTCATATTAAGTGCTCCCTTCTTTATGACCTGACTCAATAGGCGTTGTGGGCGGCGGTATAGACGTTGACCACATCCAGAATGATACTGATGCTGCCATCGCCCAGAATGCTGCATCCGTTGATGCCGAAGTTTTTCACGCCGAAACTGTTGATGTAGTTGGGCAGGGGCTTGACTACGATCTGATGCTCACCGATCAGTTCATCGACAAACAGGCAGTAGGAGTGTTCGCCGGCCTCTACCCACATGAGGATGCCGTCTTCAATGTTGTCGCAGCCCTGTTCCATGCAGAACAGCTCTTTGGCCCGGATGATGGGATAGAAGTTGTCGCGGATCTTGACCATCTCGCCCTGGGCGGGGTCGTGAATCACATCCCCGGCGGCGACCTTCAGAGAGGACTGAATGCTGTTGATGGGGATGGTAAACATGGAGTCGCCCACGGAGACCTCCATACCGTCCATGATGGCCATAGTCAGGGGGATTTTCAGGGTCGTGGTCATGCCCTTGCCCCACTCGCTGGAAATGGAGACAATGCCGCCCACATCGGCTACGTTTTTCTTTACCACGTCCATGCCCACGCCGCGCCCGGAGAACTCCGTGACCTCGGTGTTGGTGGAGAAGCCGGGCATCATCAGGAAGTTGAGGATTTCCTTCTGGCTGTACTCATGGTCGGGGGCGGCCAGGCCCTGGCGGATGGCTTTGTTCAAAACCACCTGGGTGTCAACGCCCTGGCCGTCGTCCTTGATTTCGATGATGACCTCGCTGCCGGTGTGCCGGGCGGAGAGGATAACCTCTCCCACCGGGTCCTTGCCAGCGGCGACGCGGTCAGCCTCGTGCTCCTCCAGACCGTGGTCCATGGAGTTGCGGACGATGTGCATGATGGGGTCGCTGATGGAGTCCACAATGGTTTTATCTACCTCGGTGTCCTCGCCGATCAGGGTGAGCTTGGCCCGTTTGCCCAGCTTTTTGCTCATATCCCGCACAATGCGGTTCATCTTCTGGAAGGTACCGGACACAGGCACCATGCGCAGGGACATGGATACGTCCTGAAGGTCGTCGGTCAGTTTGCGCAGGTCACGGGCGGATTTGGTAAAGTTATCCAGCCGCAGGCCCTTCAGGTCGGGGGAGGATGTGACCATAGATTCGGTAATGACGATTTCGCTGACCACCGCCATCAGCTGGTCCAGCTTGGACAGGTTCACGCTGATCAGGCTCTCTTTGGCGTGCTGCTGTCCGCCCGCGCCGGGTCCGGCGTTGGTGCCGGCCGTCTTGGCGGGAGGCGCGGCGTCGGTTTTGGGGGCGGGTGCGGCGCCGGCCTTGGGTGCGGCTTCGTCCTTATGCACCTGCTCCACGTGTTCCGGATGGACGGCGGGTTTGGCCGCGTCCATGGGCTGATACTGCCGAATGGCGCCGACGCCGTCCATGGCGTGAAGGGCGCGGTCACGCTCATCCGCCGTGCGGAACCACAGCATAAAGCCCTGGTCGGCGATACGATCGGAGGTAGAGGGATCATTTTCCACATTTTCCGGGAAGTAGAGGAAATCGCTGCTGTAGTCTTTCACGTTGTTGACCAGCATGAAGGCGCGCAGGTTTTCCATGCCGCTGCCCTCGTCGAAGTAGACATGCACGCCAAAGAGGTAATCGGGATTGGCCGCCTCCACTCCAGCCTCGGGGGCCGCCCCGGACGGGGCGGGACTGTTCTCGGCCCCGGCGGCCTCTCCTGCGTCGGGAGCGGCGGCGGTGCCCTGAATTTTATCAATCAAGCTATTAATTTTGCTGACGATGTGGTCGATAGACTGAGAGAGTGGTTCGTCGCTCTCAACCTTCTCGATCTCCCCGCGGAAAAAGTCCACTGCCTGGAACAGCATATCGAACAGTTCCGGACGGGTCTGTTCCGGTACGACCTCCATGGTCTTCTCCCGAATCAGGAAGAACAGATCCTCGATCCTGTGCGCCACCGTCATCAGCGAGCTGAACTCCATCATAGCGGAGGAACCCTTGATTGTGTGCATGATCCGGAAAATTTCGTTAACGCTGTCTTCAGAGAATGTATCCGCTGCCTCCGCTGCCAGCAGGATGCCATCCAGCTGTTCCAGCAGGGTGTTGGTCTCGTAAAGATACATGTCCAGGATACTGTCGTTGCCGCTGCCCATATAAAACGCCACCTTTTCTCATTTGCTGGGCGGTGGTTCCTGCCGGATAGGCATAGTTCCCCCGCCTGTATCTAATCATACTCGTTATATCGGCAGTGTCAATTGGAAAATTAAGATTTCCCAAAAAAAATTCCCGCGAACTTTTAAATTGATTGGAGTGCCGCCAATGCCAGACTTGCTTGGTGTGACCAACCCGGTGCCGGGTCATGACAATAATAATGTAAACCGGAACATGCAGATCACCCCCAACGACCCCCGAATACAGAACGCTCCCGACCCCACCCGGGTGGGCCGGCCGGACAACCGGACGGAGCAGCAGGACACCGGGGACGCCGCAGGGGGCAATCAAGCCCTGCGCTACGATTCCAACTTTGCCTCCTTCCTCCAGCGGCTGATGAACACGCCGGGGATGAGCCAGAGCTTGGCTACCTTGTTGTCGTTCTACGAGGGGACAGTGGTTTCCTCCGGCATTGAGGAGGGCCTTGCCGCAGAGATGGGCGCTCTGCTCAACATGCTCAAAATGGACGAGGGCCAGCTGAGTAAATTCCTCGCTTCTCAGCTGGCCAACGGCAACCGCTTCAGCGGAGCGCTGTTCAACGTTTTGCGTGAGGCGTATTCCTCCGGCGGTTCCGAGTCGGTGCGCAGCAGTATCCTGCAATTTTTGAAAAAGTACAGCGACTATTCTTCCACCAGCCACATACAGGGCAACCTGATCCGGGGTCTGACCCGGCTGACCCGGGCCATCCCAGCCAGCTACGGCAGCCAGCTGCTGCCTATGGTGGCTCAGCTGGAAGAAAAGCTGAATGCCGGGGACCGGCAAGGGGCGTTGAAACTGCTCCAGGGCACCATTCTCCCCTTCCTTTCGGCCTACACCAGCAAGACCAACGATATGGGCCTGTCCCGGACGTTGATTTCCATGCTGGCGCTGGATATCTCCCGCTACGAAAACGGCAGTGAGGAGAGCTTGCTGCAAGCCTTCCACCAGCTCAACGGCAGCCCCGGCCTGCGGGCCAAGCTGGGGGGGCTGTCCGACGAGGGGCTCCTGCGCCTGCTCAACAGCACCAGCTTTGCCAAAGCCTCCGAGGGGGACCAGTTTGCCGCCCAGCTGACCAAAGCCGCCCACAGCGCCCTGCGCAGCGGCGCGGCCAGCGAGGTGCAGGAGGCGTTTCGGAACATCGTTTCCGCCTTTCTGGTGAATGAAAGTGTCCATATGCCGCTGAACCATATCCTTCTGCCCATGGAGTGGGATGGAAAGATGGCTTTTTCGGAGATGTGGGTGGACCCGGATGCCGAGGAAAACATGAAGCGGGGCAGGGGCGACCGGGACAATACCCTGCGCTTCCTCTTCAAAATTGACATTCAAGGTCTGGGCTTTTTTGATATGGTGCTCACCAGCTATCAGGACCGGGTGGATGTTCAGATTTTCTGTCCCGAAAAGGTGGCGCCCTTCTCCCAGCTGGTCCAGGGGGAGCTGGCCCGCATTATCACTGACAACGGCTTGACCGCCGGAGCGGTGCAGGTTCAGAAGATGGACCGGCCGCTGACCATCTCCGGGGTATTCCCCCGGATCTTTGAGGGGGAGAACAGTATCAATGTCAAGATATGATAACCGTGCCACCAATCGGGCGGTGGCCCTGCGCTACGAAGGGGAGGGCGCGCCGGTGGTGGTGGCCTCCGGAATGGGCTTTCTGGCCGAGCGGATGGTTGAGGTGGCCGCTGAGAGCGGCGTGCCTGTCTATGAGGACAATTCCCTGGCCACCATGCTGTCCCAGCTGGCCCTGGGCCAGGAGATTCCCGACGCACTGTATCAGGCCATTGTAGAAATTTACGTCTACTTTTTAAATTTTGACCCCAACGACCCAGACAAGGCCAAACGGGAACGGCAGGCCCTGGCGGCGCAGGCCAAGGAGGCGGCCCAGCCGGCTTCTGCGGCAGAGAAAGGAGAAACTTAAATGGATGAACATCTCTATCTGATTTTGGACAGCAAGGGTACGCCCTTGGCCAACGGGATTTTGGAGTCTCCCACCAACTCCGAGGTACTCCAGCTCCGGATTCTTAGCGGCAAGGAAGAGACGGTCGCCGCCCACCGTGAGCTCCAGCTCATCGGTATGGACGACGGAACCCCCAACCGGGTGGGCGTCATCATTCGCCAGCGGGAGGACAAAATTGTCGTCCAGCCCACCGGAGCTCTGGGGGCCGATGCCCGGGAAAATCTGCGCATCCTTACCGACTTCGAGAGTATCATGTACCCGGTCAGCGGGCGGTGGAAGGGCCAGCGGGCCTTGAAAGCCAAGGACTTGAGCTGCGGCGGTTTGGCGTTCTACCCCGGCGTCGCGCTGGAGCCGAGGGAGATTGTGGAGATTGTTCTGCCCGTGACCGATTCCCCGCTGGTGGTCAAAGCCCAGGTCATCCGCGATATGACGGGGGAGGACAAGGCGCATCCCCTGTACGCATCCAAGTTTGTGGACCTGATCCAAGATGAAGAGGCGCTGATCCGTAAGGCGGTGTTCAGCATTCAGATCGACAGCGTCGTATAACCGAACCGGCAGGCCCGGGCATGTCCCGGGCCGTGCAATGCCCCAAAGAAGAAAGGAGAACCGCTATGTCTCGCAGAACCGGAACCCAAATCTATACCTGGAAGGAGCGGGCGCTTTCCCTGCTGCTGTGTGCTGTCATGCTGCTGGGGATGGCGCCTGTCCTGACCCCCCGCGCCTCCGCCGCCCACTGGGCGGACACCTATCTGGACCAGCTGGTGGATTGGGGTGTGATGCGCGCCGACCAGACCGGAAACCCGGACGCGCCTGTCACCCGGGCCGATTTCGCGGCCATTATCAACCGTGCCTACGGCTATACCGAGACGGGACCTATTCCCTTTACCGATGTGGCTGTAACCGATTGGTTCTATGACGATATTTGTATCGCCTACACCGCCGGTTATATGGCGGGCACCTCTGACACAACGGCCTCCCCAAATGAACAGCTGACCCGAGAGATGGCGGTGTGCATCCTGGGGCGCAACATGATGATGAAAGAGACCCCAGGCGAGAGTCTGGCCTTCAGTGACGGACGCGACGTGAGCAGCTGGGCCCGCGGTCTGGTAAAGACCGCTGTGGATAATTACATCGTCTCCGGCTACCCCGATAATACATTTGGTCCTCAGGACGCAATCTCTAAGGGACAGATGGCCGCCCTGGTGACGCAGTGCGTGGGCCAGCCCCTCAACCGGAGCGGTACTTACTCCCTGGGCGGAGTCTTTGGCAATGTGACCATCACCTCCCCCGACGTCACCCTGCGGGATACCACCATCAGCGGAGACCTCTTCATCTCCGGCGGCGTGGGCCTGGGCGGCGTAAAACTGGAGAACGTGAAGGTATTGGGGCGGATTATCGTCAGCAGTTCCGGCGAAAGCGAAAGCGGCGATGCCAGCGTGGTCATGCGCAACGTGGAAGCCCAGGAGATGCTGGTGGACAACATGCGGAATAAGACCGTCACCGTCCGGGCGGACGGTATCACGGAAATCGCCAACACCATTGTCCGCACCTCTGCCTACCTGGAGGATAACAACACCGATGACAAGGGTCTGATGAACATTTCTCTGGAGGGAAGCGGCGGTGTCCGTCTGGACTTGGCCGGCCGGATTAAGAATGTGGTCAACAAGACCCCCGGTTCTACTGTGCTGGTGGCCAAAGGGACGGTACAGAAGCTCACTGTGGACGAAGCGGCGGTTAACTCCGGAGTTCAGCTGGACCGGAACACCGAGGTCAAGGAATTGAATCTGGATGTAGCTACCAACGTGACCGGACAGGGGGACATTAAAAAGCTGAACATCAATGCCGCCGGTTCTACGGTGACGATGCTCCCCGACGATATCTATATTCGTCCTGGCCTGAATGCCAACGTGGGCGGCGAGGTGATTGACAGCGCCGCAGCCGACGAGATTTCCAAGGAACCCCACATCCTCTCCGGCTATCCCGTCGCCAGCGATGTGGCACCCACCGGCTTCCAGGGTCTGTTTGCCGGCAATAAGAAGGGTACCATCTATTGGGGCGTCAGCAGTATTACCGATGGCTCCATCGATGCGGAGGCTCTGATTAAGCCGCCCTCCTATGGTTCGCTGGCGGTTACCGGCGGCTCGGTGGCGACGCCCTCTGCCAATACGGAGGTCACCGCCCAGGTTACGGGCCTGACCACCGGCGGCAACTACTACTTGTCCGCTGTGCTGGTGGATTCTCAGAGCCGGCGCAGCCCTGTGAAGGTTATCTCCTTTACAACTCCGGACAGCACCGTGCCCGCTTTCGCCCAGGGCTACCCCTATATGTCCCTGGTTACCGATACGATGGCCCAGGCCGTGGTTATGCCCACCAAGAGCTGCAAGATGTACTATGCGGTTCTGCCCCGGAATGCCCAGGCTCCCACGCCCGCCGAACTGAAGGCCGCCTCCGTGATCGGCAATTTGGGCTACGGCGTGGTGGATGTGGTGAAAAACACCGAACGGGTTATCAACCTCAGCAGCCGGCTGGAGGAGCTGAAGGATTACACCGCCTACTTCTGGCTGGTGGACGCCAACGGCGTGAACAGTTCCGCCGTGGTTGCGGTGCAGTTCACCACCGTGGATATGACCCCGCCCGAGTTCGTGACCCACCCCCATGTGAGCGGCCAGCCGCAGGCGAATGCCGTGCCTATGTCCGCTGCGCTGAACGAAAACGGTACGATTTTCTGGGCCGTGGTGACCTCCGGTGAGGACTACCCCAAGCCCGACCCCAATAACCCCGACAGCAATGAGGACGGCGGCAGAAGAGCTAAGCTGGACAGCGACTACGCCAAGCTTCAGGTGTCAAGCGGAATGAACGCCATCGCGCGGGGGCAGACCAATGCGACGGCGGATACTCCGGTAACCTTCAATGTCACGGGCCTACAGCCTGAGACGGCCTACGACCTGTACTATCTGGCCCAGGATACCGCAGGGAACTACACCATTACCGTGTATAAACTCCAAGGCGGCATTCATACCCTGGACATGAGCGGCCCGATTGTGACACAGAGGTTTACAAGGTTTTCGGGGGCAGATGATTCCTTAGACCCCATCAATGATACGGATGTTATCCTGGAATTTAACGAGTTGGTTTGTCCGGAAAGTGCGCTGGGAATGGATTTTCTGACCATGTATAAGGACACAATTGACCCGGATAAGGGTGAGCCAGAGAGGGCAGAAGCGTTAAAGAATTTTGTGGAAGCCCTGAAAGACAGTATCATTTTGGAAGAAAAATTGGTTGGAACAGATTGGCGTCCGGTCAAGATAAAGGGTGACTCTGGCGTTCTGGAGAATGAATGGGTAGTTGACTATGAACAAGTCAGAGTGACCAACGAAGAAGGCAAGATGCAAGTCATTTTCCCGGGTACTGCGGGACTGAAACCTGGACAAAAAGAAGCGATTCGCCTGGGAAGCGGCAGCACTTACCACTTTAAAGTCCAAAACCTTACAGATAATTCCACAAACCGGAATAAAATTACTCCGGCGATAGTGGTAGAAACCGACCCAAGAACGGAAGCTGCTGGTCATAAAGTTCCGCAATTTACAGTGGTTTTTGCACAGCTGAATATGGCGCAATTTGACTTGGTCAGTACAGAATGGCCGGATCGAATTTCGGACGTAGTGCCTGATCCAACTAATAATGTCTACAAGTACAGTGTCGATTACAGTTTCCGCGTGATTCCCGATGCTACACACACAGTACAAAAGGGAATGGGATACGACCTGATTCTCTGGACCGACACAACGCTGGAATACGATTTGTATTACCGGGTTGTGGACTCCAGAGGAGAAAAATTGACAGGGGAGGCCACATTAGACCAAGCAAATAAGCCCACAGATGCCTATGGTCTGCCGAATATGTTCAAATACGGTCGGCCGGATGATAACGGTTGGGTTTACTTGGGCAACAGCGGCCGCATTTATACATCGGATGGTAATTTGTTCGGAAAGAGTTTGCAGAACTATTTCTGTGACTGCAATAAGGAATTCCCGGATATCAATTTGCTGGATGACAGCGGCAATATATACTATGAATTTGTAATTTCCATTAACCGGATTGGAAACAGCAGCACAGGCAACAATCCGGCAACTTGGAGCGGAGATGTCAACTTCTATGTAAATGCTGGTGCGGGTACATCCAGTGGATTGGCAGATGTTACGGGAGACAAAAATGTCAATATTCTGGAACGGGCATGGACTACTCAGGTGGAAAGAGGCCTGGGCAGGGGCGGTATTGCCTCTATCGGTGTTCCAGATGTTCCGGCAGAAAGTGACCCCAAACGGCTGCATATGCCCAAGAATTACGTGGATTCTTTGCAGCCCTCCTTTGCAGAGCACTACCCCGCTTTTGAACCAGCGTCTAACAAGGTAACAGTACAGCTTGCTCTGGACCGCCCCGGTACGGTGAAGTATGCGATTGCCGCCGCTTCTCAAGGTGAAGAGGAGGACCCGGATGAAAGTACATGGGTGCCTGTTGTTACAACAAGAATTGAAGTGGAGGGGGTAACTGGCGGCGCGTTTGATATCCAACCGAAGTATATACCACGCAATGGCGATGAGTGGAGAACGAGGCCCAAAGTAAAGGTTACACTTCCGGACCGGGGCGAAATCAACGAACCGGGAGAATGGGTTGGCAGTTCTAAAGCCATTGTTGGCGAGATACGAAACCAGGGGGTCGCACTTTCGAATACAGAGATTGAAGGGTTGCAGTCCAACCGGACATACTATGCTTACTTTGTTATTTTGGGTTCGGCAGGGGAACCGTCTGAAATCTTCATTTACAAGTTCAAAACCAAACCGACAGAGCGGCCCAAGATTGAATTGGGTGCCAGTGGCAGCGGTATGAACATGACCATCACAAATATGGATGCCAAATTAAAATATCTTCTGTATTTGGAAGATGACTTGAAGAACATTTACCTTACCGATGCTGATGGAAACCTGCAAAGCAAACCGTGGATGAGTACGCCATTCAAGTCAGTAGCCAAACCGGATCTTCCTGCGGCGTATGCAAATTATACTATTCTGGATGCACTGAGGTCTGTATATACAGGTGGACTGTCTGACCCCAATACCGGGTATTCTGTTTTTGATCTATATGCCTCGGTTGAAGCAAAAACATTGCTTGTGGATTGGCTTACTGCCAACGGAATACAGCCGGGAATGGATGTACTCCCCGGTACAGACCCGCAGTCCGCACAGCAGGGTGAACACGATATGCGGGAGGATGTTACCCAACTTGGAGGTACGAACGCAAAACCTGGTGCAAGATACTATATGTTGACTATGGCCAGGGGTTCGGAGACCAGCGGTATGGAACCGGTTGAAACAATTTATTCGTTCCGTGCGCAGGCTCTTGTAATTACGGACAGAGAACCGCCTCGGCTGATTGAGGCAAGTGGTAATGTCTATATAGATGAAGCTGACAAGAAACTGACAGGAGGTTCCGTGACACTTATTTTCGATAAGCAGCTGTACAGACAGGACGGAACAGACTATAAATTGATTCAAAGTGGGTTGGAATTCTTTGGGACACCTGCATTGCCGGATGGTATCAAGAGTGCAACCGTCAGCCAGGGTGCCGAAGCTACAACAGTTACACTGACATTGGGGGCATCTACGACAGGCGGGTTGTATGCTGTGGTTCCCGCTGGAACTCTGTACAACTCGGGTGGTTCACCGGCACCTCAATCATTGCGTATTGAACTTGTAAAACGTCAGGTAGGTACGATGCCTGATGGAACCACACCTCTTTATAAACACTATCTTGAGGTTCAGTGGGGCGTGCGGGATGAGGCCGGCTCACTCTGGTATGAAAAAGAAGCCAACTGATATATTCCCCGGCGGGAGCGGGCTCCGGCCCGCTCCCGTCTCCCATCATCCCATGAAAAAACCGCACCTGAAAAGGAGTGTTACAAATGCGGAAAGTAAGGAAATCCCGCCGCTGGCTGGCGGTTTTGCTGGCGCTGTCCATGTCCCTTGGGCTGACCCCGGCGGTATTGGCGGAGGACCCTGCGCCGGAATTGACGGGGCTGAACGTAAAACTGAAAGAGGAACCGCCCGCGCTGGTCACCACAGGCGAAGAGATCGCGTTGGAAGTAGAGGTGACCCCGGTTCCGGAGGGAGCTTCGACAGAGGGTGTGGACATCCACTGGGTAAGTGATACCCCAGACGTGATCAGCGTGGCAGGCAAAACAGGCGAGTCCATTACGGTAAAACCGGACAAAGCGGGCACTGCAACCATTGAAGTGTATGCCGAATACCCCACCTTCGGGGGGCCTATCACAAGCAAAAAGGCCAGCTGTACGATAGAAGTCGAGCAGGCGATGGGTGCAATTAAGATCAACACATCGTCCGTGAAGATGGAGCCGGGCGGAGTGCAGCAAATCACCGCCAACCGCGACCCGGACAACGCCGTGGCGGAGTGGGAAAGCAGCGACCCCTCGGTCGTGACGGTCCAGCGGGCGGACAGCCTGGGCAAGACCGCCTATCTCAACGCCATCGGCCCCGGCGAGGCCGAAGTTACAGCCACGATCAAAGGCCGGAAGCCGGACAACAAGCGGAGCGCCACCCTCAAGGTGGAAGTCAGCGGCATGAAGTGGGAAGACGGCTTTGACCCTGACATCGTCATTCCCGAGGGCGGCAGCAAGTCGATCCCCCTGGACCGCCTGGGCCGTTACGGCACCGCGAACAACAGTCAAGCCGTGATCTGGCAGTCCTCGGACCCCAACATCGCGGAGGTTGCCAGCGGGACTGTGGCGGGCCGCGGCCCGGGCCGGACCACCATCGTCGGGTTTGCCGGCGGGTATGAGATATCCTTCAACGTGGAGGTCACCTCAGACGCAGGCACCACCATTGAACTGGGGAGCATGGGCACCGGAGACGTGCTGGATTTCAGCAGCCTGACCAGCCATTTCAACAAACTGGCCGGCGGAAAACTGTACTACATTACCAATGTCAGCGTCCCTACCAACCAAGGCACGCTGTACTACAACTACACCTCGGACAGCCAGCCCGGCGCGGGCGTGGCCCAATCGGGCAGCTACTACCGCAATCCTTCCCAGGAACAGCGGGGCTTGGAGGATATCACGTTTGTTCCCAACCGCAACTTTAACGGCGGCAAAGTGACCATTTCCTTCACCGCCGTTTCGGATACCTTCCGGAACTATTCCAGCCGGATTATCATTACCGTGAACCGGGATACTACCCCGGTATCCTCCCTCACCACCCCCTACAACACTCCGCTCAGGCTGAGCGCCTCTCAGTTCAATCAGGTCTGCAACCAGGAGACCGGCGCGAGCTTGAGCTATGTGACCTTCTCCCTGCCTCCTGAGCGGGAGGGCACGCTGTACACCAATTATGTGGGCGAGGGGAACTATGGCAGCCGGGTTGCCCTCAATACCCGCTACGGCATGAAGGACCTGGACAACATCGCCTTTGTCCCCGCCCCCGGCTACACTGGAACATTGGTCATTTATTACACCGGCTACAGCACCAGCGGCGGGAAATATTTTACCGGCCAGCTCACCATTACTGTAGAGCGGGAGAACAGCGGCGGCGTAGCCATCGGCGGCGTGCCCTATAACACCGCACAGGGCGGCGCGGTCACCTTCCGGGATGAGGATTTTGACGACTATTGCAGCAAGCTGCTGGGTGGTCAAGTCTTGAACTACATCCGTTTTACCGCTCTGCCCAGCGCCAGCGAGGGTACGCTGTACTACGACTACCGCGGCAGTACCGGTATCACGGTCAATACCGACACCGTCTATTACTTCGGTACCTACACCCCGCGCATCGACCGCCTCACCTTTGTCCCGGCGGAGAACTATCGGGGCATTGTCCGCATCCCATTCACCGGCTGGAGCGGCAAAGGAGTCCAGTTCAGCGGCAACGTAGAGATCAACGTGCGGGGCGGCACCGGCGAGGGGGATATCCATTACACCTGCGCCCCCGGACGGACGAAGTACTTTTCCAACAGTGATTTCAGCGAGCTGTGCCGCCAGCTGACCGGCCTCACTCTGGACTACATCCAGTTTGAGGAACTGCCCCGAAGCTCCGACGGTTCTCTGTACTACAACAACAGCCGGATTACCAGCACCGGTACCCGGTATTATAACAATAGCGGAAACCGGATCAATAACCTGTCGTTCCGGGCCTCCAACAGCTTCTCCGGGACGCTGGATATCCCCTTTACAGGCCGTGCCCGCAACGGCGACAGCTTCCGGGGTGTGATCACCATCAGTTCCAGCGGCGGTGGTTCCAGCGGCAGTACCGACCGGGTGATCCGTTACCGGACCGACTACGGTTCTGCGGCTGTCTTTAACCGGGACGACTTTGATGATCTCTCCCAGTGGGAGACCGACCGGAATGTAAGTTCCGTCCGGTTCAGTCTGCCTGGGAGCAACCAGGGCGACCTGTACCGGGGCTACCGCTCCAGTTCCAACCAGGGAACCCGGATTACCTCCAGCGGCACCTCCATTGCGGCCAGTGAATTGGACCGTGTGGCATTTATTCCCAAGAGCGGCTACACCGGAACGGTATATCTGGATTTTACCGCTCGTTCCAACAATAACGACGAATTCCAGGGCACCGTGGAAATTGCGGTGGACCGTGCCAGCGCAGACGTGACCGTACGCTACTCCACCCGCATCTCTCCGGTTAATTTCCGAGGGGATGACTTCAAGCGGAACAGCGGCAGTTTGTCCTCCATTCAGTTCGGGGCTATGCCCGCCTCCAGCCAGGGCTATATCTATTATCAGTACACCAGCCCTACCCGGTATGGCCGTCAGGCCAGTTCCGGGACTGCCTACCGCACCAGCGGGAGCAACTTGATCTCTGACCTGACTTTTGTCCCTCGGGCAGGCTACAGCGGAACAGTGACGATCCCCTACACCGGCTCAAACTCCAGCGGCTCCACGTTTGAGGGAGAATTGGTGATCACTGTCACGCCCAGCACCAGCTCAGCCTACTTCAACGACATGGGCGCATACAGCGACGCTCAGCGGGCAGCGGTGGACTATCTCCGAGAGAATGGCATTACCAACGGGATTTCCAACACGCAGTACGGGCCGGAACACTCTATCACCCGGGCGGATTTTGCTGTGATGGTTTATAAGGCGTTCGGCTTGACTTCTACCGGCGGCTATGTCTATTTCAACGACGTTCCTCCCAATGCCTACTATGCGCAGGCGGTGAACACCCTGCGGGCTATGGGCATTGTCAGCGGCATTGGCAATGGAGCTTACGGCTCGAACTACACGCTGACCCGACAGGACGCCATCTGTATGGTCCAGCGGGCCATGCGGGCGGTGGGCTGGAGTGCTAATGACGGTCTGAGCAGTTACCTGTACGGTTACAGCGACGGTTATGATGTCTCCAACTACGCGCAAGGAGCGATGGCCCATGCGGTCCAGATGGGCTATCTGCCCATCTCCAACGGGCGTCTGGCTCCTAAGAATCCCCTGACCCGGGTGGATATGGCACAAATTATTCACCGGGTATTGACCTACTAAGTCTTGAAACAGCAAAAGTTCTCCGGCCAGAGGCCGGAGAACTTTTTGTTTCAAAGGAGAGCTTTGGAATCAGACCGGTTGGACGAAAACAGGGGGGGGACTTTGACCGCCATTCCAGCGAACGCTAGAACCGGTGTACCCAGCCCGACAGGAACCAGACGGGAGCGAGCCAGGTGAGCATGTAGATCAGCAGATTCAGAGGGGACAGAGAGGTATAGGCGCCCACAGAGGTGAGGTAGGCGGACAGGAGCATCCCCAGTACGGACCCGGCACAACACAGCGAGGTGCCCAGCCGGGTGGCCCAGCGCAGGCGCTTGGCCGCAGTGATGGATTCAGCAAAGGGGAGCAAGCCCTCGCGGCAGAGCAAGGCGGTAATGGTATCGCTGTGGTCCTGTTCCTCGTCGGAGAGCTGGCGGCGGCGTTCCACCGGCGGAAAGGCCATTTTGGAGACCGCCAGTTTGAATCTCTGCTGAAGCATGGCAGGGATTAAGTTGAAATCCCGTGTGGCCAGCACCGGTTCCACCTTTTCCAGCATCAGGGCCTCCAGTGCGGGGAAGACCGTGTCGGGCAGGGTATAGCTCAGGGCGAAGATCCCGGCTAGTTCCCGGTCGATGGCACAGAAGACGGCGTTTTTCACATTGAGCCCCTGGGGCAGCTGGACTTCCATCAGCTTCATAAAGGCGGCGGAGCCCACCAGTACCTGGTCGCCCCGAATGTTGGCGGACAGTCCGCCGCCTTCGTGGCATTGCAGGTTATCTGCCCGGCGCATCAGCCCGCCCATGGAACGCAGCTGGTCATGGAACAGCTTGGTCAGGCCGCTGCCCGAGTCCCGGATGAGGGTGGCGGTATAGGCTACCACCCGCTCGGCAGAAAAGTCGGATAAAACCTTGATGCCGTTCAGTTCCACATAGCCGGGCGGGAAGAGGTCGCCGTCTGTGATAATGACGCAGTCTCCTTTGCGGGAAGCGGCCATCCCCGGCCAGCCGGCCAAGGCGGCCCCGCTGGCCGCCAGACGGCGGGCCGCTTTATGGAGGGGACGGCTGTAGACCAAAGCTCCGCCAAAAGAGGCGGTGGCGGCAAACAGGGCGGATAAAGCCCACACCAGCCGTTCCGGCTGGTCGGAACCCACCGACACCAGCAAGGCAAAGGTGATGTCCCCCAGAAACAGAAGGGGGCATATCCGGCGGAAAATGCGTTGGGCGCCGTCGTCGGTCTGGAGCTGACTGCCAAAGCCCTCGGGGGTGCCCGACCATTTGGTATAGGTCCCCCGCTCGCTCCATTTGGCCGGGTCCAGGGTGACCCGGTAGGGCGAGGAGGCGGCGGCGGCGGTGCGGCAGGACAGCCGCAGAGCGCATCGCTTGTGGTATGTGCCGTGCAGGAGGCAGAACAGGCCGGACAGACAAACCAGCGTGTAGGGCAGGCGTGCCGGCGGCTGGCTGGACAGGAGCAGGGCGATTCCGTCGGCCAGGGTAAAGAGGCAGGCCAGGGCGGCCAGAGTATCCATTCCGAATTTGAGGCGGCAGGCCCGATACAGCCCGACGAAGAGTACATCAACGGACAGCAGGATCCCCGTCCCCATCAAGGCCGTGGACAGACAGCATTGGACAGCTGGCTGATCCAGAGGGCTGGACAGTACCACGCCCGCTATGGGAAGCAGGGTTTGCAGCAGGGAGAGGGCGGTAAGCAGGAGGAGCAGCAGGGTTCGAGTGCGCATCCATTTCAGCCCCCGGCCAAGGCGTCTGGCCAGTTCGCCGGGTGCAACATCGGGGGGCGGCGGTTCCTGACGCCGGGGCCGCCGCCACTGCCGGGAGGGCGGTGCGTCATCCAGTTCCTCCAGGTCGGTGCCCGGGATGAGCTGTTCCAGCCGGCGGACCTCCTGTTTGTCCAGGGCTTCGTCCTCTTCAAACATGTGGTCGGCGTAGTCGTCGGCTTTCCGGCTCAGATCTTTGAAGAAGGAGGACAGGACGTTTTCTTCCTTTGGGAAAGGGATCACCGGGGCGGGTTCCGGCATCTCAGACTCCAGTTCCTCCGCCGGTTCTTCCGGTTCGCTGGGCGGGTCGGGCTCCTTGGGCAAAACGGGTTGACTTCCGGGAAAAGCGACCACCTGTCCGCCGGAACAGGGGGGCTTGCTGGCCGCAGGCCGGGTCCGGCCCTTTGAGATTTTCGCCCACTCGATGGTGTTGAACCGCTCCTCTCCGGCAGGAAGGCGTTTCTCTTCCGGCGGCGGGGAGGGATGGCCGTACTCGGCCATGATATCGTCCAGGGAGTAGCCTGCGCCGTCAGCGTCCCCAATCAGGGATTTTACGTCGATGAGATCGCCCTTATTCGTTTCTTTTTCTTGCTTGCTCATGGGTGGGGCTCCTTATTAGCCTCCCGGAAGGGGGAAGCCTGTTATCCTCCCGTTCTCTGCCGCACCGCCTCGTACAGAAGCACTGCGGCGGCCGCGGAGGCGTTGAGGGAGTTGATTTTGCCAAACATGGGGATCGATACGGTAAAATCGCAGTTTTCCGTCACTAGACGGCCCATTCCCATCCCTTCACTGCCAATCACAATGGCGGCGGGGCCTTTCAGGTCGGCCTGGTAGAGGGATGTAGTCCCGTCCAAAGCTGCGCCGAAAATCCACACGCCCTCATCCTTCAGCTGCTTGAGCAGGGCGGGCAGGTTGGGGACCCGGGCCACCGGGACATGGGCCACTGCACCGGCAGAGGTCTTGCCCACAATAGCCGTCAGCCCGGCAGAGCGGCGCTTGGGGATAATTACCCCATGGGCTCCGGCGGCGTCGGCAGTGCGGATGACCGCCCCCAGGTTGTGTGGGTCGCTGAGCTCATCGCACACCACAAGAAGGGGAGGCTCTCCTTTTTCCCGGGCGGCGTTGAGGATGTCGTCCACCGAGGCGTACTCCCGAACGGCGGCCTGGGCAATTACACCCTGATGGGAGTGGGTGCGGCTCATGCCGTCCAGCTTGCGCCGGTCGGCATCCACCACCACAATGCCCTTCTCACGGGCAGTGGAGGCGATGTGGCCCAGGGCGGAATCTGTCTCCCCTTTGGCGATGAAGATTTTGTCGATGGTGACTCCGGCCCGCAGGGCCTCAATCACGGCATTGCGGCCCTCGATGATGCCGTCGTTTTCCTGTTCCACAGGTGCGGAGCGGCGCAATGGGGGACGTTTGTTCATAAAAATCCAGTCCTTCCGATGTTTTTCACATATATAATACATTCTACCACATTTATCCTCTGGTGGGAAGTGGGAATTTCCAGTTCCCGTGAAAAAGAGCAGAGTTTCTAAAGTGGAAAGGGGCCGAACTCCAGTCACAGAAAGTTTACCGGAAGTTTACACGGTATTTCCTTGTTTTTATTGCGAGACTGTGGTATGATACCGTTTGACCTTTTGCAAAATGCAGAAAAATGGAGGTACGCTCCTTTGAAACCAGACAAAGGAAACAACAGAAAAAACACCATCGGCCTGATTTCGCTGATTTTGTGGGCGCTGTTTCTCACATTGATGTTCCGCAGCTGCACCAACTCCTACAACAGCTCCAATCAGGTCCAGGTGGACTACTCCGTGTTCCGCCAATGGGTGACGGCGGAACTGGTGGAGTATGTCAAGCTGGAGCCCAGCTTGTTCACCATCACCCTCAAGGAGGGGAAAGAAGAAGAGGCCCTGGCCTACATCCCCAAGGACGAGAACCGGCAGCAAGGGAATAATATGTTTGCCTGGATGCCCATTCAGAACGACCGGGAGACGGAATATGTCACCACTCCGCCCCCCATCTCAGACCTGGAATTGGAAGCCCTGCTCAATGACCACAATGTGGGCCATGGTACTCCCCCAGTGGACAATTCCTCCCAAATTCTCTACCTTCTGCTTACCACCGTCCTGCCCCTGGTGATTATGGTGGGAGCCATGGTCTTCCTCATGCGGGGGATCGGCGGAAAAGGCGGTATGGGCGGCATCGGCGGCGTAGGCAAGGCCAACGCCAAGGTGTATGTAGAGAAAAAGACCGGCGTCACCTTCCGGGACGTAGCCGGTCAGGATGAGGCCAAGGAGAGCCTGGAGGAGATCATCGACATCCTCCACAACCCCCAAAAGTACACCGAAATCGGCGCCAAACTGCCCAAAGGTGCGCTGCTGGTCGGCCCTCCGGGCACCGGCAAGACCCTGTTGGCCAAAGCCGTGGCCGGTGAGGCGGGGGTGCCCTTCTTCTCCATCTCCGGCTCTGACTTTGTGGAGATGTTTGTGGGCGTGGGCGCGTCCCGAGTTCGGGACCTGTTCAAAGAGGCCAGCAAGATGGCCCCCTGCATCATCTTCATCGACGAGATCGACACCATCGGCAAATCCCGTGACAACCGCATGGGCGGCAACGACGAGCGGGAACAGACCCTGAACCAGCTGCTGGCGGAGCTGGACGGCTTCGACCCCGGAAAGGGCGTTATTGTCCTGGGGGCCACCAACCGGCCTGAGGTGCTGGACAAGGCTCTCCTCCGTCCCGGACGCTTCGACCGGCGCATCACCATCGACCGGCCCAATCTTGCCGGACGTCTGTCCACCCTGCAAGTCCACACCCGCAACATCCGCCTCAGTGAGGATGTAGACCTGAAAAAAATTGCTCTGGCTACCGCCGGCACGGTGGGTGCGGACCTGGCCAATCTGGTCAACGAAGCCGCCCTTCGGGCCGTCCGCCAGGGACGCCGGGCGGTCAACCAAGAGGACCTGCTGGCCTCCTTTGAATTTGTCATTGCCGGAAGCGAAAAGAAGAACTCGGTGCTCACCGAATTTGAACGTAAGCTGGTAGCCTACCATGAGGTGGGCCACGCCATGGTGGCCTACAAGCAGAAAAACGCGGAGCCGGTACAGAAAATTACCATCGTACCCCACACCGAGGGTTCCTTGGGCTACACCCTTCTCATGCCCGAGGAGGACAAAACCAATCTGCGTACGAAGGAGGAACTGATGGCGAAAATCGCCGTCTCCATGGGCGGTCGGGCCGCCGAGGAGGTGGTCATGGAAACCATGACCAACGGCGCGTCTCAGGATATTCAGGAGGCTACCAACATTGCCCGCAACATGGTGGCGATGTATGGCATGAGCGAGGAATTTGGCATGATGGCCTTGGGGTCTGTCCGCAGCCAGTATTTGGATGGCGGCTACGGCCTGGATTGCGCCCAAGACACCGCCGCTGTGATGGACCAGGCGGTCAAGGCCATTTTAGATGTGTGCTATAAGGACGCTGTGGAGGTCATCCGGGCCAACCGGGAGGACATCGACAAAGTGGTGGCCTATCTGCTGGAGAAGGAGACCATTACCGGCGGCGAGATGGTGGCTATTATCGAGGGCCGGGACCCCGCCGCTGTGGAGGATGCCTACGCCTCCACCCGGCCCAAGGCGGAGCTCAGCGATGTGGAACCGCCTGCCAAGACAATCCACATAGTCAGTGAGGAAATCAAGCCCCCTTCCCCGTTGTGTGAGCCGGATGCAGGTGAGATCCAGCCGCCGGAAGAAGAAGCACCCTGGGATGAGAAGTCCGGCCAGCCGGAAGACGCTTCAGAGGGCGGCGAGAACAAGCCCCAGTAACAAAGTATGCTGTCCGCAAGCGGGCGGCCTGAAAGCGGCAGAAACGGCGCAGCCTTTGGGCTGCGCCGTTTGCATCATTCTGGCTGAAATTGGAGCGGTTATGGGGCGGGCTGCTCGGTTATTTTACCCGCAGCTTTTTTGCCAGTTCCCCGTTCGGGGCAACCCAGGCGGTTTCATAGGTGGTGTAGATGACCATACCTGGGCGGGCCCCGCCCGGTTTTTTCACAAAGCGCACGGGGGTATAGTCCACGGGTACCTTACTGCTCTCTCTGGCCTGGGAGAACCATGCGGCCAATATAGCGGCCTCGTTCAGACTCTGGAGGTCTGGTTCTCCGCCTTCCGTCCAAAGGATGACATGGGAGCCGTGTATTTTCTGGGTGTGAAACCAGATGTCACCTTTTCCCGCCAGCTTGCAGGTGAGCAGATCATTTTGGCTGTTGTTCTTGCCCACCGAGATGCGCAGTCCGGTGGAGGAGCGGAACTCCATGGGTTTGGAGGCGACCCGCCTGCCCCGGTCCTTGGATTTGCCTGGGCGGCGGAGGTAGCCGGTGTCGGTCAGTTCCTGACGAATCTCGGCCAAATCCCGTTCCCCCTCGGCGAAAGCGATTGTTTCCAGGACGCTGTTGAGGTAGTCCAGCTCATGCCGGCCCTTTTCCAGCTGGATGGTGAGCATCTCCTCCGCTTTTTTGGCCCGGTTGTAATCCTTGTAGTACTTGGCGGCATTTTGCTGAGGGGTCAGGAGGGGGTCCAGCTTGATTTCGATTTCTCGGCCCTCCGGGTCGTAGAAATCCACAGTCCGAAGGCGGGCCATTCCCTTCTCCATTTGATAAAAATTGCTGGTGAGGAGATCGCCCAGACGGCGAAGGCGGTCCCGGTCTTGGGTGGCGGCCAGTTCCTTTTCCTGGTTGGCAATTTTTCGCCTGACCCGGTCCCGGGCGTTGGTGACCGATTTAATCAGGTCCTGCCCCTTCTGTTTTACCCGGTCCTGCCGCTCCCGTTGTTCAAAAAAGGCGTCCAGCATGGGGGAGAAGGCGGGCCAGCGGCTGGCCTGAGCGATTCCCTCATACTGTCCCACAGGCAAGAAGGTAAAATCCCGGGGCCGTCCGTCTATGGAGATCATGATGGGGACATACTGTCCCGCTGTGACCCTTTCCCGCAGCTGCTCCAGCCGGTCCAACAGACGGGCCTGCCCCTGGGGACCCAGGGCATTGAGGCGCACGTCAGCAGCGCCGCCCGCCTGGTGGGCCAGCTCCCGGCAGAGCAGAGGAGACAGTCCGCCAAAGGTATCCAGCAGCCAGCGGTCCGCCTGGGCCTCTTCGGGGGCGGCGGACAACAGCTGTTCCAGCCGCTCCCGGTCTGCCGTAAGGGGATTTTCCTTGTCAACCCCTGGAGGGAGGCGGTAGAACATCCCCGGCTGGAGGATACGCGGAGCATTGCCCCCGCCTGCGGACTCCAGGGAACCGGACAGGTCCGCCCCCGCGCGGCGGATGCAGTCCAGAATCCGCCCGTCTCCGTCCAGCAGAATCAGGTTCGTCTTGTGGCTGATGGCCTCCAGAATCAGACGGCGCTCCACCCGGTCCCCCAGATCGTTCAGCGCCTCGAAGCGCAGAACGGCCACCCGTTCCAGTGGAGTCTGCGTAAGCTCCAGCAGACGGGCTCCGGACATGTGCTTGCGCATCAGCATGCAGAACATAGGGGGCTTTTCCGGGTTCTCCAGGGGCAGAGTGGTGAGGTGGAGCCGGGGGCGGGCTGGGTTGGCCGACAGCAGCAGCCGTACGTTGCCCATATTTTGGGTCCGCAGGGCCAAAACCACCTCGTCCCGCCCAGGCTGGTAGATTTTGTCCACCCTGGCCCCGGCCAGACCGGTATTTAGTTCATGAATAACGCCCGACAGGCACAGCGCATCAAAAGGCATCGGTTATTCTCCTTCCATCAGGGCGGCAAAAAGCTGGTTGAGCCGCTCGGTCCGGCCTTGAAGGTAGAGCCAGCCGAACAGGGCCTCCAGGCCAGTGGCGGTCTGGTACTGGGCCCGGCTGGCCGCTTTTGGGATGGAGTGGGGGGCGGTGTTGCGGCCCCGGCGGAAAACGTCCGCCTCATCCTCGGCAAGCATGGGCTGAATCCGCTCAAACCGCTCCGCTTGAGCGGGGGCGGCCACAAACTTCACGGTAGCCCGGTGGAGGTCTTTGGCTTTGGCCTTACCGTGGAGCACCAGCCAGGAGCGGACCATTACCTCATAGACTCCGTCCCCTAGGTGGGCCAGCCCCAAAGTGGATAGGGAGAGCAGATGGTCCCGGTCCATATTCAAATGAAAGTAATCCATCATGGCCATAGCTCCTTTTGGGAAATTGGGATGATTCTATCATATTTCAGTCCAATTGGCAAGTCTGGGAGAGAGCGGCAGGACACTTCTGAGCGGCCCCTTGCAATTTTCTCCAAAACATGGTACGCTGGAACGGAAAAACGGGAGGGGTGAAGAATCGATGCGCATACTGGCAACCTTTGCCTTTTCCTTTGCCGCGGCCATTTTTGCGGCGATTTACGGCAGATTGGATGCAGTTCTGCTCCCCCTGGGCGGCGGACTGGCGGCATTGACGCTGGTTACAGGACTGGTTTTGAGAAAGAAAAGCCGCCGGAGAACCCGTGCTCTGCTGGTTTTGTCCGGGCTGGCCTGGGGATTTTTGTGGACCGCACTCTATATGGCGGTGTTTTTCCAGCCGGCCAAGGAACTGGACGGGCAGACGGTCCGCCTTAGCGCCACTGTTTTGGACTGGCCGCAGGAGGGAGACTTCGGTGGATGGACCGTGGTTGTCCGGGCGCAGACCGGCAGCTGGGTGGAGGTGACCGGGATTCTCTATACCGATGAACAGGGGGCGGACCTGCGTCCAGGCGACCAGATTGGGACGGTTGCCCGATGCACCTTAGGAGACCGTACCTTCGCCGGTGAGAAAATCAGCTACTACACCGCCAAGGGTATTTTCCTCCGGGCCAAAGCCTATGGACGGCTGGAGATTCAGCATCCGGAACAGATTGCACCCCAATATTTCGCCGCTTGGGCGTCCAAGGCGCTGAAAGCTGGCATTGATGCGGCATTTCCGGAGGATGTGTCCGGTTTTGTCCGGGCCTTGGTAACAGGCAACCGAGACAACCTGACCGACGAGTTTACTACCTCCTTGGAGCGGGCCGGTCTGTCCCATACGGTTGCGGTATCTGGTATGCACCTTGCTTTTTTGGCGAGCCTGCTCACCGCTCTGCTGGGACGGGGACGGCGGTCCACCGCCCTGTTCACCGTCCTGTGGGTGGCGCTGTTCTGTGGTATCGCGGGAAACACGCCCTCGGTGCTTCGGGCAGCGGTTATGATTCTGATGCTTCAGCTGGCACCTCTGCTGGACCGGGAGCGGGACGGACCCACCTCGCTGTCGCTGGCCCTGCTGCTTCTGTTATGGCTTAACCCCTTTTCTGCCGCCCACATCGGCTTACAGCTGTCCTTTACTGCGGTGGCGGGCATCCTTCTGGTGTCTGACCGGGTCCAGGACTGGTTCCGCCCAGACAAGCTGCCCAAAACCAGAGCGGCGCAGGTGTTGTGGGCGGGGCCGCATTTTGTAATCTCCAGCCTGTCCGCCACGCTGGGGGCCTCGGTGCTGACCGTACCCCTGGTGGCCCTCCACTTCAACATGGTCTCGCTCATTGCACCTTTGTCTAATCTGCTCACCATCTGGGCCATTGGGTTTTTGTTTCTGGGCGGCCTGGGCGCAGGGACGCTGGCCGTTTTCCTCCCCGGTCCGGCTTCGGTGCTGGCGGTCCCCTTTACTTGGCTGGCCCGCTACCTCCAGTGGGTTGTGGAGAAGCTGTCCAGACCGGCTCTGGCCGCTCTTCCGCTGGAATCGGTGTATTACCGGACATGGCTGGTGCTGGTCTATGCCCTTCTGCTGGCATTTATGCTGGCAAAGGGACGGCGTTCTGTGTGGCTGCCTTTGACAGCCGGTGCTGCGGTGCTGGCCTACATGATTTTTCTCACTCGGGCGTCCTTCTATGCGGGGGATATGGCGGTGACGGTGCTGGATGTGGGCCAGGGGCAGAGTGTTCTGGTGCGGACGGGCCGCTTCCTCACGCTGGTAGACTGCGGCGGGGACAGCCGGGATGACCCGGGCGACACGGCGGCAAACTATCTGCAATCCCTGGGGCGCAGTTCTGTTGATCTGCTGGTGGTGTCCCACTACCACGCGGACCACGCCAATGGGATCCCCCAGCTTCTGCGCCGGGTGGATGTGGGTGAGATTGCTCTGCCCGATGTGGAAGCGGACAGCCCCCTGCGGGCAGAGATTGTATCCGCCGCAGAAGAGCGGAATATCCCAGTGCGCTACGTGAGGGGGGAGATGCAATTCGGCAGTTCCGGGGCGGAGCGCATTACTGTGTTTCCGCCAGTGATGGAGGCAGGCAGCACCAACGAACTGGGCCTGACCGTACTGGCCCAAGCCGGTGCGCTGGACGCTTTGATTACCGGCGACATGGAACAGGAGGGTGAACGGCGTCTGCTGGAACAGACGCAGCTGCCGGACCTGGAAGTGTTGATAGCGGGGCACCATGGTTCAGATACCTCTACCACCTGGGAGCTCTTGGACCAAACAAAACCGGAGCTTGCCCTGGTCTCTGTGGGTTTGCACAACAAATACGGTCACCCGGGCTGGAACGCTATGGAGCGTCTGGACCAGGCGGGGGCCAAAATTTACCGCACCGACCTATATGGAACCATTGAGGTGCGGCTGAACGGATAGGAGGGGATGCTATGCCGCCCAAAAACAAGCCGGATACCTCCGGGTTTGACAAACTGAAAAAGGACCTGTCCGCCGGGACGCCGGGACAGCTCTACCTCTTCCACGGGGAGGAGACCTATCTGCGGGACTATTACCTCGGCCGCCTGCGGGACGCGGTGCTGCCTGGCGGGCTGGGGGAGTTCAACCGGCATGATCTTGCCGGGAAAGACATGTCGCCCCACGCCCTGGAAGAGGCGGTGGACTGCCTGCCCATCCTGACAGAGCGCACCTTTGTGCTGGTCACCGACTACGACTTGTTTAAAGCGGGGGAGAAAGACCGGGAGGAGTATCTCCGTATTTTGGGAAATCTGCCAGACTACTGCTGTGTGGTGTTTCTCTATGATCTGATTGAGTACAAAGCCGACGCCCGGACCAAGCTGGCGGCAGCGGTGAAAAAATATGGGACGGCGGTCAACTTTGTCCGGCAGGGACAGCGGGAGCTGACCGACTGGGTGCGCCGCCACTTCCGGGCCCAGGGCAAGGACATCGAGCCCCGGCTGTGTGAGGAGCTGATTTTCCTGTGCGGCGACCTGATGCAAAACCTCCAGCAGGAGGTGGGCAAAATCAGCGCCTACGCCAAAGGGGAGCGTATCACCCGAGGGGATATTGAGGCGGTGGCCACTCCCCAACTCAGCGCGGTGGTCTTCCGGATTGCCGATGCCATCGGGGAAAAGAACTATGACAAGGCTGCAAAGGTGCTGGGTGAGCTGTACCAGATGCAGAAAAGTCCCTACGAGATCATGAGCGCCCTAGGCAAGCAGCTGCGCCAGCTCTACTCCGCCCGGCTGGCCCTGGACCAGCGGCGGGACGCCGCCTGGGTAGGCCGGCTCTGGGGGATGAGATACCCCATGGACCGGCTGATGGTCAGTGCAAGGCGTTTTTCCCTGCCCTGGTGCCGCCGGGCAGTGGTCCGCTGCGCCCAGACCGATTTGGCGATGAAATCCACTGGTCAGGACCCGAAAGAGCTGTTGACCACCTTGCTGCTGGAGCTGGCAAACGCGGCATAGAAGCGGACGCGGCCTGCGCACCGGCGCGTAACGGAGGAGCCTCGGCCCCCACCCGGAACGGATTCCAAAATCCGCTTCCCGGGTGGGGGTTTCATTGGTTAATTCAACAAAACCGGTCTGTGTTTTTGGGTACAGAATCTATTGAACGACGCTTCCATTTCCGTTCCGGCTATGCTATACTGATGCAAAGTCTCCCACTCCTTGCCGGACGGCCGCAGAAGCGGTTTGCCGGTAAACTGGCGGGCTTTTCCTATGTTTCAGGGGAAATTTTAGAAAAGGAGAGAGTGGAACGTGTCCGGGAAAAAGGTGAAATCCCGCAGCCGGGAAACAAACAGAAGCCTGAATGGTAAAATATTGAGAAGTACAACGCTCAATATTCTTGTAGTTGTGGCAGTATGCTGTGTCATCATGTCGGCGGCACTGCAATCGCTGGCAAACAACATCCTTCTGGACTGCTTGCAGCCCATGGCACGGCAGTCTTCTAAGACGGTAGAAGCCAATATCCATATGCTCGCGGACCGCATGATGACCATTGCAGGGGATACCCGTCTCACAACGCCAGACGAAACTGGCACGCTTCGGGCCAGCCGGGACGAAGTGCTGACCGAAGCCGCTGAGATCTATGAGCTGTATGCCATCGCTCTTTATGACAGGCAGGGCAGACTGCTCCAAGGCGCCGGCAGTGCGCCCGAGCGGCTGGACGGTGAATTCTTTGCCCTCCTCCAGGAGACCGACAATCTGACTACCGATGCGTCCACCAGGTTCCAGGACCAGCTGGCGATTACCATGGGGATGCCGGTTAAGGAAAATGGAGAGACTACCCTGTATGTGCTGGGCGTCTACAAATACGATACCCTTCACGATGTAATCAGCAACATCAATTTGGGCCGCCGCGGCACCGCCTATATGGTGAACCACGAGGGCGACGTCGCCGGACACCCGGACCAGTCGCTGGTTCTGTCCGGTACCACCATGTCCCAGCTCTGTGGTGGAAACCAAAGCGTGATCGACCGGGTGACCAGCGATGAGACCGGTGCTTCGGAGTTCTCCGTGGACGGCAAAACTATGCTGGTGGCCTTTTCCCCCATCCGGGGAACCCAGTGGGCCTTGGTCATGCAGGTTCCTAAGGCGGACTATAATTCTTATGTCAATGGTGCATTGATTGTGGCGGTGCTGGCTGCTGTAGCAGTACTGGTGATTTCTATTTTGCTGGTTCTGCGGCTGGCCCGGTCCATCTCCCGCCCGGTGAAGAGCGTAACCGGGCGGATGATCGCCCTGTCAGACGGCGACCTGCATACTGAAGTGGTTCAGGTTGGCTCTGGGGATGAGCTGGAGGTGCTGACCCACACCTTGAGCGACACGGTGGGAAGCGTCAACCGCTACATCTCGGACATTCAGCAGGTACTGACCCAGATGGCAGAGGGAAATCTGCTTGCCGAGCCGCAAGGCGAGTATAAAGGGGATTTTGCCCTGATTCGCACCAGCCTGTATACCATTCTCCAGTCCATGAACGAGACCATCTCTGGTTTTCGCTCTGCGGCCAGCCGGCTGGCCGAGATGTCGGAGGAGCTGAACGGCCAATCCGGCCAGCTGCATCAGGCATCCGTAGAGCAGACGCAGTACACGGAGGAGCTGGTGGATGAGGTATCGATTGTAAAAGAACAGCTGTCCAATGTGACAGACAGCAGCAGCCAGACCCGTGCTAAGACAGATGAGATCGTCCAGTGTATCCAGCAGGCAAACGCCCGTATGTCCGACCTCTCGGAGGCAATGGACGGCATCAGCAGCAATGCGCTCAAAATTACACAGATTGCTAAGTCCATTGACGATATTGCCTTCCAGACCGGTATTTTGGCCATTAACGCTTCCATTGAGGCGGCCCGGGCTGGAAGCGCGGGCAAGGGCTTCTCTGTGGTGGCCGAAGAGGTGCGCCAGCTGGCCGCCCGGAGCAGCGAAGCGGCCCAGAGCGCCGCAGATACCGTCAAGAGCACCAGCGAGATTATTCAGAACGGCGTAAAGCTAACCGCCGCTACCGCAGGCTCCCTCCAAGATATTTCCTCTGTCTCCAGCCAGATCAGCGGGATTACCGACCAGCTGGTCTCGGCGGTACAGGGCCAGAAGAACGCCCTGTCCACGATGGAGGAGCGGATTGAAACCATCTCCGCCATTGCGGAGCGAAATCTGCAAAACGCGGGCGGCACAGAGCAGGCCAGCGGACTGCTGTCGAAGGAGGCGGAAGCCCTCCGCCTTCGGGTCGAGAGATTCGTGGTGAAGGAGGAAATCAGAAAATGAAACGGGTGCTGAGTTTAATCCTAGCTCTGATGCTGACGGCAGTTCTGACCGCCTGCGGCGGCGAAGCTACTCTCCAAGACGGCTATTATACCGCCCGGGCTGCGGAGTTTTCCCACGGCTGGAAGGAATATATTACCATTCTGGTAAAGGGCGGGAACATTATCTCGGTAGAATACAACGCGGAAAATGCCAGCGGTTTTATTAAGAGCTGGGATAATGCCTATATGCAGACAATGCTCCACTCCAACGGCACGTATCCCAACGAGTATACCCGCTATTATGCCTCTCAGCTCCTGGAGGGACAGGGAAGTGGAAGCATAGACGCTATTTCGGGCGCCTCTTCCTCTTGGGCCTCCTTCCAGAAGCTGGCGGCGGCGGTGCTGGAACAGTCCCGTAATGGAGACTCCAGCATTAAATCTGTAGATACATCCCATTAGTGGGCAAGGGAAACACAAAACAAGGCAGGCAGCAGATTTCTGTGTCTGCCTTGTTTTGGTTGCCGGAAGGCGGTTTCTATGGTATGATGTAGGGGCGGCGCATGTGCCCGATCCATTCATCGAAGGTGATTCCATGAAAACCAGCAAACCCCTGTCTGTCATTTTGTCTGTTCTGATTGCCCTGGTAGTGCTGACCGGGTCTGTCGCTGTGCCCCTGCTGTGCCGGAGCTTTTACTATGCCCACATTGGCCCTATGGGGCTGGAGGATTACGGGCTTCCCCGGGGGGAAATCGAAAGAGCCTACAATGAGATGATGGATTTCTGTCTGGGCAAACGGGAGGATTTTGCCGCCGGGGCGCTGGCCTTTTCCCAGTCTGGGGCGGACCACTTTGCCGATGTGCGGGGGCTGTTTTTGCTGAACCTGCGGGCGCTGAAGGCGGCGGCGGCGCTGCTGCTCGGGGCGTTTGTATTGTGTAAAGTGAACCATGTGCGCCCCCACCGCTTTTTGGACCGGGGCCCCGGTTTCTGGGCGGCGGCGGGGCTGGGAGCCGCCTTCCTCACCGTGGGCGGACTGGCTGCCCTGAATTTTGACCGGGCCTTTGTGGTCTTCCACAGCATCTTTTTTCCGGGGAAAGACAACTGGATGTTTGATTGGCAGAGCGACCCCATCATCCTCTTCCTGCCCCAGGATTTCTTCCGGAATTGCGCCATTCTGATTCTGGTGCTTTTGCTGGTGTGGTGTGTGGCCTTGCTTGCTGCTGATATATGGGCGAAAAAGAGAGTATAAAGCTGATGAGATTTGTCATAACCGACAAAAAATAAAATAATGAAATTTTTTTCTTGCTGGTACAGAGTTTTTATGCTATAATATCCCTTCGAGAAAAGGAGGGGTAAACCATGTTTCGTTCTGTGTTTTTTTGCGGTCCGGTGGGGTTTGGCCTTTCTATTTCTGTTTCCCGTTGACAATCATGTTTGTGATTGTCTTTTTTTTATGTCCGCAGAGGTAAGCACGTTTGGAAAAGAGAAGGGAGAAAAAATATGAACAACAACGAACCAATCCGCGACGCCCGGCAGCTGGGTCTGCCCAAAATGCTGATTCTGGGCCTTCAGCATATGTTTGCCATGTTTGGCGCTACGGTGTTGGTGCCCATTCTGGTCCAGGGGTACGGCCTGCCGCTGAGCATTCAGACTACCCTGCTGTTCGCCGGTCTGGGCACGCTGTTCTTCCACTTCTGTACCAAGTGGAAGGTTCCCGCCTTTCTGGGGTCCTCCTTCGCCTATCTGGGCGGCTTTGCCGCGGTGGCGGAGCTGGATTCCGGGATTTACGCCGGAATGTCCGGAGCAGAAAAACTGCCCTACGCTCTGGGCGGCATCGTGGTGGCCGGGCTGTTGTATCTGGCCCTGGCCGGTCTGATTAAGGCGGTGGGGGTCCGCCAGGTGATGCGGTTCCTGCCCCCGGTGGTTACCGGTCCCATCATCATTCTGATTGGCCTGTCTCTGGCTCCCAGCGCCATCAATAACGCCTCTACAAACTGGTGGCTGGCGATTCTCTCCATTGCGGTGATCGTAGCCGCCAACATCTGGGGCAAGGGCATGATCAAGATTATCCCCATTCTGCTGGGGGTTCTGGTTCCCTATGCAGTGGCCCTGGTTACCAGTCAGGTGGACTTTACCGGCGTAGCCGCTGCAGATGCGGTGGGGCTCCAGCCCTTCGTGCTGGCAAAGTTTGATGTGACTTCCATCCTGGTTATGGCTCCCATCGCTCTGGCCGCTATGATGGAACACATCGGCGATATGTCCGCCATCTCCGCCACCGTAGAGCAGAACTTTATCGAAGACCCCGGCCTTCACCGCACCCTCATTGGCGACGGTGTAGCCACCTCGCTGGCCGGCATGTTCGGCGGACCGGCCAACACCACTTATGGAGAAAACACCGGCGTTCTGGAGCTGTCTCGGGTTTTTGACCCAAATGTGGTCCGGTTGGCCGCAGTCTATGCCGTGGTACTCTCCTTCTCCCCTAAATTTGCCGCCGTCATCAACTCCATCCCCACGGCCATCATCGGCGGCGTGTCCTTCATCCTCTATGGTATGATCTCCGCCATCGGTGTGCGCAATGTGGTAGAGAACCGGGTGGACTTCACCAACTCCCGGAACCTGATTATTGCTGCTGTTATTATGGTATGCGGCCTGGGCTTTAAAATCTGGGGCTTTAACAATGAGTTCTCCGGGCTGACCTTTCACATCGGCGGTACCTCCATTACGCTTACGGCGCTGGCTGTTGCCGCTATTGCCGGAATCACCCTCAACGCCATTCTCCCCGGCAAGGACTACGAGTTCGGTTCTGATGTGACTAAGGGGCGCTCCGGTGACTTTGGGCGGTATTGATGGGCCTCCTATTTGTCGAAAGTATGAAAGCCTGATGTACCTCCCATGAAAAATTCATTAAATAAAGATAAAGCCTCTTGCGCCCCGGGGGAAAATCGGATAGAATAAGGGCAGCAGACGGGAAACCGTAAATTAAGGAGGTTACTAATATGGATTTGAAAAGCACGTTTGAGAACCTGAAGGACAGAGCGACTGAGATGGCCCAGGCGGGCGTGGCCCAGTCCAAGCGGCTGGCTGAGATTGCCAAGCTGAAAACCGCCAATATGGCGGAGGAAGACGCGATCAAGAAGGCGTATATCGAGATCGGCAAGCTGTACTACGCCGAACAGGGCGCCTCTCCCGACGGCGCCTTTGCCGCAGCCTGTGAGCGGATCACCGCCTCCAAGGCCCTGATTGAGACCAACAACGAGCGCATCGCGGAGCTGAAGCAGCCCGGCGATCCCGAACCCGAGGTGGAGCTGGAGACCGTTGCCGAGACCGTGGAATCCGCCGCTGAGGCTGTGGCTGATGCTGTGGAAACCGTTGTTGAGGAAGACAAGCTGGACTGAGTATTGTTCCAAGAAGGGAGTCCGCTCAAAATGGGCGGCCTCCCTTTGTGTTTTACGCATGGAACCCTTCCCGCCTGGGCAAACTGGGCGAGGAGGAGCATATATGGATCAATTTGAACAGTATTACCGTCTGCCTCAGGACGTGGTGGGCCACGACGCGGCCCTGCTGTCCTACTGGGACACCATACCTGCCAAGGCACAGCTGCGACTGCTGGAGAGTACAATCACCGTCTCCACCTTGGGTGAGCTGAAAATGCTGGTGGAGAAATTGAGTGAATGAGTTGCACAGGCTGTCAAAATGTGGTACGATAGGCAAAATAAAAAGGAGAGTGGAATCATGCTGCTTCTATGGTACCCCAAATGTACAACCTGTCAAAAGGCCAAAAAATTCCTGGATGTGCGGGGTGTTTCCTGCGACTTGCGGCACATCAAGGAGGAGCATCCCACCGCAGAGGAACTGCGGACCTGGTGGCAGGCCAGCGGACTGCCTCTGAAACGGTTTTTCAACACCTCGGGCATCCAGTACCGGGAACTGGGGTTGAAAGACAAACTGCCCGGCATGAGCGAGGAGGAGCAGCTGGAGCTGCTGGCCACCGATGGAATGTTGGTAAAACGGCCCATTCTGGTGGGGGACGGCTTTGTGTTGACCGGCTTCCGCCCAGAGGAGTGGGACAAAAAGCTGTAACATGTTCCAGCCCTGGAAGAGAATTCCAGATAGACTTCCTTGTCCGCCTGTTTCAAGGGCGGACGCTCCAACACTGGAAATGGTGGTATTCCTCCCCACGGTTGAATTGGGGAAACTCCGGCCATAATGAGAGGGCGGACGGTTTGAGTCCGTCCGCTCTTTTTTTACCCGTGAACAGGCGGGGGACATTTGGAACAATGAGATGGCAAGGGGGTGGAAATCATGGAACAAGAGAAGAAAAAAGGGCCGGGAGTGTGGTTTGGGCTGGCCGCCGGGGCGGTGGTGTTCTGTCTGATGCTGTCTGCGGCTGTGGCCGGACGGGGACAGGCAGCAGCGGTCTCGGCTCTGGCTGCACTGGAGGCACCCCGGCAGACCGCGGCTCAGCCCACACAAAAGACGGTGGGCCGCACTGTGATCCCGCTGGGCAAGGCAGTGGGCATCAAACTGTTTTCAGATGGCGTGTTGGTGGTTGGCCTGTCCCCGGTAGAGACGGACCGCGGTTCCTCCTACCCAGGCCGGGACTGCGGCTTGAAAACTGGCGATGTCATCACCCATATCAACGGCGGCGAGGTGGATACGATTGAGGAGGTTCAGGCACTGGTAGCCAAGTCAGAGGATGAACCCCTCACAATTCAGGCGGTTCGGGGACAGCGTCAGCTTCAGCTGACCGCAGCGGCGGTGGAAAACAGCCAGGGGGTCTACCAGCTGGGCGTGTGGCTGCGGGACTCGATGGCAGGGATTGGCACCGTGACCTTTTATGACCCGTCCAGCGGTGTGTTTGGTGCGCTGGGCCACGGCATCAACGATGTGGACACGGCCATGCTTATGCCGCTGGAGTCGGGCAGTATCATGCCAGCCAGCGTCTCCGAGGTAAAGAAGGGGACCAGCGGCGCACCTGGCGAGCTTCATGGGCAGTTTGACCTGACCCGGGACCTGGGCACCTTGTACGCCAATACGGACTTGGGGGTGTTTGGTCAAATGCCCCAGGAACTGGTGGGCAGCGGTGTGGAACCGGTGGAGGTGGCCTCCAGGGCGCAGGTGTCTGCCGGACCGGCCACCATTTTGTCTAACGTCCGGGGCGATGAGGTGGAGGAATTTGACATTCAAATTACCCACCTATATCCGGAGGGAGACGGTACCCGGAGTATGATGGTGGAGGTAACCGACCCGGACCTGCTGGCTGCTACCGGCGGTATTGTCCAGGGGATGGTAGTGAGTTATAATAGGGACAACACAGGAAACCCTTGATTTGCAAGGCTTTCTGGTGCCTACCCTAAATTCCGTTGACCAGGAAAACAG
>JAAWIE010000079.1 GCA_022796195.1 Lawsonibacter sp. | reverse complement strand
GCTTAGTGCTGCTCGGTTCCCCGCCTGACACGGTTCACGGGGCCGCGTTGCGCGGGACCGGTCTATCATCACTGCTTTTCCAGGGCAGACAATACATCCACACGTCCGGGGGCCGGGATTCATCCCCGCTGTAGCGGATTGCGGGTACAGGGCACCGCTATCTCCCCAACTAGTGCGGCCTTGTTCCGCGCCGGGCGGAACAAAATAGCGAGGTCTATTGTACTATATTTTTTCCGATTTAGCAATCTTTATTTTTTGATTTACAGGTTTTTCGGAAAGATTTGTTTCCCCCGCTTTTTTCACTTCCCAACACACCCGCTGAAACGGCGTTGTTTTGCAAGTTTCTTCCTTTTTTGTATGAATATCCCATTTCCTGCGGCATTATACCGGATTCAATCCCTTTTTTGTTTCCACTTGGTCAAAGTGAATAAAATTGAAGAATCATTCTGACGCTTTTGTAAACAAAGTACTTGTTTTTCTGCGCTGTCAGAGATATAATTACGACAGTGTTCAATTGTGTTTCCATGTACAGTCTGACCGAAAGTCGGGGCAGGACAAGGAAATCAATTTGCAAAGGGGAGTAATCAATATGAAACCGAGGAAAAACGCTGCGGTGCAGTCCAGTACGGCACATCGGGGATGGGGCATTACTGGGAAGTTAGTATCGTCCATTGTGATAAGCGTGATCATCGCTGTGGCAGTGCTGTTTGCCGATGTGTACATTCAAATGTCTCGTACTCTGCTGCAAAAAAGCGAGGCTCTGCTGCAAACCACCACGAACGAGACGCTTCAAGAGACGAAAGCCTGGATGAACAGCACCCTGGCCATGCTGGATATCCAAAGGGATACCATCGAGTATGAAAATATGGACTCGTCCAGAATCAGGGCCTATGTAAGACATACCGAGGGACAGAGCGACGCCTACCCCGCCGGCATTTATGTCGGCCTGACGGACGGCACCCTGCTTCACGCCAGTTTTGTCCCGGGTCCGGATTACGACCCACTTGGAAAAAAATGGTATCAAGACGGACTGAAATCGGATGACTTTTTGCTGGGCGATGTGTACATAGACGAGGCCAGCAACTCCTATGTAGTGGGCGCCTCCGGCGTCTTGAAGTCCCGAGATGGTGTCGTTCGGGGGGTTGCGGCAGCGGACGTGTATCTGGACTCCATCTCCAAAATTGTCAGCGGGGTTCGGATTGAGGACACCGGCGGGGTTTTCCTGGTAGACACCCGAACCGACATCATTATCGGCCACCAGGACAGCGGCATGATCGGGCAGATGCTGGGACAGGTGAGCGGTGAATTGTACCAATATGCCAGTCAGCAGATTCGGGAGGGAAAAACCGGGCTGTCGCTTCATGACCACACCTATGTCCAGGTGGAGCGCGTTCCTGACAGCGACTGGATCGCGGTAGCCTATGTGTCCCGAGATGAGGTCCTTCAGGACCTGACCAAGCTGACCACCAGCATGATTATGGTAGCCGTGGTGGCGGTGCTGGTTCTGATTCTTCTTGTGGTGTTCCAGGTCCGGCGGGTCATTGGCCGCCCGGTGAAGGAACTGAGCCTTGTGGCTACCCGTATTGCCGAGGGCGATTTGGAACAGTCCATCCAATATCACTCGCAGGATGAATTGGGCGTACTGGCTAACAACTTTAATCAGGTCACTCTGCGTCTGCGCGACTATGTGGCCTATATCAAGGAAATCTCAGAAAAGTTGCGGGAAATTGCGCAGGGCAATCTGGCTTTTACCCTTCAACATGAATACACCGGTGAATTTGAGAAAATCAAAGTCGCCCTGGATGAGATATCCGTGGAACTGAACCGCACCATTGGTCAGATGAATTCCGCTTCCCGAGATGTGGCCGCCGGAGCGGAACAGGTCTCCAACGGAGCGATGACGCTGTCTCAGGGCTCCACAGAGCAGGCGGCTGAAATTGAGGCTCTGGCTGGGCACATCAGCGCGGTGTCCGACAGCATACATAAGGTAGCGAAAGGCGCCCAGGAGGCCAGCCGCATTTCTCAGGATGTCAAGAGCGGACTGCTTACCAGCAATGACAAGATGCAGAACATGACGGTAGTAATCCAGCGGATCAGCGACAAATCCACAGAGATTCACAAGATCGTAAAGACCATTGAGGATATCGCGTTCCAAACCAACATTCTGGCTCTGAACGCGGCGGTTGAGGCCGCAAGGGCGGGCGCTGCCGGCAAGGGATTTGCCGTAGTTGCCGACGAGGTCCGCGCCCTGGCTGGAAAGTCCTCCGCAGCCGCCCAAGAAACCACCGTTTTGCTCCGCCAGACCGTGGATTCTATGGACGAAGGGGTACAAGCCGCCCAGGATACCGCAACTTCTATGCTGGAGGTTGTGGCCCATGCGGACGAGATGAGCAAGCTGATTGACGGCATCGCCGAGTTCACCAAACAGCAGGACGCTGACACCGAGGAAATCACCCATGGCATCGCCCAGATCTCCACCGTGGTCCAAACAAATGTAGCTACCGCCGAGGAGAGCGCCGCCGCCAGTGAAGAGCTGTCCGGTCAGGCCGCTATGCTGCGGGAGCTGGTTCATAAGTTCCGGCTGAGAGATGGAATCTATGTGTAAGGAAGCGTGAAATCTTAAATCGAAGCACAGGAGACAATTACAGTCTCCTGTGCTTTTTTGACTTATGACAGCGAAATCATTCGGGTACACAGCCGCTCCAGCAGCCGGGTATCGTGGCTGATTACCAACAGCCCCAGCTCCCGTTGTTCCGTTTGTTCCAGCAGAAACCGCCACAGTCGGGCCTGTGTGACCAGGTCCAGCATGGCGGAAGCCTCATCACAGAGCAGAAACCGCAGTTCGGGCCGCAAAGTTCGGGCCAGACAAATGCGCTGTAATTCCCCGCCGGACAGCTCAGCGGGGTAACGCTCCAGCCAACTCTCCTCGATACCCAAACCGTCCAACACCGATTGCTCCACCGGCCCGGCCTCATACAAAGTGGTCCGCAGTTTCAAAAGGGGGTCCACCCCTTCCTCCGGGTGCTGCCACAACAGCTGAACCGGGCAAAACCCCCAGTTTTGCGCCAGCGGGACCCCATTCAACAGGATTTCTCCTTGATCCGGCCGTTCCCAACCGGCTAACAGCTTACACAGCGTTGTCTTTCCACGGCCGCTGGGGGCGGAAAGTCCCAGGCGCTCCCCGGTGTTCAGAACAAGGTCCACATGCTCCAGCAGCGAGCCGTTCCGGCGGAGATAGCGGAAGGATACATTTTTTGCCTCTAAGGTCATAAACCGCCTCCTTGTCTCGATATAGCTTACGGTTGAAACTCGTTTCCCGGCATAGCCCGCCACAGAGCGCGGCTGTAAGGGTGGGTCAGCCCCTCGCCGGTACGAAAGCTGGCGGCGCCAGTCTCATCTACGGTCTGGCCCTCATACATAACCACCACCTTGTCCGCCACCGTGAGGGCCAACTCCAGATCGTGGGTAATGAACAACACTCCCGTTCCCTCCTGGGCCAGCTCCCGAAAATGTCCCAGAATACGGGCGGCGGCTCGGGCATCCAGTCCAGGGGTTGGCTCATCAGCCACCACCAGCCGGGGTGTGTCCATCACAGCGGCGGCGATAAGCACCCGCCGCGCCATTCCTCCGGACAACTGGAACGGGTAGAGCTCTTCCACCTCAGGACCCAGACCGTAGCGGGCCAAAGTTTCCCTGCAAAGTTCTTTGGAGGCTGTATCCCGCTTTCCGCGGCAAATCTGCGGTCCTACACGCATCATTGGATCCAGCCAAGTGACCCCCTGGGGAACCAGCGCAATTTCTTTGCCCCGAAACGCCTTAGCCCGTTCCAGTGTCAGGGGATAGCCGTCATAGAGGATGCTCCCCCTCACTTGGGCGTTCTGGGGAAGCAGGTGGAAGATCGCATGAGCCAGCAGACTTTTTCCGGCTCCGCTGGAGCCCACCACCGCCGCAACCTGCCCTGGGTCCACAGTCAGGGAGAGGGAACGGATAGCAGACAGCTCTTTCCGCTCCCGCCCACGGCCATACCGGGTAAAGGTGATGGAAAGGTTTTCCACAGATAAAATTGGTTTCATGGCGCGACCTCCTATTCCTGCGCACTGGCCGGCGACAGCAGCAGGCGCAGCTGTTCCCCAACCAAGTGAAACAGCATTACCACCAGCACCAGCGAAATTCCAGGAAAGAGGGCCAGCCACCACCGGCCTGTGGTAAGCGCCCCCATACTCTCCTCCAAAATAATGCCAATGGCGGGCTGTTCCGGAGAGAGACCGAACCCCAAAAAGGTGACGCTGGCCTCGTGAAGAATGGCGTGCGGAAATTGGAGGAGCATTCCTGCCAGCAGTTGAGGGAGCAGATGGGGAACCAGATGTGTATACAGCAGCTTTCTCCGGGACACGCCCAGCCGCCGCGCCGCCTGAAACCAGGGAGCCTGCCGCAGCTGTAAAACCTCCCCCCGGAGCAGGCGGGCCATTGCGGTCCAGTGGGTGAGGGCCACCCCAACGGTAACCCCCATCATTCCTTTGCCGCAGGCCAGCGAGATTAACAGAATCAGCAGGATGTGGGGAATTCCCATGACCAGATCCATGATACAAGACACAATCCCGTCTACCCAACCGCCAAATACGGCGCAGGCCGCGCCCAACATGAGAGCGATGGCGGCGCTGACCGCGGCAGCAAGCGCCCCGACCCGGACGCTCAGAGATAGTCCTGCCAGGGTACGGGCCAGCAGTTCCCGGCCCATCCAGTCTGTGCCGAACGGGTGAGCCAGACAGGGCGCCAGATTTTTACGGGCAAAATCCACTTCCATGGCCTGTCCGGACAGCAATTCTCCGGCCAGCGCCAGGGCACACAGCGCAGTTCCGGCAAACATCAGCAGAATCAGGGTGCTTTGGCGGCGATTCTTCATGCTCTGGCCACCCCCCGCCTGATTCTTGGGTCAATCACCCCATAGAGCAGGTCGGCGGCGAGGTTCCCGCCAAAGACCAGGGCGGCAGTACTCACCGTAACCCCCAGCAGCAGGGGCAAATCCCCCCCCAACCCGGCAGACACTGCCGCCTGACCGAGTCCGGGGTAAGAGAAAACCTGTTCCACCAGCACCGAACCCCCAATCAGCTCCCCAATGGAGGCAAATTGCAGCGTAATGGCGGGCAGGGCCACATTGCGCAGAACATGGCGGCGGAGAATATGCCGCTCTCCCCTGGCCCGGGCGAACAAAATGTAGTCTTTGTCCAGCACATCCACCACCTTTTCCCGGGTGTGAAGTGCAATACTGGCCAGTCCGGTCAAGGATAGGGTGATTGCGGGCAGAACAGCGTGGCGAAGCCGTTCTCCCAAAGTAACGGCCTCCGCCGCCGTCCCAATGGGGACGGAGAACCCTACAGGCAGTATCTTCAGCCAGACGGAACATACCATCAGCAGCAGGAGGGCCAGCCAGAAAGCGGGGGTGCTGGAGATGATCAGACAGCCTCCCCGGACCAACCGGTCTGGCCAGCGGCCCCGATTGGCACCGGCCAACACCCCCAAGGCCACTCCCAGACCGCCGGAGACCCCCCAAGCAAATGCCAGCAGGCACATAGAATTGGACAGACGCTGTCCGATGACCTCCGCCACCGGGCGGCGGTAGAGCAGAGAGTTTCCAAAATCTCCCCGCAGGGCGCTCCCCAGCCAGTTCAGATACCGCTCTCCCGCCGGGGTGTTCACCCCCCAGTAATCCTCCAGCTTGGCAATCTGCTCCGGGCTCATGGTCCCCAGCGCCACCTGTCCAATGCTGGTTTGGAGGGGGTCCAGCGGAGAGGCATCCATCAGCAGAAAGGCCGTCAGGCTCACCCCCAGCAGAAGCAACACCATGCGGAACAATTTTTTTGCGGTAAATTGCAGTCGATGTTTCATTCCCAGCTCCATTGGTCGATATTGTTGACGATGGACCAGCCGTGGCCGTGGGGGTGAATTTTCTGTTCCGCCACGGTCAGTCCGTCCCGGACCCAGTACAAGTGGTCTACGTTCACCAGCCACACCCAAGGCACGTCTCCAGCGATCTCCTCCTGGGCTTTCTGCCACAGGAGGTAGGACTCTTCCAGGGCCGGACAGGTCAGGGCCGCATCCATCCGCTCGTCTACTTCCGCACAGGAATAGGGCGAGTACAGGGCGCTGTCAGAACCTGGGGCAGTGTGGTAGATGTTGTACAGCTCCATAGGGGTGTGCGCCCCCCAACCCCAGACGAAAGGGTTGGACAGGGCGTCATCATAGGCGGTGTCCCAGCCCACGCCTTTGGTATCCGCCTCAATGCCCAGCTCCCTAAGCTGGTTGGCCAGTTCTGCGGCCAGTCCCTGACGCACCGAATCCCCGGCGGTGTAGTGGATGGTCAGGCTGAGTTTCATCTCACTGGTTCCCCGGACTCGGATACCGTCCGGCCCAACGGGCCAGCCCCACTCGTCCAGAAGGGCCATAGCCCCCAACCGGTTATATTCTGTCTCGTTGACCGGGTTGTACCAGGGCAGGCCGTCGCACACACTGTAGGCGGGCGTACCGTAGCCGTTGAGCACGTGGTCGATCATGGCCTGCCGGTCGATGCCCATATTGATGGCCTGGCGGACCGGAAGCTCAATCGTTGGCGCGGACATAGTGACAGGCAGGTTGATCCCCCGGTTGTCCACCGTCCGGACGGACAGGAGGGAAAAGCCTTTCACGCTCTGGTCCGCATAGGGTGCAGAGGTGTAGGCCAGATCGGCCTGCCCCGCCTGAACCGCCAGAAACGCGGCGTCCTCCTCCATAAACAAAATGGTCACCTGTTCCATCTGGGGTCTTTCCCCATAATAGTCTGGGTTAGCCTGCAAAATGACCTGCTGGCCCCGGTCCCACTGCTTCAGCATATACCGCCCGGACCCGATGGGGTTGGCGCCATAGGAAGTGCTGTCATAGGAATGTTCCGGCACAATGCCCACATTCGCCATAGTGTAAGGCCAGATGGAAAAGGGGGTTTTCATGTGAAAGACCACCGTTGCAGCGTCCAAGGCTTCGGCCCGATCCAGCATGGTAAAGTCGGTGACAGAACTGGCATCCCGTGCCGTGTTATAGGTAAACGCAACATCGGCGGCAGTCAGCGGGGTTCCGTCGGTAAACCGGACGCCGTCCCGAAGGGTGACCGTCCAGGTCAGGCCGTCTTGGCTGGCCTCCATACTGGTGGCAAGGTCATAGCCAATGGTCAAATCCTGGTTTGTCACCGTCAGCGTGGACTGAATCAGCGGCTCATGGACATGCTCGCCCGCACCCCAGCCGAAGACCGGATCAAACCCAGCCTCCGGCTCAGAGGAAGACGGCATGATGACTGTTACCTGACTGGTTGTCCCCGGCTGGGGGACAACGCCGCTTTGGCAGGCGGCAAGCAGAGCGAGAAGGATAACGACACCCAAGCCGTAAACGGTTTTTTTGTTCATTGCCCGCGCTCCAACTTCCGCAGGGCATCTTCAAAAACCGTCTGATAAGGCAGGCCGTTGGCTTTTGCCAGGGCCGCCGCGCCCTCAAACTCGGGCTTGGCGTGAAAAGCCCCAAACCCTTGCGCCAACTTGACCCCTACAGGCCCCCACTGGGTCTGGACCACACCCGTACCCGGAGTAAGAAAATATTTGCCGCACCGCCGGGCACGAAGACCATTGGTCGTGGTCTGAGCCAGAATGTGCCGGGCCATCTCACTTTCCTTCTCCGGCTCGCATAGAACGGTGAGCACATGGCCGGGACGGCCCTTCTTCATGGTTCCCGGGGTCGTGTACACGTCCAAGGCCCCCAGCTCCAACAGGCGGGAAGCGGCGAAGGCCAGCGCCTCTGGGGTCATATCGTCGATGTTGCACACCAGCTCGACTATCGCCCCGTTTTCTCCGCCGTCGCTCTCCCCCCAGAAGGCCCGGACACAGTTGGCCTGTTCAAACTCCTTCGTGCCCACACCATAGCCGATTTTTTCCGGGACCATAGCAGGCATAGGGCCGAACCGCTGAACAAAGGTTTTTAACAAAGCCGCGCCGGTGGGGGTACAAAGCTCCCCTTGAATGGTTCCCCCATAGGTAGGAATACCCATAAGCAGGGCGGCGGCGGCAGGAGCGGGAACGGGCATAATGCCATGGGCACATTTCACCGTGCCGCACCCTACATGAACGGGAGAGGCGCAGACCGCCTCCGGAGCCAGCAGATTCATAGCATAGCAAACCCCGGTCACATCGGCTATTGCGTCCAGCGCCCCTACCTCATGGTAATGAACCTCCCCCACACTACAGCCATGGGCCTGGGCCTCCGCCTGAGCAATTGCGTGGTAGACCGCCTTGGCCTGTTCCTTTACCCCCTGAGGCAGAGCCAGACCGTCGATGATCCCGGCAATGTGTCCCGGTGTAGCGTGGTGGTGATGAGCCTGTCCATGCTCGTGGTGGTGTTCCTCGCGGCCGTGAACCAGTACCTGCATATGGGTACCGGTAATGCCGCTGGTCTTGGCAGCGACGGGAGAGACTTCGACACCGTGCAGGCCCAAGGCGTTCATGGTGTTTAAAAAGTCCTCCCGCTGTGCCTCATCCAACAGCTCGTACAGCGCGGCCATGAGCATATCCCCCGCAGCCCCCATAGTACATTCTAAATATAGCGTTTTCATGAGATGCCCTCCATTTGATTAATCATACTCGCCAGATAACCGGCCCCAAAGCCGTTGTCTATGTTGACCACACTGCACCCAGAGGCACAGGAATTGAGCATCGCCAGCAGCGCAGACAGCCCGCCGAAGTTTGCCCCATAGCCCACGCTGGTGGGTACGGCGATCACCGGACAGTCCACCAGACCGCCAATGACGGAGGCCAGCGCCCCTTCCATCCCGGCCACCGCCACCACACACCGTGCGCTCATCAGCGGTTCCAGATTGGAAAGCAGACGGTGAAGTCCGGCCACTCCCACATCGTACAGCCGGTCAACCCGGTTACCCAGCGTCTCGGCGGTGAGGGCGGCTTCCTCCGCTACTGCCATATCGCTGGTGCCGCCGGTGGCCACTACAATACGGCCCAGCGCCTTCCGCTCCCCAGGAAAGGCTACGGCCAGCCGGGGAACCGGGTGATAATCCAAGGGGACGGCCTTTGCCACAAAGCTGGCCGCCTCCGGATTCAGCCGGGTGATCAGGATATTTTCACAGCCTCGCTCTCCCATCGCTTGGGCGATACCCGCAATCTGTTCCGGCGTCTTGCCCGCCCCGTATAGAACTTCTGCCGCGCCTTGACGCACCCCTCTATGCAAATCCACCTTGGCATACCCCAGGTCCTCAAAGGGTTCGCGTTTCAGCTGGGACAGCGCCTCCTCCGGAGGGACAGCGCCCTCCGCCACCTGATGCAGAAGCTGTAAAATGTCGTACCGGTTGTCCAATATGCCCCCTCCTCAGTCTGTAGGAATCCTGGGCCGCAGGTCCAGAGTGATTTCTGAAAAGTCCGCCTCCAAAGCGGACAGCAGATCAGCCCGTTGTTCCATCACCAGCGGAAGCTGGCTCTCCAATACTTGCAGTTTACAGCCGCCCGCCGTCAGCCGCAGGCGGAAGTCTCGAAATCCCAGGCCGGAGAGCAAGGTTTCGCCCCACTCCACCTTTTTCAAGCTCTCCCGAGCAATGGGCAGTCCAGCGGGGACCCGGGTAGCCAAACAGGCGTAGGAGGGCTTCTGCCAAGTAAACAGCCCCGCTTGTCTGGACAATTCCCGGATATCCTCCTTCGCCAGTCCACATTCCCGCAGGGGGGATCGAACCCCCAGTTCCGCCAGCGCCCGCATCCCGGGCCGGTCCTCCACACGGTCCGAGACATTGGTGCCCTCCAGCAGTAACTGCAAGCCGTCCCGCAAGGCCCGCTCCTTCAGCAGGGCAAACATGCGCCGTTTGCAGTAGTAGCAGCGGTCAGGAGGATTTGAAGCCACCTTTGAATCGGAAAGAATGTCGATCTCAATCACCGTCAGCTCTGTCCCCATTGCCTTACACAGCCGCTGGGCATCCTCCAGCTCAAAGCGAGGCTGAAAGGGCGTCTTTATAAAGTAGGGCCGCAGACTGGCCCCCGCCTGAATGCCCGCCCACAAAAGGTAAGCCGAGTCCACCCCTCCTGAAAAGGCCAGCGCCCCTTTGGGATTTTGCGCAAAATAATTGTCCAGCGTCAATGCCGTTCCCCACTCTCTTTCTGAAAAATAAAAAGCATACCGGTATACGGCATGCCTTCTGGCAAACCCCCAGCTTTCTGGCTGGCGGCACAGCTTTCAAATGATTCTGCCAGGACCTTCTGGTCCATTTACGGCTTCCTGCCGCCTGTTTAGTATAACAAAAGGCTTCCAGTTCTGTCAATATAGGAACCGGACAAAAGCTTCGGATTTTCTTCCAGGCAGACTCCCAAAAAAATTCTTTGAGAAATTTTGAGAAAAGTGTTGACATTGAAAGTCGAATGTGGTAATATCTCTCTTGCGCTAAGGAGTGCAAGCCAATCCCAAAAGCAAGACGCGCGAGTGGTGGAATTGGTAGACTCGCTGGCTTCAGGTGCCAGTGCTCGCAAGGGCGTGCGGGTTCGACTCCCG
>JAAWIE010000078.1 GCA_022796195.1 Lawsonibacter sp. | reverse complement strand
GACCCGTGACAACGTGGCCGAGCTGGTGTACAACACCCTGTTCGCTCAGATGGTGGCCTTCAACGACTACCGCGGACAGTACGTCAAGAACACCAACCGTGACGTGGTCGTCACCGCCGGTACCGACGACGAGGCCAACACCCTGGCGTACAACACCTTCAAGCTGTACGTAGTCGAGGGCATCGTGATGGCCAACGGCTATACCGAGAAGGCTCTGGCTCAGTCCAGCACCAACAATGCGCAGACCACTGTTCTGTTCACCGAGGACACCGACCTGGACAAGGACGGCCGCAAGGAGTACAAAGAGGGCGACGAGTTCGACTTCAACGCCTCCACCTCTCTGAACCTGATTGGCCACGCCGTGAAGGTGTACTACACCTACACCAAGAAGGCCCCCGTTGTCTTCGCCATCACTGATCAGGCTGCCCTGACTGCCGTGATTGAGTATGACAACAACACCACCCGTCTGGCTGAGGCCGCCAACGACGCCGGCTTCAAGAAGAATTCCATTCTGGACGTCAAGCCTGAGAATTACTATGTCAACTACGCCATGGACGTTACTGTGGAGGATGCCAGCAAGTATATTACTCCCCACAACCGTTGGTCTGATAATTCCGGCATCAGCGCCCCTCACTTCAACCTTTCCGGCAAGAAGTTGCTGCTGATTTCCAACAGCGGCAACCTGGACCTGAGCGGTGAGTATGACTACGTCATCGTTCTGGACCAGTACCTGGATATTCTGAAAGAGGTTGAGGAAATCCGCGGCGACATGGAGTATGTTCTGAAGACCAATAACGGTCACGCCACCAACGGCACTCTGAACGTTCCTCTGTATGACGCTCAGGAGGGTGACTATGTGGTTGTCACCAACATCGGCCTGAAGGACGAGGTTGTGGTCTTCTACGAGGCCAATCTGGTTGATGCTACCATCACCCGCATCACCGGCAAGTCTGACGAAGTTGCCAGCGCCAAGAAAATCACTGCCGACGGTGTGACCTATGTAGAGTCCTCTGTGTGGCACAACTCCTCCGACACTAATCTGAAGCAGATTGGCTATTTGGATGACGAGGTACTCACCGCCTTTGTGCTGGTGAAGGACTTGGCCGATGAGACCCTGATTCTGGACGAGTTTGGTGAGATGATCGGCATCACCGAGGCTGAGGCTTCCCGCGACTATGCCTATATTGCTCAGTATGGTGTCATCCATAACACCAACTCACTGAACACTGACTACCAGCTGACTGCTCATGTCTTCTTTGCTGACGGCACCAGCGGCATTTACAAGGTTGAGGAGTGCCCCAATACCATCGTTGATAACCCCAAGAGAATCAACGAGAGTGCTAGCGGCACGCTGATTCACAACGGCAAGGTTACACCCGGTACCGGCCTGAACCAGGGCAATGGCCAGGGCACTCCCGGCGGAAACGTCAGCCCCTACACTGGCTGCCAGGGCGCTCTGGGTATCTGGAATGTGACCCGCAACGACGACAAGGGCACCATCAAGATCAAGAACGCTTACCAGAGCGAACAGGGCAGCCACGCTGTCGCGCCCGGTGTCCGTCTGGTGCAGAGCCACTCCACCCTCGTGAAAAACAACTATGCGGTGGATGATAATACCGGTAATGCTGCCGGTACTCCCAGCGCTGGCGGCACCCATATTCTGTATCAGAACAACAGCACTGTGTACTTCTATGTGGAGGGCGACTATGGCCCCAACTATAAGGATACGGACGATATCGACGTTTCCATCCGTACCGGTGTGAAGAATGCCCATGGCTTTACCAACGACGATGAGCATCGCGGCGAGGGCATCCGTCAGGTTTACAGCTACATCTCCGGCTCTCGTCAGCTGGTCGGCGCTATGCTGATTGAGGATGTTGAGCTGTACAGCTCTCAGGTATACTACTACAATCAGGGCAACTATCACTACAGCTCCGATGGCCTGACCTATGAGCTGTACGATTTGGACGGCAACCTGGTTGAGAAGACCTACAAGGACCTGAAGAAGGCGGATGCTCAGGACAAGTGGGACGGCTTCTATCTCGCCAAGAATGATGATATCTATCCCTTCGGTATTGATACCATTGTAAGCGGTACTCCCGGTGCCCGTCCTGTCGGTACCGCTCCTGACGGTACCAACAACCTGTATGCGTGGTCTAATGAAGATTTTAGTTACCACGATGAGACCACCGAGACCAAGAAGGGTGACAAGACCTATTACGTGGTCAACGATACCGCCAAGTACGATGAGATCGTGGAGAACTTCTTCGGCGGCCTGACTCCCCAGGGTAATATTGCCGAGAGCGTCAAGATTGTCGACACCTGCAACAGCGGCCTGACCTCTGTTGCCAAGGTAGTCCGTGCTCTGAAGCAGGGCGTGAATGATCCTGGTGATCTGCGCATTTCCTACTCTTACAACACGGATGACTACACCATCAAAGCGTTCTTCATCAGCAAGTATGATCCCGACGGCACTGATGCACCCAACCTCAACGCTAACGGCAACCGGTACTTCAATGATATGGTGACAACCGGTTTCACCGGCAACAACCTGGATATTGATGCCTATATCTACAGCATCCGGAATGATACCGGTTCTAACGATTACGTTGCGGCTGATGCCGGCTCTGTGACCGCCACTTACACAATTCAGGCGTACAATTCGCTCACTGATGCGAAGCTTGGTGATGCCCGCACCGTCAGAAGCAGCACCGGAACGATTACCGGAGACGGCATGTTCCATGACACCATCACGCTCGCCAATCCCGGCTTTGTCCGCTACTATGAGATTACCGTAACCGTAAAGTGGACCACCGGTGGCGGCACAACCAAGCTCACGGCTACTGATACTCTTCAGTGGGTTCAGTAATTTCGAGAAAAACTAGTCCCCTCCGTTGAGGAAACAGCCCCCGGGCCGCAAGGCCCGGGGGCTCTTTTTCTCCCCCCCTCCGTAAACAGCGCATACAAAAGTTTCGGGCCGCCCTTTTCAAAGGGCGGCGGGGTCCGGGGCAGAGCCCCGGCGGGTTTGGGCGGAGCCCAAGCAGAGCCCCGGCGGGGTTGGGAGGAGCCAAAGCAAACCCCCGGCGCGCTTTCCGAACAGCGCGCCGGGGGTTTGCCGGTCAATTCTGATTACATTCTGTCATATTTCTCGTCGATATCCTCCATGGCGCGGTATCCCTTGAACTGCATCAGGGCGTCCACGATGGCGATGCGGGCCATGGCCTCGCACACGGGGTAGATGCGGGGCAGAAGGGAGGCGTCCCGGCGGGTGATGGGAGACAGGTCCACGTCGGTTCCGTTCTCGGTGTCCACGGTGCGCTGGACCACGTCCACGGTGGGGGTGGGCTTGACGGCCAGGCGGATACGCACTTCATCGCCGTTGGAGATGCCGCCCAGGAAGCCGCCGGCGTTGTTGGTATAGAACTTCACCCGGCCGGTCTCCTTGTCCCAGTACATCTCGTCGTTGCACTCCGAGCCCACCATGTCCGCCACGCGGAAGCCCGCGCCGAACTCGATGCCCTTGATGGCGCCGATGGACATCAGGGCGTGGGCCAGGGTAGCCTCCAGCTTGTCGAACACCGGCTCGCCCAGCCCGGCGGGCAGGCCGTGAATCAGCAGCTCAATCACGCCGCCGCAGGTCTCGCCGGTTTTGCGCACGGCCAGGATGTCCTCCTCCATCTTGGGGGCTGCCTCCAGGTCGGGGCAGTTGATGTCGTTCTTGCGGTAGTTGGCCTTGGCCTGCTCGTAGGTGATGGGGCCGCTGGCCTTGATGCCGTGGGACTCGGTGATATAGCCGATTACGTCAATGCCGTACTTGTCCAGAATCAGCTTGGCCACCGCGCCGCCGGCCACCCGGCTGACGGTCTCCCGTCCGGATGCGCGGCCCGCGCCCACCCAGTCGTTGTACTGGCCGTACTTCTTCATAAAGGTGTACTCCGCGTGGCCGGGGCGGGCCATGTCCTTATAGTCGCGGTACTGGCCCACATGGATATCCTCGATATCGTTGTTGGGCACCACGATGCCCACAGGGGCGCCGGTGGTGCGCTGGTCCTCCATCACGCCGGAGAAGATGTACACCCGGTCCCGCTCCTTGCGGGGGGAGTCCAGGGGGGACTGGCCGGGCCGGCGCTTGTCCAGCTCCGCCTGGATGTCCTCGGCGGTGATGCGGATGCCCGCCGGCACGCCGTCCACGATGGTCAGCAGACCGCCGTACAGCTCCTTGGGGATGTCGGGGCTCTTGCGGAAGCAGCCGGAGTAGGACTCGCCGCAGGTGGTAACCCGGAACATTTTGCCAAAAGTGTTGCCTGTCATAGTGTTACGCTCCTTCATTCATAATTTCCTGACGGGATATGCGGTCCAGGGGGCTTTCGGTTTGTTTCTTATTGTTTCACAAACCTTTTTTCTCCTCTTGTAAGAATAATAGTGTGTTTTGCTATTTTTGTCAAGGGATTTTTATTTTTCTTTTCTTTTTCCGGAAAATTTGGTGAAGCACTACAATTTCCCCGCCGTTTTTTGTGTAATTTGTTTCTCGAAAGCTCCGTTATTGAGAAACAGTTTCTCTCCGATTCAGAATTCCCTTGACTTTTTTTCTCTTCTTTGCTACATTTAATGTAAAAGGGGGTCCTGACATGTCAAAGCCGGAAAAGTCCACCCTGCGGCTGGTCGCGGCCCGGGCGGGTGTGTCTCCCGCCACCGCCTCCCGCACCCTGAACGGGAACTCCTCCGTGGACAAGGAGCTGGCCCGGCGGGTCTTTGCCGCCGCCCAGGAGCTGGGATACCAGTTCAGCGGCCCCTCCAAGGGAAAAAACAGCATCACCTTTATCGCCCCCGCCATCGCCAGCACCTACTTCTCCTACACCGTCACCGGCGTGATTGAGGAGGCCCGGGAGGCGGGATACCATGTAAACCTGATGCTCTCCGGATCCGACCCGGAGCAGGAGCTGGACTGCCTGCGCAGCGCCCGGGGCCCCGACACGGCAGGCATCATCCTGGCCCCCGTCAGCCGCCGGGACCCCAGGCAGGCCGCCCCGGAGCTGGCCGGCCTGCCCATTGTCATCACCGGGCCCCGCCATATCGCCGACGGCCTGGTCCACGTCCACCTGAACAACGAGGAGGCCGCCTATCTCAGCACCCGCTACCTCCTGCGCCTGGGGCGCAGGCGCATCGCCTTTGTTATCTACTACTGGGCGGACCAGATTTTCAGCTATCAGGACTTTATCGCCGACTACAGCGCCTCTGACCACGGCTGCTTCACCGCCTACGACCGCTACAGCGGCTACTGCCGCGCCCTGGAGGAGGCCGGGCTGGTGGCCGACCCCGCCCTGCTGGCCTTCGGCGGCTTCAGCTACGACTCCGGCTACTCCTGCGCCCGGAAGCTGCTGGCCTCCGGGGCCGACTTCGACGCGGTCATTGTCCCCAACGACCGCTGCGGCGTGGGGTTTCTGAACCTGCTCCAGGAGCAGGGCTTCCGGGTGCCCGGGCAGGTCTCCCTGGTCTGCCTCAACGGGGATCTGATTTCCAAAATCGTCTCCCCCACCCTGACCAGTATTTCCTCCTCCGACTACGAGATCGGCCGCCGCAGCGCCCAGCAGCTGCTCCGCCTGATCCGCGGCGAGCCGGCCCAGGACGTGCAGATTGACGCCAAGCTGTCCATTGAAAGCTCCACTCAGTATATTGTATAGGAATCTGATTGCAAAGCGCTCCGGCATCCTGTAAGAGATGCCGGAGCGCTTTTGATTATTTGAAATATTTCTCCTTGATGGCCTCGGTGGGCATCTTCTCCCCCGTCCACAGCTCGAAGGAGGCCGCTCCCTGGTAGAGCAGCATATACATGCCGTTAAAGGTCTTCAGCCCCGCCTCCCGGGCCATGCGCAGCAGCTCGGTCTCTTTGGGCTCGTAAATCACGTCGGACACCACCAGCCCGGGGTGGAAATAGGTGCTGTCCGGAATCAGGCAGCCGGGGATTTTGGACATCCCCACCGGGGTGGTGTTCAGCAGCAGGTCGGCGTCCGCCAGGCTGCGGCGCAGCTGCTCCAGGTCGGCCAGGTCGTGGAGGGTGACGCGGCACTGGGTCTGCTGGTTCAGCTGCTCCACAATGCCCTCCACCCGGGGCCAGAAGGCGTCCCTGGTGTTGAACACGTCGATGGCGGCCAGGCCGTCCATGGCCGCCTGGACCAGAATGGCCGTGCCCGCGCCGCCGGCCCCCAGCTGAACCATGCGCTTGCCCTTCAGGTCGCAGCCCGCGTCCCGGGCGCTCATCATATAGCCCACGCCGTCGGTGGTGTGGCCAATCAGCCGGCCGTTGTCGTTGACCACCGTGTTCACCGCGCCGCCGATTTTCGCCGCGGGGGAGAGCTCGTCGCACAGCTCCGCCATCCGGTTCTTGTCCGGCATGGTCAGGTTAAAGCCGGCCACGCCCAGCTCCTTCAGGCCGCTGACGGCGGTCTCCAGCCGGTCGGCGGGTACGTCGAAGGCCAAGTAGTGGTAATCCAGCCCCAGCAGGGCGCAGGCCTCGTTGTGCATCTCCGGGGAGATGCTGTGGGCCACCGGACTGCCCAGCAGGCACAGCAGCTTGGTGTGCCCCGTCGTATGCTGACTCATTTTCCGCGCCCCCCTTACTGCTTGGGAGCCAGGGCGTCGTGGAGGATTTTCAGGGCGGTGTTCAGCTGCTCTACGGGAATCTGGCCGGGAGCGGACACCTGTCCCACCGCGCCGAAGGTCATGGAGGACCCGAAGCACTCCCCGCACAGGCGGCTGATGACGCCGTTGGACATGGACATGGTGATAATGGGCCGGTCGGCATATTGATTGTGCATCTCCTGGGTGGCGTCCAGCAGGACAATCACGTCGGCGGCGCTCTTGGGCATCACGGCGATTTTGGGGATGTCCGCGTTCATGTCCTGCATCTTCCGCAGGCGGTAGAGCAGGTCCGCCTTGTCGGGGGTCTTGCCGAAGTCGTGGTTGGAGCCCACCACGGCCACGCCCGCGGCATGGGCCGCGTCAATGCACCGGCGCACCACGTCGTCCCCGGAGAAGATCTCCACATCCACCGCGTCGGCGTTCCCCGACTGGGCCACGGCGGTGTTCAGGGCGATATAGGCCTCCATGTCAATCTCCTTCTCGCCGCCCTCCTTCTTGGTGCGGAAGGTGAACAGAATGGGGGTCTCCCCCAGCGCGGCCCGCAGCTCCTTCAGGGTCTCCAGCACCTTCTCGGTGTCAAACACGTCCTCGTAGAAGTCCACGCGCCACTCCACCACGTCCAGGGCGTGGTTCTTGAACTCCTTGGCCTTCTCCACAATGCCCGCCCGGCCGGCGGCCACAATGGGGACAATCACCTTGGGCATCCCGGCGCCCACCTCTACTCCGCGCAGCTTGACTGTTTTCATAATGTTTCCTCCTTTTTAAGATATAAAGTAATTGGAACAAATGTTCACTGTCTGTTTTCCGGCGGAAAAATTACCGCAGCTCAAACCCGGCGCCGATTTTGTTCATGGCCTCGTAGAAGCCGGGGAACGAGACGGCGGCGCACTCGGGATTGCTGATCTTCATCTCGCCGCCGGCCAGCAGGCCACATACCGACATGGCCATGGCCACCCGGTGGTCGTCGTGGCTGTCCACCGAAGCGCCGGTCAGGGGCCTGCCGCCGTGGACCGTCATGGAGTCGGCGGTGATTTCCACGTCCGCCCCGCAGGCGGTCAGCACCTCCTGCATCACAGCCACCCGGTCGGTCTCCTTCACCCGCACGTGGGCCAGGCTGGTGAAGTGGGTGTCCCCCTGGGCATAGGCCGCCGCCACGGACAGGGCGGGCAGGCTGTCGGGAATCAGGTTCATGTCAATTTCAATCCCGTGGAGGGGCTTGCCGCCGTGGACAATCAGGCGGTGGCCTTCCAGGTCCTTCTCAATGTCGGCGCCCATCTGAATGAGCACGTCCACCACGGCCTTGTCCCCCTGGCTGTCCGTAAAGTCCACGCCGGAGATGACCAGCTCGGAGGGCGTGCATACCGCGCCCACCAGGGGGAATGCCACGCCGGACCAGTCAGAGGCCACCAGGCAGTCGCAGGCCTTGAAGCTCTGCCCGCCCTCCACGTGGTAGCGCTTATAGTCGGGGCTGTTCTCCACCTTCACGCCGAACAGCTTCAGCCAGTCCACGGTCAGCTGGACGTAGAGGGCCTCCAGGGGGTTCTCCACCAGGATGTCCACGCTCTCCCCCTTGGGCAGCAGGGCGCAGGGGCCCAGCAGGCCGGAGATGTGCTGGCTGTTGAAGCCGGGCAGGTGGCACACCCCGCCGTGAAGGGGGCCCTGAATGACCAGCGGCGGGCAGTCACAGTTGGGGCGGGTGTGGATGCAGGTGGCGCCCAGCTCCTTCAAGGCGTCGGTCTCGTGCCGCCAGGGGCGGCGGCGAATCTGCTCGTCCCCGGTGAGCACCGCGTATCCGTCGGTGAGCAGGGCACAGATGCCGGTGACAAAGCTGGTGGTGGTGCCCGAGTTCATGGTGTCAATGACGTTCTCCGGCACCTTGGGCTTTCCGTTCAGGCCGGTGACGGTCCAGGTGTTGGCCTTCTCGTCCATAACCACCTCAGCCCCGAAGGACCGGGCGGCCGCCACCGCCGCCAGGCCGTCCTTGGAGGGGAGGGGGTTGTGAATCACGGTGGTGCCGTCGGCCAGCATACCGAACAGGACGGCGCGGATGGTACAGCTCTTGGAACCGGGAACCGCAATCTCACCGGAGAGGCTGCCGCGGCGGGAATATGCGTACATAAATCAACATCCTTTCCTCACTTTTGGATATTTTCAGAAGGGTTCATGGGGGATTGGGTACAAAAAATACAGCGGCTGTCCGCCGTCCGGGAGGGACGGCCGCTGCATTTGGATTGGTTTGCCGGCATTACTGCCGCTTTTCCGCTTTCCGCCGCGCCCAGGCGCGCTTGACCGCAGGAATGTTGGTCACGATGGAGAACACGGTCAGCACCAGCAGAACCATGGTGATGGGCCGGCCGAACAGGGCCAGCAGCACATTGTCCGCAGAGACGGCCAGAGAGACCGCGCGGCGGAAGTTGGAGTCCATCATGTTGCCCAGCACGATGGCCAGGGTCATGGGAGCCACGGAGTAGCCCCGGCAGCGCATCAGGAAGCCCAGCACGCCGAAGAAGAACATCAGGCCCACATCAAACAGCCGGTTGTTGCAGGCGTAAGCGCCGATGACGCACAGCAGGGTTACGATGGGCATCAGGATATTTTTGGGCACCGCGATGATTTTGGACAGGTGGGGAGCCACCAGCAGGCCCAGCAGCAGCAGGAACACGCAGCCGATGAAGCCGCCGCCCAGGATGGCGTGGAAGCTGTCCGCGCTGGTCTTCAGGAACATGGGGCCGGGCTGGAGCCCGTGGACGTAGAACACTGACAGGATGATGGCGGTGACCGCGTCGCCGGGAATGGCCAGGGTGAGCATGGGAATCAGCGCGCCGCCGATACAGGCGTTGTTGGCGCTCTCCGAGGCCACGATACCCTCCACCGCGCCCTCGCCGAAGGGGCGGCTGGGCTTTTTTACGATGTTCTTGGCCTGGGTATAGGCCAGGAAGGCGGCCACGGGGCCGCCCGCGCCGGGCAGGGCGCCCACCACGGTGCCGATGGCGCTGTAGTACATGCTGTGCCAGAAGCCCTTGAGGATATCCTTGATTTTGACGACCTGCCTGGTGATGGAGTTGACCTCCGCGTCCAGGTGCCCGTCAAAGATGACGCTGAGCACCTCGGCAAAGCCGAACAGGCCCACCAGGGCGGGGACATTGGAGATGCCCGCGTTCAGGTCGCGGATGCCGAAGGTCAGACGGGGGGTGCCCAGCACGGAGTCCATGCCGATCATGGCGAAGAACAGGCCGAACAGGGCGCTGATCAAGCCCTTGGAAAAGCTCTTGGTGGTCAGGCCGCCCACGGTAGCCAGGCCGAACAAGGCCAGGAGGAAATAATCCATGGGCTGGAACTTCAGGGCGATGGAGGTGATGGGCTGGGCCAGCAGGGCCAGGGCCACCAGCCCGAACACCGAGCCGATGAAGGAGTAGACGGTGGCGTACTTCAGGGCCTTGTAGGCCTCGCCCCGCTTGGCCAGGGGGTAGCCGTCCAGGGTGGTGACCACCGAGGAGGGCGCACCGGGGATGTTAATCAGGATGGCGGACAGCGCGCCGGAAAACACGCCCACCACATACACCCCCATTACGGTGGCCAGAGCGTCGTGGGCGGACCAGGAGTAAGTAATGGACACCAGCAGGGCGGTGGCCATGGAGACCGACAGGCCGGGAATGGATCCTACAAACAGGCCGGCAATGGAACCCAGGCCGCACAGGAAGACAAACCTCAGGTCGGTAAAAAAGGACAGGCTGGCAATAATCGCACTCATTACGGTCCCCTCCTTATTACGGCAGGCGCACGTTCAGCGCGATGCCGAACAGCACATAGATGGCGGCGGTGGTGATGCCGGAGTACTCAACCTTTAGCATTTCCAACAAACTAAAACGTAAGTTATTACTTTAATTCTAATTAGGTTTTAATCCTTATTTTTTCTTAGCCGGCGCAGCTTGT
>JAAWIE010000077.1 GCA_022796195.1 Lawsonibacter sp. | reverse complement strand
CGTTCCCTCCATTTTTGGTTCATGGCCTAATTATATTCTCTGATATATCCCATAATCCGGGCTTTTCCTCTGGCTGATTAAAAGGGATAACCACATTTTAAATAATATCCAACCGGTAGAGAAACCGTTTTGTCAAACCAGCCCCAATGTTCCCCTTCTACAGCCAAAGTACGCAGTTCTTTCAGTAAAGCAACACAAAATTCTTCAAGAAGCCTCTCGTTGATCGCGTGCTGAATAATACTATTAGGCGGGGGAGAATGACGGCATTCCGCTGCAAAGAAAATATACGCCATGATGTCAAAGTATCTCTTTTCTCGGAGTCCGTTTAGAATAATCGGAAAAAACTCGGATGCCTGCAAATCTCCGTAAAATGTTAGTAACTCTGCACATTGCTTTGCGTTATTTACAACCATATCATGATTCCAGACACCTTTTTCTACATCTATTCCATCTTCATACAATGAGTCAATGAAATCTTCATGGCGCTTTGATAAAAGCATTTCTAATCCATAGTTCAATATACGCATTTTATAACACCTCTAGTTTAATTTAAAACAATGAGTCGCTTATTCCCATGCAGAGAATTAGCGACTCATTTTCACAAATATAAAGTTCATTTGTCCCGGAACACTCTTCGTCAGAGTAAATGTCATCATTAGGTCAAAAGCCAGGCTGTACCAAAGCTCTGCTTTCCATATTTGGTTGTAAAAATTGAGCAGTTACGCCTTATTATCAAATAGCTTGTCCCCTAAAAGTGTCCTTATGAAACAGCGCCCCATGTGGTGGAACCTAAATTTCCTGGTGCTGTAGAGCGTTATGTAAATATGGGGGACTGCTACGATGCAGACGCACTTTGGCCGCTGAAACAGGAGATTATGGACTGTATGAAGGGATACAAGGGCTGTTATCAGCGGGCATACCGCTGTCTAAGCGCGGCGGCGGATATTATGGAGAACCAGCGTTCCATGCTGCTGACCGATGCCTTATCCCAAAAGATGGCCAAGCGGGCCCGCGGCATTCTGGCCCGAGAGATTCCCCGGCGCAAGTCAGAACGGCCGGGACAGGTCAAGCAGCGTTTTTTGGGGGCGGTTACGCACCGGGGGACGATGTGTCTCTATGGCAGCGTCCTGGCTCAGTGCGGGCGGGTGTACACGCTGTTGGACAGCTGCGGGCTGGCCCATGAGTTGCTGCTCCATCTGCTGGCGGGGGCGGTAGATAGCGGGTTTGATGTGATTGCCTGTCCCGACCCCATGGCGCCCGAGCGGCTGGCTCATCTGCTGATTCCCCAGCTTAATCTGGCTTTTCTCACCATTACCGGTTCTCTGCCATTTCTTCAGAAGCCCTACCGGGCCATCAGGTTGGACGCAGCGGCAGACAGCGAAACCATACGCCGAAGCCGCCCCCGCCTGCGGTTTGCCAAAAAGGTGTCTGCCGCCTTAGTTGAAGAAGCAGTGGACTCACTGGCCCAGGCCAAGGCTCTGCACGACAACCTGGAGGCGATCTATAATCCACACGTTGATTTTGAACGGGTGGACCAGATGGCGCACGAGATCTGGTCGGAAATCTTGGTGTTTTGAATCTACCACTTATGACGCATCAATTTGTGCCAAAACACTCCGGCGTGGGAGAACCGCGCCGGAGAATATTTTTATGCGGTTCATTTGGCGTTCTCTTTGCTGGTGTGCCGGTTATAACATAGGACAGGGAGACCAGACAGCCGCTGCCTGCCTTTTCTGCAAGGCAGTTTCCCTTTGGTTGACGAACCGGGACCGGTGCGCTATAATGATATTGTTCTTGGAAAAAATTATATGATTGAACGTCAACTTTAAGTTGACCCTTGGGGGAAATGCTATGTTTTATACCATAGGGGAGATGGCCCAGAGGCTGAACGTGGCCCCATCCACCCTGCGCTACTACGACAAAGAGGGGCTGCTCCCCTTTGTGGAACGGTCCAGCGGAGGGATCCGTATGTTCAAGGAGGAGGACATGGAGTGGCTGCGGGTACTGGGCTGTCTGAAAAAAGCGGGCATGTCCCTGAAGGAGATCAAATCTTTCATAGACTGGTCCCGCCAGGGGGACGCTACCATCGGCCAGCGGCTGGACCTGATTGAAAAACAGCGGCAATCGGTGCTGGACCAGCAAAAGCAGCTGGCGGATACCCTGCTCATGCTGGATTACAAGCGGTGGTACTACCAGACCGCCCAGGAGGCAGGCACCTGCGCTGTTCACGACTCGCTGGGACCGGAGGAGGTGCCGGAGCCATTCCGTCCCCTTGTGGCGGAATGGAGCGCAAAGAAACTGGGAGAGGAGCCGCTATGAGATTTACCAGTACTGTCAGGATGTACGGTTCCATCAGAGAGATACGATATTACAAGTAAAATAGGAGAAAGCCTATGAGCGAATTATTTGAAAAGTCCATGGCCACCCTGGAACTGCCCCGGGTGCTGGACCTGCTGTCCGGTTGCGCCGTGACGGAGGAAGGCCGGGCGCGGGCGCGGGAACTGCGGCCTATGGACGACATGGACGACGTCCGCCGGGCCCAAGCGGAAACCACTGCGGCAGTCAAGCTGCTGGTGGTCCGGGGGACCCCCGGCTTTGCGGGAATCAAGCCGGTTGCTGCCAGCCTCCAGCGGGCGGACATGGGGGGCAGCCTGAATACCCGGGAACTGCTGGAGATTGCCGCTGTCCTGCGGGCGGCGCGGACCGCCTCCGACTACGGGGCGGGGGAGGAGAAGACGCCCATTTCCCATCTGTTCCGCTCCCTCACACCTAACCGCTTTTTGGAGGACACCATCACCAACTCCATTGGGGGGGAGGACGAACTTGCCGACTCCGCCAGCCCGGAGCTGGCCTCTATCCGGCGGCATATGCGGGCCACCGAGTCTAAGGTGCGGGACATTCTGCAAAAGCTGATCTCTTCCAACCAGGCCAAATATTTGCAGGAGTCCATTATTACCATCCGTTCCGACCGGTATGTGGTGCCGGTGAAGTCGGAGCATAAAAATTCCATCCCCGGACTGGTCCATGATGTGTCCTCCTCGGGGTCCACCTTCTTTATCGAGCCCATGGGGGTGGTAAAGGCCAACAACGAGCTGCGGGAACTGCTGGCGCAGGAGAAAAAGGAGATCGAGCGGATTTTAGCCGAGATGTCCGCCCAGTGTGCCGCCCATAAGGAGGACATTGCCGAAGATTACCAACTTCTCATCTGGCTGGACGCGATCTTTGCCCGGGCTAAGCTGTCGCTGAAGCTGGAGTGTACCGAGCCCAAACTATCTGACAAGTATTTGCACTTGCGGGGGGCGCGGCACCCTCTGCTGGACGTGAAAAAGGCCGTGGCCAATGACCTGGAGCTGGGAGAACGGTTCGATACCCTGGTCATTACCGGACCCAACACCGGCGGCAAGACCGTCACCCTGAAAACTATAGGTCTTATCACGCTGATGGCCCAATGCGGCCTCCACATCCCGGCGAAAGACGACTCCACCGTCCGGGTGTTTACCAGAGTGCTGGCCGACATCGGAGACGAGCAGTCCATTGCTCAGTCGCTGTCCACCTTCTCCTCCCACATGACCAATATTGTGGGTATTCTGGGGGAGGCGGACCGCGATACCCTCATTCTCTTTGACGAACTGGGAGCGGGCACCGACCCGGTGGAGGGCGCGGCCCTAGCGGCGGCTGTCATCGAGTCGGCCCGGGCTATGGGGGCCCAGGTGGCGGCCACCACCCACTACGCTGAGCTGAAGGTGTACGCCATGACCACCCCAGGGGTGGAAAACGCATCCTGCGAGTTTAACGTGGAGACCCTGGCTCCCACCTACCGGTTGGTGTTAGGCATCCCCGGCAAGTCCAATGCCTTCGCCATCTCCCGGCGGCTGGGACTGCCCGAGTATATCATCGAAAAAGCCGCCGCCCGTCTGGACGCAGAAAATGTCCGGTTTGAAGACGTGCTCACCCGGCTGGACCAGCAGCGGCAGGAGATGGAGAAGGAACGGGAAGAGGCCCGCCGGCTCAAGCTGGATATGGAGCAGTCAGCGGAAAAGGCCCGGGAGTACCGGGAGAAGCTGGAAGCTGAGCGGGCCAAAGTGGTGGAGAAGGCCCAGGCGGAGGCCCGGGCGATTATCGACGAGGCCCGTGCCGCCAGCGACCTGGCCCTGAGCGAACTGAAAGAGTTGAAAAAGCGGCAGGATCTGGACTGGCAGCAGGTGAACGACGGCCGCGCGGAGGCACGCCGTCTGCTCAACGAGGCGGAACGGAACATCGGCGGGACTGCCCCCGAGGTAGAACCGCCGCCCCCCACCCGGCCGGCCAAGGTTGGGGACACGGTGGAACTGGTGTCTATGGGCACCAAGGCCACGGTGCTCACCGTCAACAAAGACGGCTCCCTTCAGCTTCAGGCTGGAATTTTGAAGATCTCCGCCAAACAGGAGGAGGTCCGGGTGGTGGAGGGGGAGACCCAGGCACAGAAGGATGTCCGCCGCATTATCGCCAAGGCGGAACATACCCTGCGCACCGCCGCTGTCCCCTCCCAGGTGGACCTGCGGGGCATGATGACCGACGAGGCCATCGCCAATCTGGAGCGTTTTTTGGACACCGCCATGATGGGCAAGCTGGAGACGGTTACCATCATCCACGGCAAGGGCACCGGCGCAGTCCGTTCTGCTGTGCGCACCTATCTGAAGCGCAGCCGTTATATCAAATCCTTCCGCCCCGGCCGCTACGGGGAAGGGGAAGACGGCGTCACGGTGGCTGAGCTGAGGTAGGGAAGCAGCGGGGAAATCGAGTCCTGTAGACTATTTTTTATGGATTGGAAGAAAACTGAGGACGCACCATATGGTCCGTCCTCAGTTTGTTTTATTCAAGGATGGTTTTCTTCAAATATGGTTTCTTCCGTTTTTAGAGATAAGCCGCAGCGGTTGTCAATATCGGTGCCGTTGCCGGAAAACACCGTCTCAGGGAAGGCCAAATGTACTCTGTTGGGCACCCGTTCAAAGAGAACGGCGGTGCCGTTATTGCGGAACATATCTCCCTTATAACGGCTGTCCATAGGAGTCCCGGAGTCGGTGTTGAAGTGGACGCCAATCTTATTGTCTGTGAAGGTACAGTCCCATGCGTTGACCCAAGTGTCCTGAATCAATAAGCCCGTGCGCCAGTGGTCCACGCGGCAGCCAAAGAGAAACATTCTGTTGGAGGAAGAAACCCCAACCCCGTCTCCCCCGCCCACGATATCCACATCGTAGAGATAGGAGATGGCGTCACCAGGGTATGACACCCGGATCGGCCCGGTGAAGGTGGTACGTCCTTCCGCCCCCGCTTCTGCTCCGTAGAGGTTGACGGCAAAGGGGATGGTGATGCCCCTGTCATAGGTTACCGGGGGCAGACGGATGTCCACCGCCGCAGAGGAGTCGCCCGCAGTCAGTTCTTCCAGGCTGTCCAGCAGGGCCTGTACCTCCTCTACGGTGTCCAGAGGGGTGTCCTCCGGGGTAAAGTGGTAAACCGGAACGGGATGGGTCTGCATGGTCTGATAGAGATGGATCACGTCCCCATTTTTCATCTCGACCCTCCACTGGATGCGGCCTTGACCGCTGCCGGCGTAGAAGTGGATGCTGGCGACCCGGGCGGCTTCGGGGACATAGTCCGGCCTGGGGACCGGCTCATCGCAGTACCAGGGCTCTTCCTCATGCTCCGTCTCGATGAAGGAGGCGGTAACCCGCTCCACGTTCTCCATAAACTCATCCATGGTGTTGACGCCGCTGTCCGGGTGGTTGATATACAGGCACTGGGGGAAGGTGTACAGAGTATCATCCTCTGGGTTTACCGGCTGGGTGATCTCCTGAGCCGGATCAAAGCGGTTGTCCATCCAGCCGGCCAGAACCTGATAGGTCACGCCACCGCTGGTATAGAGGACCTCAGCCGTGCCGTTATCATAGATCTGGGGGCGGCTTTGGAACCAGAGCCCTGCGGCCAGCAGCAGGGCGGCAAGGGCTATCAGGGCGCTGTACAGCGCCCACCCCGGCCCATACCGAGGTGGAGATACTTCGTTGCGTTTGCTGATGTCCCGAGCGCAGTGGGGGCAGAAGGACATCTCTTCTGGAAGCTGGGCCCCGCAGTTGGGACAGGTCTTTGCAGGTTTGTCTTCGTTCATGCTGGGAACTCCCTCCCTACTCGAAAATGGCTGCGGTGATGCTCACCTCATGGCCGCAGCGGTTGTCGATGTCGGCGTTGTTGCGGGAGAAGCGAGTGTTGTCAAAATACAGGGTCTGATCACCGGGAACGCTCTCCAGCAGTACAGCGGTATCGTTGTGCCGGAACAGGTTGCCGCTGTACATGTGGTCGTTGGCGTTTTTGCCGCTGGAATTGAAGTGAAACCCCACCGTATTGTCCTCAAAGATGCAGTCTTTCATGTTCACCCAGGAATCTCCGTAGCACAGTACGCCGGTACGCCACCTGGTAAAATGGCAGCCAGTGAAGTTAATCCGGGCGGAGGCGGATACTCCCGCGCCTCCACCGTCTCCCACAAAATCTAAGTTCTTGAACTGACAGATGTATCCTTTCTGAGCGATGGCCTGAAGAGTGCCGGTGAAGGTGGTGCGGGTTCCCTCCGGGCCCTCGCTGCCAACAAGGTTTATGGACCGGTTCGCTAAAACAAGGCTTCCTTCATAAGTCACAGCGGGCAGGTGAATATAGACAATAACGTCAGCGGTTATGGTTCCATCGACCTGATCCACCAGGGCTTGCAAATCCTCCATGGTGTTCATGGGGACATCCTCCGAGTAGAAGTGCCGGGTGGGGACGATACTTAGTGCCATGCGCTGGTACAGGCGAATGGTGTCGCCGTTTTTCATACGGATGGTCCACCGGAGTTCCATATCGCCGCTGCGGCTGGTGTAAGTCAAAATGCTTCGGTAGGCGGCCTCCTGGTCGTAGTCCTGGACGGCGGGCCCGCTGGACCGCCAGGGCTCAGTGGGGTTCCCCCCTTGAAGAAACTCCACTGCAATAGAGTCGATTTTCCGGCGAAACGTCTCCTTGGCATTGACGCCGGTGTCCACATGGTTGATAAACAGCCGGGAGGGCTTGTTGGAGGTAGTCCCCTCCTCCACCTCCTCGGCGTAGTCAGTCATAGGCTGGAACCGGTTTCCGAAATAATTGAGGAGCAGCTGATAGCTTCCGTCGCGGTCGGTGTAAATCACCTCGGCGGTGCCGTTGTCATAGACCTTTGGCCGGGTACAGAGCCAGGCCGTCAGGACCAGAGCCAGAACAGCGAGGAGCACCAGGGCGCTGCGCAGAACCCGCCCCGGTATATACCGGGGCGGCTGAAGGATGGTCCGGCGGTTCACGCTTTTGGCACAGTGGGGGCAGAATACGGCTGCGTCTGGCAGCGAAGCCCCGCAGTGGGGGCATTGTTTCGGTTCCATCACAGCGCCTCCATAAGACGGACCACGCTTTGATACCGCTTGGCCGGGTTTACCCGGGTACACCGTTCAATGATCCGACCGGTCCGGCCCTCTGCCAGCTGCTTGGAGGGGTGCTCCCCGGTAAGCATTACGTTCATCAGTACCCCCAGGGAGTAGATATCGCTCCGGGTATCGGACTGCCCTAGGCCATACTGTTCCGGGGCGGCAAAACCGGTGGTGCCTAGAATCTGTGTGTCCGTCTCCGCCTCGGGCTTGTGAAGGCGAGCGGCGTCGAAGTCGATGAGCCATACATCCGCTCCCCGCAAAATCACATTCTCCGGCTTGATATCCCGGTGGACGGCGCCCCTGGAGTGGAGCACCCACAAAGCCTGACACAGCTGCAGGACAATCTGTTTCGTTTCCGCCGGGGAACACAGCGCCCCTTTAAGCAGGAAGTCCAAGGTGTCGCCCTCAATATACTCCTCGATGACAAGATTTTCCCCGTCCTGTTCCACCGCCTCATAGATCAGCGGCAGATGGCGGCAGGAGCAGTCCAGAAGCCGGCGGTAAACCGCTCCATTGCCGGTAAACCGGCGGAGGATAAACCGGCGGCCGCTTTCCCGGTGCTGGATCAGCTCCACACTGCCCCGGGGGCTTTGCTTCAAAAGCCGGAGGATTTCAAATTCACACTTGAGTCGTTCTAACAACCAAGAATAGATGACAGTCACCTCCACAAAACTTAAACACTATGCACGCGGCATATTGTATTAAGCGGCAGAGTTTTGTACAATGGCAATAGCATTATAGCGAGTTTACCAACGAAAGTAAAGGGGGATTTTTAAGATATGAAGGAGAAGTGCACTGGGGACCTGAGACAGGAACTGATGAGTCAGGCCGATTTGGACCAATATATTAAAGACAACGAGGAATGTTTTATGACCGGGAATGTGGCCGCTATGCTGACCGGGTTCTATCAAAAGAAGAACTTCAGCAAAGCGGAGCTGGCCCGGCGGGCGGGGATGAGCGAGGTCTACCTCCACCAGACCTTTTCGGGGCGGCGCAGGCCCTCGCGGGACCGGCTTCTGTGCCTGTGCATCGGAATGGAGCTGGAACTGGAAGATATCCATGCCCTGTTGAAGCAGGCGGGCTATGCCCCGATCTACCCCAAACGGAAGCGGGACGCTATTATCATCCACGGCATCTTCCATCATACTCCGCTGACAGCCATCAACGACAAGCTGTTTGCAGAAAATGAAAAGACACTGTGCTGAAATCCCGTTGAAAACCATCCGGACAGACGGTGGGAGATGTACAGACCCAGTGAGAATAGGCCAGAGACAAAAGCGGCTCTATGAAGGCACATAGGGCCGCATAGCATTTGATTTCCGTGACAGTGGCCGCCCTGCGTGGAATTTGCCTTTTTCGCTTGTTTGTGGTATTTTATTCAGTATACCACAAATTCCTCTATGGGAAGAATACACCGGAGGTGCAAATTATGATACAAGAGATCATGCGGGATGAGGCATTTCTCGGCCAAAAAGCCGAACCAGCCAGCCCGGAAGACCTGGCTGTGGCCTATGATCTGCTGGACACCCTGGCAGCGCACAAAGCCGGCTGCGTGGGCATGGCGGCCAATATGATCGGTGTCTGCAAACGGATCATCGTCTTTGACAACGAGGGGAAGTACATGATCATGTTTAACCCGGAAATTATCAAAAAATCTGGCTCCTATGAGGCGGAAGAGGGCTGTCTCTCCCTTACCGGCACACGGAAGGCCAAACGTTGGCAGTCCATCAAGGTACAGTATCAGAATGAGCAGTTCCAGACCCGATTCAAGACGTTTACCGGCTGGACAGCCCAGATCATCCAGCACGAGGTTGACCACTGCGAGGGGATCATTATTTAGGAGGGGCTGGCCTGTGCGTATTATCATTGCCCCGGCGAAGAGGATGGTGGTGGAGCTGGACAGCTTTGCCGTGGATGGCCTGCCCCAGTTTCTGGAACGGACAGAGCGGCTGAGGGATGTCCTCCGGGACATGGCTCCCAAGGATTTGCAGACCCTCTGGAAGTGCAGCGACGCCATCGCTAAGCAGAATATAGAGCGCCTGGAACAGATGGAGCTGCGCCGCGTGCTCACCCCTGCGGTCGTTGCCTATGAGGGGCTCCAGTACCGTTACATGGCCCCCGGCGTGATGGAAACGGCCCACCTGGACTATCTGCGAGAGCATTTGCGTATTCTCTCTGGGTTCTACGGCCTGCTGCGGCCCTTCGACGGTGTGACCCCCTACCGCTTAGAGATGCAGGCTAGACTTGCGGTAGATGGCCGGCGGGATCTGTACCAGTTTTGGGGGGACTGTCTGGCCCGTCAACTGGCCTCGGAGACAGACTTCGTACTAAATCTGGCCTCCAAGGAGTACAGCAGAGCGGTGGAGGCCCATCTGCCGAAAACGGTCCAGTTTGTCACCTGCACCTTTGGGGAATGGAAAGGCGGCAAAGTCATTGAGAAGGGAACCATGTGCAAAATGGCTCGTGGACAGATGGTCCGTTGGCTGGCGGAAAACAATGTCACAGATGCGGCCAATATTCAGGCGTTTGACCAGCTCCATTACCAGGTTCAGCCTGACCTGTCAAGCAAATGTCATATTGTATTCCTCAAAACCGTCGCTTCATAATGGCAAAAAAATCCCCCCGAAGTCCTTGAATATACAAGGATTTCGGGGGGGGTGAGCAATGGTGCGGCTGACGGGAGTCGAAAATGAGGATTTCTATTTTTTAGCGTTTTTTTGTTTTTAATTTTCATTGAAATTTCAATGTTTTTTGATTTTTTCCTTTTTCTTCCTACCCTCTTTTTTGCTCCTTTTTGCTAAAAATAAAGACCAAATAAAGACCAAAAAAGAACCGGGGGAATGCTCCCCCGGTTCGGGGAGTGCGCAATTTTGCGTACCCCACCTATACCGTCGAATTGACGGGTCAGCTTCCCTCTCCGAAAAGGGGACAGTAAATTCCGTACTCCTCTGTTTCCTCTCCTGCGGCCCCTCAGCACCATCCAGGGGCGTGGTGGTATTTGTACCCTCCTGCGGCACTGGAAACGATTGTGGTGCGGTTTCTGTGTGTTATTCGGGGGGCGGCTCTTGGCTGTCTTGCTCTCCAATGCAGCCAAGCACATAATCTTTTAAGACTGTATT
>JAAWIE010000076.1 GCA_022796195.1 Lawsonibacter sp. | reverse complement strand
TGCACCGCCCAGCTGATGGCGTTTGCATAGTAGGCGCTGCTGGAGACATCCTGGAAGGTACTGCCGCTGGCCGCAGGGCTGCCCTCGGAGCGCCACAGGAAGGATACCAGCTGTGCCCGGGTGCAGTCTGCATTGGGCGAGAAGGTATTGCTGCCGGTGCCGCTGGTAATACCCTGTTCGTAGGCCCACAAAATAGCTTGGTAGTTATAATCTGTGGGTTTGATATCGGTAAAGGGATTCACAGTAGTTGTGGGTTTGGGCTGTCCAGCCGCACGCCAGAGGAAAGCCGCAATCTGCCCACGGGTACAGTTGGCATCGGGAGAGAAGACACCGTTTCCGGTGCCAGCAGTAATTCCCTTGGACACGGCCCACTGAACGGCGCTGTGATAGTAGGCGCTGGCGGGTACGTCTCGGAAGGTGGTGGTGGGCATCACAGGCTGTTGGGAAGCATCTGCCTTGAATACCGGGGTTACCGTAACCTTGGAATCCGGCATAATAAAGGTGTATTTGCCGCTGCCCTTGTCCGTAACGGTCAGTTCGTTGCCCTTGGCGTCGGTAACAGTTAACTGATCCAGCTGATAACCTCCGTTGGGACGTACTGTGATTGTGACCCGCTGGCCCTTGACGGCCCCGGTGGGGGAAATCTGAACTCTGCCCCCGGTCGCCTTGGGTACGTCCACGCTGTAGGTGGGGTCGGAGCTGCTGGAGTCAGAGTCACTGCCGCTGTCGATATAGACCGTATAAGGCTGAATACGTCCGGTACGAACCTTATAGTTCTCCGTGTCGTCCGGAGTAAAGGTCCACCCATAGGAGGTGTTGGCGGATACCACTGTGGTTTCGGCATTGTCCCAGACGATCTTCCCAGGGACCGTGATGCTGCCTGCGTTGAGCTTGGCATCGGCCAGGGTCATACCGGAACGGTTGATGCTGGTGTAGGACGGCTGGCCGCTGGGGTCCGCCTTGCGGATTTCCACCGTTACCGTGGTTTCCACCACAGCATACTCGGCAGAGTTCTCCGGAGTGAATATCACGGTCTTACTGCCGCTGTCCCGAACATTGGTCAGGTTCTGTCCGGGCTTGAAGGACCAGGTTCCGGCCACAGTTTGTCCCTCATAGGAGGCAGTGCCCTGGATGCTGGAACCGGCCACCGGCCGGCCATTGTAAACGACGGAGATATTACGGGCCGACACCTGGGGAAGCAGTTGATCCGTGATGCGGATGGTTATGGTAATGGTGGAATCTTCAAAGTTGTTGGAGGTGACGGTAACCGGAATTGTGGCAGCACTGCCTACCTTATCCTCGCTTAGACCGGTCTTCAGCTGGACAGACAGAACGCCATTTTCGACGCGATAGCTTTCCAGAACTTCTGTACTGCCGGTGGCCTTGCCCGCAGTGTAGAGACTGCCGGACAGTTCACTCTTTAGGTCGCAGGTTACCGTTTCAGTGTTGCTGTACCGGATGGGAAGCTCCTTGGTTTTGGTCTGAGCGGGGCCTTTGTTGATGACGCCGTTCTTGAGGATGACCGTCTCATTTTTCAGGGTGTAGTTCCCGGCGTTCACCAGGGTAACTTTGACGGTCACAGTCTTGCCGGTGCTGGCATCGGCGGTGTCAAAGCTGGCCTCAGTCTGGTACTTCGGACTGTCGTTCCCCACAAGGCCGTCGAAGGTGATTGCCGCCTTGGCCTCGGTGGAACCGTCATAGACCTTGGGCTCCACAACAGCAGAAGCGGTGATGGCCTTGGGCCGGACGGTGAGTGTATAGCTGGCGGTGGTCTCCACGAAGGCATTGGATACTGCGGCGGCAGTGGCGGTGATAGTCGTCTCGCCTGCCCCCACGATGGTCACCTCGCCAGTGGTGCGGTTGACGGTGGCCACCTGGGGATTGCTGCTGGCGTAGGTCACAGCGCCGCCGCTGGGGGTGTTGTTTGTGGCGGTGTTGGTGAAGGGCACGTCGCCGTACGTGACCGTCTTGGAAGATTCCGCAAAGGCCAGGTCCTGGCTGGGCAGCGTGCCTGTGCCGGTGACCGTCACAGTAGTAGATGTACTGCCCACTTTTTCATTCCGGTAGTACATATCCAAGGTGAGCGTTGTTTTTCCGGGGCCGCGCACGTAAACGCCGGCCTGATACCGGTTGGAGTTTCTGTCATAGGACGAGGTAGCCTTGCCTAAAGCCTGTGTCTCAGAGAAGGAGGCAACAGAGGTATCCCCCAAAGTCCAGTGGGCAGTGAAGTCGGTGTAAGTGGTGCCGGAGGGCAGCTTGGTGATCTTCGCCCATACCAGCTTGCCTTTGTCAGAGGCATCCATTGTGATGGGCGGCAAGTCCATATCACCAACGGTAATACCGCTGCCGCTGCCGACGGTCACGGTGATATTGTTTCTGCCGTCATTTCCAACGTTGGACAGACTGCCGCCCGTGCTGGTCTGAAGAATGGGGAAAATGGTGTTTTCACCATTGGACCGGCCGGTTACTGTGATGGTACTCTTTCCCTGGCTGTCAAATTTGGAGTAGCCATTCCCAATGTCGCCAGGCGTCACGCCGGACACGGTATAGGGGAGGATTATGCCCGCATCATGGGCGATATTCTGCCAATCCATACGGTAATCGGCGTAATCCTTTACCCCGGTCAGCGTCGCGGTGACGGTTTTACGCTCCCCAATGCCAAGTTTGAGCGTTGTGGAGGAGACGGTCAGGCGGGGGGTGTCCGGGTTGGCTTCCGCCGCCTTGATGGTCAGGCTGGTGGAGGCTGTTGCGGTCAGGTTTTTCTGGGTAGGGGTGTCGTAGTGGATGACAGCATAAACCTGGATGGTGGTGTCTTTGGTCAGCCCGTCCTTTGCCGTCACTATGGCTCCAGAGATGCCGATATTCTCGCTGGTAACAGCACCTTTCTCAATCGTTGCGACCGAGGTGTCGGAGATGGACCAATTGATACTATGCACCTTGTAACGCATGGATGCGGGCCCTACAGCACGGCTCCAGCCGGACATAATAATAGCGCTGTTGTTTGCACTGCCGGATGTAATCGTCTTGTTGCGGCTGCTTTCGCTTATTTCGTAAACCGTGTTTTCACTGCCCGCAGCGAAAACGGACACAGGCAGGAACGTCAGCACCATGCACAGGACGAGCAGTGTTGACGCAAGTCTCTTTTTCATAACAATTCCTCCTTACAGATTGATGTTGGTGATTACGCAGTTTTTCCGACATCCCCCCTTTTAGAACATGCATTCACAACGAGTAGACACTGTCTGGCCAGGAAAATCCCTCTCTCATCCAGCGGCTCCCGGTTGAATACAGGTTCTTATCACTGGAAAAGGTATGGCTGGAATCACCTTCTTTCCTATATTATGTAAAAGAAGTCTACTATACTTCGAGATAAAAAACAATGAACTGGCTGCATAGGGTTCCGAAAAACAGCCTGCCCTCTTGGTTTAGACCACGATACGTCAAAAATAATAAGGCCGGGAATCTAATAGCAGATTCCTGGCCTTATAATTTTAAACGATGAACAATTCGTAAATAAGATGAAACAGTCTTTGACAACAGGCAGCCGAATCAAAGGGGATTATTTTGCCACAAAGACCATAACGCTCCGGGCGCGGATGTTGATTTGCAGTCCGCTGACAGGGGTTTCACACTGTTGGGCCTCCCAGGTATCTACCGCCTTTACCCAGTACATGGAGGCGGGGAGCTGGGGCAGTGTGATAGTCAAATCCTCCCACCAGGCGTTGGAGGCCACATAGACCACCTGAGGACCCGCGTCACGTTCCCAGCCGGAGAACATCACGCCAACATAGTGGTCATGGCTGTCGAAGGGGCGGTCCCGCCAGGGGGTGACGCCGTGAAAGCTGAAATCGGGGAACCCACAGGAGCCGCTGCCCGTTTTAGCCCGCAGGACCCGGTGGGTTTTGCGGAATTGGATCATAAATCGGAAAAAGTCAAACATATCCTGGTTTTCGTCCAGCCGCCGCCAGTCCAGCCAGGAGATCAGATTGTCCTGACAGTAGGCGTTGTTGTTGCCGAACTGGGTGTTGCAGAACTCGTCTCCAGCCAGGAACATGGGGGTGCCCCGGGAACACATCAGCAGAGCGAACGCGTTGCGGCACATCCGTTTGCGCAGAGCGTTAATTTCGGAGGAACCGGTCTCCCCTTCCACACCGCAGTTCCAGCTGTTGTTGTCGTTGGCCCCGTCGGTGTTGTTCCAGCCGTTGGCGAGGTTGTGTTTTTCGTTGTAGCAGAACAGGTCCCACAGGGTAAAGCCGTCGTGGCAGGTGATAAAGTTGACCGAGGCATTGGTGCGGCCCTGACTGCCGTAGATGTCCTGGGAGCCGACGATACGCTGGGCGGCCCACTGGGCGCAGTTTACGTCGCCCTTGAGATAGCGGCGGACATCGTCCCGGTAGCGGCCGTTCCATTCCGCCCAGCGGTTCCAGGCGGGGAAGGTGCCCACCTGGTAAAGCCCGCCTGCATCCCAGGCTTCCGCGATGAGCTTTACGTCGCCCAGAATGGGGTCGAAAGCCAGCGACTGGAGCAGGGGAGGCGCACCCATGGGGGAACCATCCTCACTGCGGCCCAGGATGGAGGCCAGATCGAATCGGAAGCCGTCGATGCGGTAGGTGGTCACCCAGTAGCGCAGACAGTCCAGAATCATCTGCCGGACGATGGGATGGTTGCAGTTCATGGTGTTGCCGCAGCCGCTGAAGTTGTAATACTGTCCATCGGGTGTGAGCAGATAATAGATGTTGTTGTCAAAGCCCTTGAAGGAGAAGAAGGGACCCTTCTCGTTGCCCTCGGCGGTGTGGTTGAAGACCACATCCAGATAGACCTCCATCCCCCGCTGATTGCAGGCGCGGATGAGCTTTTTCAGTTCGTTGCCCTCCCGGTTAAACTCGGTGCTGGCGGCGTAGCTGGTGTTGGGAGCGAAGAAGCTGACGGTGCTGTAACCCCAATAGTTGTAGAGGACGTTTCCGTCCACCACCCGGTAGTCCTGCATCTCGTCGAACTCAAAAATCGGCATCAGCTCAATGGCGTTGACCCCCAGGGACTCCAAATAGTCCAGCTTCTCCATAATGCCGGCGAAGGTGCCTGGGTGGGCGACGTTGGAAGAGGGGTCGTTGGTGAAACCCCGGACGTGGAGCTCATAGATAATCAGATCCTCCATAGGAATAAGAGGCTGGGGCATGTTCCCCCAATCGAAGTCGTCCTTTACCACGCGGGCCTTGTAGTGCTGGCCCCGGGGTGCGGCGGCCCCCCACTGGCTCTGGCCGGTGACCGCCTTGGCGTAGGGGTCCAAAAGATATTTGGTCTTATCGAAGATCAGCCCCTTTCTGGGGTCGTAGGGGCCGTCTACCCGGTAAGCATACTCAAATTCCTCAATGTTCAGCTTAAAGACAATCATGGAGTACACATTGCCGATGCGGTAATGCCGGGGGAAGGGGAGCACAGCGAAGGGCTCTTGTTCCGTACGGCGGAACAGAAGCAGCTCGATAGAGGTCGCTCCATGGGAGTGGACCGTAAAATTGACGCCGCCAGGGATGGCGGTAGCGCCGTTGCTTTCATAGAAGCCGGGCCGTACGTCGAATCCTGCAATGTGGTCCAGGGGGACCAAGTGGATGGTGCGGGGCAGAGCCAGCTGGGCCGGGCCGCCGAAGGGGACGGGTTCCGGCTGGAGGTTGGGAGTGGTTGGGGCCATAAGCGGTTCTCCTTTGTAAAAATTGGTAGTTCTATTATAGTGCGGATTGGGCCGGTCCGCAAGTCCGGAAAGGAAATTTTGCCGATTTTGGAGCAAATATACTGCATTTTTTTGCGCCGGAAGATTTCTTTTTATGAAAGACCGTTTTTTCCTTCTTTTTTTACTTGCACCGGCGGGCAAAATTTGCTATAATCGTTTCAAATCCACAGAGCTTCGCCGCCGGACGTCCGGCATACTGCAATGATGTAAGGAGTGATTTGTCATGGGTTTGTTTGGAGGACCGGCCAAACAGGAACCTGTCAGCAGCGCCCCCTATGAAGGAGATATGTTTGAAGAGCCCTTTGACGCGCTGCCTACCCTGCCCAAGGCACAGGACAACACCGTAATTGCTAAGGGCATCACCTTCACCGGAACCATTCATGGAGAGGGATCCGTGCGTGTGGAGGGCTGCCTGGAGGGCGAGGTCAACCTGAAGGGCACCCTCACTGTCACCACCACAGGAATTGTCAAGGGCCCCATCACGACCGACGTGGTTCGTGTGGCGGGCGATATCACGGGCAGTATTACCGCCCGTGAGAGCCTGTGCCTGGAGCGGACAGGCTGTGTCCACGGTGATGTGGCAACCGCGTCTCTGATCGTGGAGAATGGCCGTCTGGATGGCAGCAGCACCATGCTTGCTCCACCCGAGCGCCCCAAGGAGCCGGACCTTGCGGTGGATGACCTTCAGTTTGGGGACAATTATAATATGGACACAGGCAAATAAACAAGATACGGGACCCGGAGCTGGCCGCTCCAGGTCCCGCGTTTTTTACCGTGAAGCTGTGGAAGGCGGTCGGGATAGGAGGCCGTATACAAAATCCCGCTGGGCCAGTATCTTGCCGTTGTGCGTTTGGGTTCTTACAGAAGCGTGTGCTCCAGCAGAATTTTAACGCCCATCCCAATGAGAATTACGCCGCCGGTCAGTTCCGCACGTCCTCGGAACCGGCTGCCGAACACAGCGCCTGCCCGCACGCCTAGGATGGACAGGAAAAAGGTGGTCATCCCGATGAGCGCGGCGGCGGAGAGAATGTCTACCTGGAGGAATGCAAAGGTGACGCCCACAGCCAGCGCGTCGATGCTGGTGGCTATGGACAGCGGAAGCATAGCCCGCAGGGAGAAGGAGCCGTTCACCGCCTCATCCTCACCGGCCTGGGCTTCCCGTACCATGTTGAATCCGATGAGGGAGAGGAGGAAGAACGCGATCCAGTGGTCCACCGAAGCAATTAACGCCTGAAAGCGAACCCCCAAGAGCCAGCCTGCCATGGGCATCAGGGCTTGAAAGCTGCCAAACCAGCCCCCGCAGACCAGACAATGGCGCAATCGGGGCCGGGCGGTGGACAGCCCCTTGCAGATGGACACGGCAAATGCGTCCATGGAGAGGCTGACCGCGATAATTACAAGCTCATACAGCTGCATAGAACGACCTCCCTTTGGGGTGCGTGCCGGCGGCTGGCACGCCAGGGCAGGGGTCCTCATGCGCCGCCGTTCCGGGACCGCTGCCTTTGTCAGCCTATTCCCGGCGGGAGGCAAATATGCTGGTCACTCTTTTTTGGCCGAAATCTGATGCTGTTCCCGCCACTCACGCGGGGAGACGCCGTAACGCTTTTTAAAGGCGCGGGAGAAATGGAGCTGGTTGGGGTAGCCGCACATCGTCGCGATACCTCCGATGGAACTGGTGGTGGTTTTCATCAGATCGGCGGCCTTAGACAGCCGGAGCCGGATCAGGAATTCTTGGGGCGGACAGCCCATGCTGTCTTTGAACAGTTTGCTGAAATAGCTCCGGTTGAGCTTGCAGGCGTTGGCTAAGTCCTCTACGGTCAATTCCTGCGAGTAATTGTGCTCCATGTAAGTAATGGCCTCTTGGATATAGAAGTCTTTCAGCTGTCCGCCATGGAGCGTGCGCCGGGTGGAGGAGGATTGAATCAGCCCGTCGAGAAAGAGGTAGAGATGTCCCATCAGGTTGATGGCGGAGGCGTCGGAGTGGTCGGCAATATAGAGCATCGTGTCCCGCACGGCCTGTCCCTGAGGGGCGGACTGGGGGCGGTAGATGGGCTGTGAGGGACTGAGCCCCGCGCTTTCGATGTATTCCGCCGCCCGCAGGCCGTCAAACTCCAACCAGACATATTTCCAGGGGTCGGATTTGTCGGCGCAGTAGGTGGTAACCTGCTGGGGGCAGATGAGGAAGCCCTGGTCCTGGGACAGATGGTGCTTGTGGGTTTTGCCATCCCGGTTGGTGGAGTCGAGCCAGCCCCTGCCGGAAATGATGTAGTGAAACAGATAGTGGTTGCGCACCGAGGGGCCGAAGGAGTGCAGGGGGGCGCACGCCTCCCAGCCGTACTGATAGAGCCGCAAGTCAAGAAAATTTTCATTGGGGAACATGGAGAACGAAAAATTGGCCATATTGGGGGCACATCCTCTCTAAAGGCGCAGATTTTTGCGCAAGACAGCCATTAGCCGCTACATCATATCATAAATTTTAGAAAAGTCCAGTGTTTTACGGAAAAAAATGTAAAAAAATATTGTTTGCCGCCGGACAGGAAAAAAGAACTGCCGAAACAGTCCTTTTTCCTTGCGCAAACGGTAAGTTTGTGTTATGCTGCAGCGGGCTGCGGCGCTGGGCTCAGGCCGAAAGGGCCAGTTCTTCCTGCGCTTCCCGCTCGTTGTCGGCGGAGAAGCAAAACCGTCCTGCCCAGTCGTAAACCTCTACATGACCTCTCACCCAAACGATGTTGTATTCCATAGCGTTTTGCTCCTTTCATTTGTATCGTGAGGACAGGATACCACAGGAGCAGTCCTATAAACCGGACTTTTGTCCGGCCCGAAGGAGGGAATTTCATTGGAAGCGATTTATTATACCGTTCGGACCGTCAACGGCGACTATGCTGAACTGGTCACGGACGAGGGCCTGGAACATTCCATCACCATGTTTTTGCTCCCGGAGGGGACTACGGTGGGCAGCCGCCTGAAGCTGGAAAATTTCCAGTGGGAGCTGGCGTAGATTCGGGACGGCCAGCCTGCGGCCCGGTTACAATCCTCCGCCCCAGTGTGACCACTGTTTCGCTGGTGCTTCTTTCGACAAACTGAGGCAGACCCGGTCCGGGTCTGCCTTTTTGCGCTGGTGAAGAACCGGTCGAACTCCAATTCCTGGGTTGTTCAAAAGATATACATTGCGAGCATCCTGAAAGCGGAAAAAATAATCGGCAAAAAATTTTTGAAAAGGGGTAAACTTTTCGGAATTCAGGCCGATTAAGTAAGTGGGCAACGCAAACAAGCGTTAGTTCAGAATATGTACCTTGTGAACAACACACTGAGATATGACAATTCGGGAGAGTCAGGTATGCTTTGTATCACCATGCGCAAGGGCGACTATTTCCTGATTGGAAAGGACATTGTCGTCCAGCTTGACACCCTGTCCGGAAGCCGCGTCCATCTCACCATCAACGCCCCCAAAGATGTGCCCATCGTCCGGGGCGAGGTGCTGGAGCGCAACGGCGGGAAACGCCCGGACTGTGTGTATCAAGACTGAAAATGGTTTCACCCGGTTTCGCGGACCGGTTGAAATATAGTACCCGCGCTGAACTGCTGGCAGTCCGGCCGGATACCGGAGGACAGCGCAAAACCCCGTGCCGGAGCAGGGATGAAGCGAAGGCACAACGTTGGCAAAACCCCTAAATTTATTTGAAAGGAATCAGAATTATGAGAATCCAACACAACATTATGGCGATGAACTCCTATCGCAACTACAACAACAACACCAAGGCCCTGGCTGGCAACCTGGAGAAGCTCTCTTCCGGCTACAAGATCAACCGCGCTGGCGACGACGCCGCCGGTCTGGCAATTTCCGAGAAGATGCGCGCTCAGATCACCGGCCTGGAAGCCGCCCAGAAGAACGTTAAGGACGGCATCTCTCTGGTCAAGACCGGTGAGGGTGCGATGCAGGAAGTTCAGGACATGCTCAAGCGCATGAAGTACCTGGCGACCCAGTCCTCCAACGGCACCTATCAGGACGAGGTTGACCGCGAGAACCTCCAGAAAGAGGTTGACGCCCTGAAGGACGAAATCAACCGTATCGCTGACTCCGCCAACTTCAACGGCATCAAGCTGCTGGACGGCTCTCAGCAGGCTCCCTCCGGCGCGACCACCGTGAAGACTGCTTTCGCAAACGGCGCAATGAGTGCTGTTTCCGAGACCGCCGGCCAGAAGTTCGAGCAGACCCTCCAAATTACCTCTGGCGCCAGCGCCGCCACCGGCGGCAAGGCCGGCACCACCGGCAAGATGGAACTGACCTTCCTGGACAAGGACGGCGTGTCCCGCAACACCACCATCAACTTCACCTATGGTTCCACCGCCGCCAAGACCGCCGAGAATGTGGCTCAGTCCCTGAAGGGCGTGTTCGGCCAGGGTTACAATGTCTCCGTTACCGGTGATACGATCAAAATTTCCAATCCCAACGCTGAGAAGGACCTGACCAAGATCCTCAACGTCGACCAGTACAGTTCCGACGGCACTAAACTGACTGGTAACAATGCTGCGGACGTTAAAGCTGTTAATGCGGGCACAGACACCAAGTTCACGGTGGATTTCACTGCTGCGGATGATCCCACCGAGAACAATATGTTTGAGGTTGACGGCCAGAAGTTCCAGATCGTCAAGCGGGGCGACCAGGTGGAGCAGGGCTACAAGGCCATCTACACCGACACCGGAACCGGCAATACTGCGGATTCCGTGAAGCAGATCGTAGAGCAGCTGAACTCCTACGGCATCAAGGCCGAAGTGAATACCACGAAGACCTCGATTGACTTCATCAAGAGTAACGGCAACGACGGCAAGGGCGGCCTGACCCTCCAGATCGGCGACACCGCCGACAGCTTCAACCAGATGAAAGTGGTCATCGGCGACATGCACGCTCAGGCTCTGGGCATCCAGTCCGTGGACATCAGCAGCCTGACCGGCGCACAGGGCGCGGTCAAGGCCATCACCGACGCCATCAACCGCGTTTCCAGCATCCGCGGCGACCTGGGCGCTGTCCAGAACCGTCTGGACCACACCAGCAACAACCTGTCCGTCATGGCCGAGAACATCACCGACGCTGAGTCCACCATCCGTGATACCGACGTGGCCTCCGAGATGATGAGCTACGTGAAGAATAACATCCTGGTTCAGTCCGCCCAGGCCATGCTGGCTCAGGCCAACCAGGT